>JBGSJG010000009.1:0-1751 GCA_041742135.1 Patescibacteria group bacterium | reverse complement strand
TCGATTGACAGAAAGGGGTCAAATTTGGTATATTACTAGTACCGAATGATCTCGGTGGTGAAAGTACCTTTTAAGGGAGCGAATGTCGGCACAGAAATGTGATCCGTCTTGGCCACAGAGATCGAACTTTTTTCAGTAAGGCTTCCACAAATCTTCTTCCCTCTTTTTGATCAGCTTATAGAACGAGTCGTCGTTACGGTTATATTTCCTGTAAATTGCCCCACAAACCATATCCGCCAGCTGTAGCAGGTTGTTGCTCTTGGAGTCTTTATGCCTAATCTGGCCCAAGAGCTTCTCCATGTCGGTGTTGAGCTTTTTTCTTAGATACCCATTAAACTCCCGGATAAAGTGTTTGCTGGTCAAATCGACGAACAACGATGCGTGGTTAATACGATTCTGAGCCCGCATAAATAGTTGGTCGGCCACCAACATGTACAGACTATCTGTGGGATTAAGTGGTTCTCTCTTTAGAAGCTTAGTCTTATCGATAATCACTGAGCGGTAATGAAAATCGAAGTGAGACAACTTTCGCAAAAACACTTCTTTCTCATGACTTGATGTTCCGGTGCTGAACTTAAACTCTCTCCCCGGATGGAACTTGAGATCTTTTTTTAGCTGGTTAATGGCGTCGTTGGCTTTCTCGGCTGCATCCAAATCATCGAAAATGACGATGGTCAAGACAAAGTAGGAGCTAGCGACCCGGCGAAAGTTAAATCCGGTGTCACCTGACTCATCCATAAAGATGAGCATGGCTAGTGACATAGATCCCCCTTTTGAGTTGTTCCAAACCCCAGTTTCAAAAAATTTTTAGTAACGAGAAAATAGTCAGCTGCCGTCGCAAGAGGTAGTTGTTTAGTTTTAGTCAGTAATTCTCGTGGCATCAGTAGCTCGGTGGCAAAACACTGCGCCTCATGTTCCTGTTTGAAAGTAACGAACTGATCACAGCTCTCGAAATAGAATTGATTTCCGGAGTGGAGAAAATGGTGACCTAAGGCGTGGGCAATAAGCTCGCGCCTTTTTCGTTTATCGGTGTGGGAGCGAATAGCAATACTATCGCCGACATAGACTTCTTTTACTCGGCCGCGAAATGACCACTCGTCCAAGGTTATCCCTTCGGCAGTAACAATTTTATGTAAATCTATTGGGGCAGTAGATAGATTGTACTTGCGTAAAATCTGCCTAGCCCTTCTTTGGGCTTTTATCATATTTTTGTCGGCGTCGGGTTTTTACATACCCGATATAGTCCATGACCGACTCCTTCTCGCTATTGGTCATGTCCTGAACTTCTTTAAGCATTAGCGTAAATGAGGAGTCCTGCTTGAGCTTACCGCTGGTTTTATCCAAATACCCAGCTTTATTTAAAAGTGTCTCGTTGGGGATTTGATAAACAAAGGCCAATGCCTTCAGCTTAAGTGGTGATGGATGTAGATATTTTCCCGACTCAAGGTTTGAAAGGTATCCGCGCGAAACAGCTGACTGAGGATCCAGCTTGCCACACTTGATTGCTGCCTTGGTTGATTCCACTACCGTGCGAAGGGTGAGATCTTTTGCTTCTCGTAACTTACATAAATACTCACCAACGGTAGCAAAATCGTCTGGTCCTTTTAACGTGGTTTCTTTGTTTGTTTTTATCTTCATATAGGTCAATAAACTCGCTGATTTTTATTGTAACAGAAAAAGTAAGTAATTACTTATTATTCATATTATAATGATAGTTGTCTACATAAATGGACACAAACAATCATAAAGTT
>JBGSJG010000008.1:0-297332 GCA_041742135.1 Patescibacteria group bacterium | reverse complement strand
AAGAGTTCCCAAAAAATACTTAGATTGATGTGCTTTGCATTTATAGATAACAAGGAAGTGTTTTTCATCTGCATCAGCCAATCGCTACCCTTCACTTCTTCAATAGAGTATGAGTCTTTTTTAGGTAAATTCATGTAGTCGTGGTAACTGTAAACGAAGTTGAAAACAGCTTCTTGGGCCAATAACACATGTCCTGAATGGTTTAGGAGTTGTCTCTCCAGGATAGATGTTATTTTTGAACCTAAAATTTCCTTTGCATATTCTCTTGGTCTGATCTCTATAGGGTTTTCAGCAAAATGCCCAGTAAATCCTAGCCCCTGTTTTTTTAGTTTATCTCGTAGATTGTCATCAACCTCTTTTATCTGAACATCATTCTGATCAATTGGGATGGGAAACGGAGTGTAGGCAACCTTTGTGTCTTCATAGTCATAGTACGCAAGTCCTATTTTCCAAGTTCGTGGATAAAAAATATCTTTTACTATTCGAAACTGGTGATCGAGTCCGCTGTTCAACTCATCAAGAAATAAATGAATTTTAGAAAAATTTTTATCAGTTTTCCCTATGGCTCTATTGGAACTACTGAGAATAAGCTCGTACGATTCTTTTAGCTCGTTATACTGCTTAAATTTTTGCTGGTTATCTCTGATGATTTTTTCCCACTCCTCAACATAATCAACCTTATCCTTATCGAAGTATTGTGATTGAATAAATTCAATTGTTTTTGTGGATGTATTGTTTTCGAAATCAATTTCTTTTATAACCTGAGCATCGAAATAAAGCCAATAAACCCTCCCATTTTGATTATCAACACCAAACAAAAAACAAGGGTCTAGCTCACAACTTGTGAGAAAAGATACAGGGCATGCAAATTTCAAATTATGGTTGGCAGGAAAAGTTTTTACTTGCACGTATGAACGCCCCATTAATACATTACTAATATCTTGGACTTCAATATGACCATCAATATTAGGCCATTTGTCGCTCGAATACAGCTTCGGCATTACTCGTTTGTGGCGAGCTAAAATATTTTCAATAAGACTTACTGACTCCTTATCTGTAAAGTCGTTGTCACTATGCGATGGTAAATGGTTATTCGTTTTTTTTGCACTCATGGTTGTGCTGCAAGTATACCAATTTAGGCTTTATTTTTGTATAATTAAATAGAGGTATGCCGAAGAACTAATGGGCAACTAATAAATAATATGGCTTTTGATAAAAATAAAGTTTCAAAACTACTAGCTCATTGCCACAGGAGATGCTGCGTGTGTCACAGATTTTGTGGCGTTAAAATGGAACTTCATCACGTTGAACATAAGGCTGATGGTGGAAGTGACGATATTGAGAATGCCATACCACTATGTTTTGAGTGCCACGCTGAGGTAAATCATTACAACGATGCTCATCCAAGAGGAAGAAAGTTCACTAAAATAGAATTACTTGCACATAAGAAACAGTGGCTGGAGACTTGCTCCAAGCATCCAGAAGCACTTATTTCCGCCCCAAGGGATGTTGATGTCGGCCCGTTAGAGGGTATGTCTCTAGAATTAGGGCACAATGAGTTGGTTGTAAAACAGTTCACAAGCGGCTCTCAATGGCAGGACAAAATAGGATGTATACTCCATGATAACGAATACAACCGATCCATAGCTCAAGGCTCGCTTCTGCTCTTGCCAGATGGTTTAAGAGACGAGATCAACAAAGCATATGCTGGAGTAGGGAGAGTAAATACCTTTGTTAATATGTACGCAAACACAAGGGCTGAGGGGAACGCCTTTGCTGAGGTTACAAACAGATTACTGGAGGCTTATAGGCAAAGTCAGGTGGCCATCTCAATGGCAGTAGGTAAGTTAAATGAATTTTTACTTCAAGAGAGAGAGGAGGTGTCTTCATGAATTTTACGAGAGGAATGGTTGTTAGGCATAAAGTTATGGGCAAGGGAGTTGTTCTTAAAGAGTTGGAAGAAGACGGGGAACAAAAAATTCAGGTAAGAATGGAAAACGGCGTGCCACAAAACTTTTACCCTGAGGAGCTGGAAAGTGAGGAGGAAATCCAAAGAAGAAACCGAAATGAAATTGCAGAAGTGAACAAGGCAAATGAGGAACGAGCTAAAAAGAATTTTGGACTTGATCCCTATGACTAAAAAGTAATCAATAACAGTAAATGATACTAACTAAATCCAACTTCCTTACATTTCTAGATTCACCAATGCACTTGTGGGCAGAGGTCAATGGCAAACTGGAGAGTAAAAAGTTCTCGGCTTATGATCAATTAATAGCAAAACAAGGTTATGAAGTTGAGCGTCTTGCCAAACAATTTCTACAAAACAAAGTTGAAGCGGAATATCCCCCTGGAAGCACTATAGATTTTCAATACGTCCTGACTGACGGCAACTACGAAGCCAGAATTGATGCTTTGGTACATGACACACTTAATAACACATATGACTTATACGAGATAAAGAGCAGTACTAAAGTTGATAAGCAGAATAAGTATGATGTGACGTTTCAACATCTTATTGGTAAGGCTACACTGCCCGTTCATAAAACATACCTGGTGCATGTAAATGGAGATTATGTAAAAAATGGTCAAATCGACTTACAAAAGTTTTTCTTGGTTGAAGACATGGCAAACGTAATCGCTAAGCTTGAGGATGAAGTCTTCAAATTGCGGTCCGAGGCGTTAGAAGTTCTAAAAGCAGATAATCCACCAGAAAATCGCTGCTATAAACCTAACGACTGCTCCTGCCTCCAACTATGCCACCCAAATCTAGGAGAGTACCCAATTTATGACTTGTCATGGTGGAAAGTAGGTCAGTACGAAAAACTGGTAGAAAAAGGCTATTCAAACCTTGTAGATATTGATGAAACGGAAGACTTAAACCCCAAACAGATACTTCAACTACGTTCAATTAAAACTCAACAGGCGATAATCGACCGAGAGGGAATAAGTAGAGAGTTGGGAAATCTAACCTTCCCTCATTACTTTTTAGACTATGAAACATTTGGGCCTGCTATTCCTATTCATGACAGCTACACACCCTATCAACATATCGTCTTTCAATTCTCCTTACACGTATTGGCAAAGCCAGAGGATACTCAATTAAGCCACTACGAATTTATCACTACTGAAGTCGATGAACCTAGCCCTCAGTTTACCGAGGCGCTAATGAAAGTTATTGGTGATAGTGGTTCAGTCATCGTCTGGAACAAACACTTTGAATGTAAGCGGAATGAAGAATTAGCCATTCTACAACCAGTTTACAGCAACGAGATTGAAGGTATTAATGGACGAGTTTTCGATCTAATGGATATTTTTAAAAATGGTCTTTATGTTGACTACCGCTTTCATGGCAGTGCCTCTATTAAAAAAGTTTTACCAGTATTATGTCCCGAGCTTAGTTACGATGATATGGAAATTGCCGAAGGGGCAACAGCTATGACCCGATGGTGGGAGGTTGTGCATGGGAATGCTTCAGAAGAACAAAAAGATCAAGTTAGAAAGAATTTACTCAAGTACTGCAGGCTAGATACGCTAGCAATGGTAGAAATATGGAAAAGACTCAAATCAGTCAACCAAACATGACTTTTATGAAGACTCTTTCGCTTATTGCTATACCATTTCAGTCATTATTTTTGTATAATTTTGTATAGGTATGCCGAAGAAAAAACATCAGCTACCAAAGCTGCTAACTATCAAGCAGGCGGCCGAAATACTAAACGTTCATTCGGAAACGTTAAGGCGTTGGGATAAACGAGGCAAGCTGAAAGCAATTATAGTGAATGAACGTGGTGACAGGCGCTATGATCCGAAAGATATTGAGGCAATCTTGAACAATAAGAAAATAAATATGAATAGACAAACCCCCAAATGCATTTACTGCAGTAGCCAAGAACCAAACTCTTTCAAGAAAAAGGCTCACATTTTGAGCCAGTTTATGGGTAATTTTCAGCCGGATTTATTCTTTCAAGGGGATGTTGTTTGTGACCAATGTAATAGCAAATTGGGCGAGACAATTGAAAAACACTTTGCAGAAAAAAGTTTTGAAGGCTTAATAGCAAGACTTCTCCTCATAAGAAAGACAGGTAAACAAAGTCCAGTTATTCTTTACGATTCAAGCCTCCTAAAATTCCACTTTTCTCCCGAAACCACAATTGAATACAATCCACTGTTGCTATTAGTAAAAAGTGCATTAGATAAAGTCGGTTTTACCAAAGACCCCATTCTTTTGTTAAAAAAAGGTAACCTCCATGCCCTCATCTTCGCAGAGGAAGTGGCTAATATAAAATCCCAAAATAAAATTAAAAAGCTGCAATATAAGATAAGAAGTTTTAGAGAAGGAACTGAATCGGCAGACTGGATTGGAGATAGAGACGATTCATCTGAAATTGTGCAAGCTGCACTAAAGAATTTGGGGTTAAAATCAGGATCAAGCAAGGAAACAGTCAATGATGACGAGCAGCCAAAACAAATTAAGTCGAGTTTCATTGCGTCTCAAGATGTAGATGTGAATACTGCCCGCTTTGTGGCGAAGGTGGCGCTAGAATATTTTACTTATTGTGCAGACAAAAGTGGAGTTCTTTCAAATGTTTTCTCAGGGAATTTAAAGCCTATTCGTAATTTTATAAGAGAAGGCACGGGTAATGCCGAGGATTTTGTAAGCGTGGGAGACAACAGCTTTGTTGCTCAAAAAGTAAAGCAAGGCAATAACCACTATTTTGTAGCATTCGAGGTGCTAAAAGGCAACTTGATTGGCAGGGTAGCTTTTATGGACACAATTGCTTATCAAGTAAATCTCGGTAAAAGTCCCCTTTCCCTTGCCAATAATAAAATTGGCAATGGTCACGCTTTTAATCTGACTGACAAAAAAATGAAGAAAATGTACGTTGGCAAAACTCCTGTATTATCCGGTAGTGAATTCAGCGTTTACAATAAGGGATAAAAGAATTATGGCTAAAAACGATACAAAATTAGAACTAACCTGGTTTAACAAAGACAAGAGTCTCTTTTATGACTTGAATGAAAAGACATACGTTTGGGTAGACAAAAAAGATCCGAGAGTATCAGAGCCTCGTATTTTCCTTGAAAAATCATCATTTGGTGAAAAAAACTCTGAAAATATGTTAGTTAAGGGAGATAACCTGCTTGCTCTCAAAGCACTACTTCAAGATTTTAGAAACAAGATAAAGCTAGTTTATATAGATCCTCCATTTAACACAGGACAAGCCTTCGATCATTACGATGATGGATTAGAGCACTCAATCTGGCTGACAATGATGCGAGATAGACTTACGCTCTTGCATAAACTACTTAAAAAAGATGGGACTATCTGGATTCACTTAGACGATACAGAAGTACATTACTGCAGAATGATTTTAGATGAAGTTTTTGGTAGAAAAAACTTCTTGGCACAGATAGCATATGAAAGATCAGGTAGTGCTGGTATTGGTCAGGGTGGAAAGTTTCTTGTAAACACTCATGAGTATGTTTTGGTATTTGCAAAAGATATAGCTTCAATTGACTTAGCACAAGCTCTTAGCAGATATCCATTGGAAAAAAAGGTGATGCAACGATATCGATATATCCTCAAGAATAAGGGTTCTAAAAAACTAATTGGAGAGTTTGCTTCGAAATCCAACGGCGAAATGGTGAAAATTTATAAACACTCAGATTATGATATTGAATCCATTTCTCTAAGGAGTTTTGCTGACAGAGAAGAAGAAATTAGAGAACAGTATAAGAATAATTTCGAGAACATCTTCAGAACAACCAACCCTCAAAAAGAAA
This sequence comes from Patescibacteria group bacterium, assembly GCA_041742135.1. GTDB lineage: Bacteria > Patescibacteriota > Microgenomatia > UBA8517 > UBA8517 > 01-FULL-44-24b. The sequence continues at coordinate 291,548 of JBGSJG010000008.1, read as the reverse complement.
ATTCATTTCAACACGAATTAATTTCGAGAATGGATAAAAATTTGTATTCGGTAGATTATATCCCGAGTAGAGGCAGATATAAGGGTCAAGAAGTTACAAATTACTACTTAAATAAAGAGCTATTTGCTTGGTTAAAAGATTCTGCTTCTAAAACTGAAGAAGGTATTGTCAAAGAAAACAAAATGACTGATTTCTGGGGTCATGCTGAGATTCCCAAAGCTGATTTGGCCAACGAAGGATCGGTAGACTTCAGGAGAGGTAAAAAACCAGAAACCCTCCTAAGACGCATCATTGACCTAGCGACAGAAAAGGGTGATTGGGTATTGGATAGCTTTGCGGGATCTGGAACAACTGGTGCAGTCGCACATAAAATGGGCAGAAAATGGGTCATGGTAGAAATAGGTGGACACGCAGAGACACATATTACTCCTCGATTAGAAAAAATTGTCCTTGGTAAAGATAAAAGCGGAATCACTAAAACAGCACGTTGGAACGGTGGCAGTGGGTTCAAGTATTTTGAACTTGGCGAGAGCTTATTCGTTCAAGATAATGACCTTAAACTAACAGTTCTCAACCCCAAGATGTTCAATGGTCCTTTGATTAGAGCAGTACTAAAAGTTGAAGGATTTAAATTGTTACACCCTGACAATGGGCTACACGGAATTGCTGGGAGAACTATAGCTCATGTTACTGAGCAATACGTTACTCAGGACTATGTGAGAGTTCTAGAAAATGAAGTGGGCGTCGAGGCTGACTATATTGTCATCTATGCAAAAACTATTTCCAAAAATTTAAAATTACCAGATAATATAGAAGTTAAAAGAGTTCCAGATGTATTATTAAGGAAATTTAAAGTATGAAGATAATCGATAAAACCACTAAAGAATTAAGTTTAAGAAAACCACAAGAGCTTTCACTGATAAAGCTAGACACATTACTTTCGAATGTTAAATTGGGTAAGGAAAGCATAGAAGATATTGAAGTCAAATTGGTGGGAAACATTAAGTTTGATACTGAGTTTCCTTCCTTTACCTTCGCTCTGGCTACAGGTGTGGGTAAAACCAGGCTCATGGCAGCAATGATTGCTTACCTATATGAAACGAAAGGTCTGAAGGACTTTTTTATACTTACCCCGGGTGAAACAATCTACACAAAAACGATTGAAAACTTTACCCCGGGAAGCAAAAAATATGTTTTCGAAGGTTTAACCGATTTTCCATTGTTCAATCTAATAACCGGCGAAAACTATGAGTATTCTAATTTTGCCAATCAACTTTTTGAATCGCTAAATATATATGTGTTTAACATTCAAAAAATATTCAACGAGCGAACTGACGTTGAGTTTAAATTTCACAAGTTTCAAGAGACATTGGGATCCAGCTTTGCTGAACTTCTCCAGCAAAAAGATCTTGTGATAATGATGGACGAGAGTCATCGGTATCGTGGCCTCAAGTCTATAAAAGCAATCAACCACCTAAAACCAGAACTCGGATTAGAATTTACTGCTACCCCAATCAGTGAGAATATTGTCTACTCATACACGCTTGGAGACGCCATAAACGACTCTAAGAAGGCTTTGGAGAGCCTAGGCAATGGTAATGGCGCAAAAGGAGGGTATATCAAGGTGCCCTATGTTATTGCCAGAAGCGATGATTATACCTACAAAGGCGATCTTGAGATGGTCAAACTTGAGGATGGTATTAGAAGACATCAAGAAAAGAAGGCCTTGATTGAGGAGTATTGTAAAAATAACAAGCTACCATTTGTTCTCCCAATTACCCTGCTTACAACAAAAAGTATTCAGCATGCAAAAGATGTAAAAAGTTTGATTGAGAGTGATGATTTTTTTGAAGGTTATTATAAAAACAAAACCTTGCTTGTGACAAGCGAAAGTGAGGTTGATTCCATTAACCAACTTCTTCGTTTGGAAGAACCCTACCCTGTCAATAAAAATGAAATTGTTATTCATGTAGACAAACTCAAAGAAGGCTGGGATGTTAAAAACGTTTATACGATAATTCCCTTTAGAGCATCAATAAGCAAGACTTTAATTGAACAGACAATTGGTAGGGGTTTGAGATTACCTTTTGGTGAGCTTACAGGCGTTGAGGAGTTAGACTCTTTGGACATTATTTCGCATGACAACTTTTCTAGAGTAGTTTCGGTCGCTCATGAAGTCGCTGAAGGATTAGGAGTTAAGAAAGCTGAAAAGAAAGAGGGGCTTAAAACTGTTGAAATTAAGCCTGTTGAAGACAAAAAACTTTTGATTAGTATCCCCGTGGTGGAGGCAAAGGTAAAATCTAGTAATAAACTGGAGTTCTTTCCTATAGAACTGCGACTAGAAGAACTTAAGAAGATTACCCCCAAACTTGTTAAAGCCGATATTGTCTCTCAGGAAACAGAAGAAGCTGGCGATATTGAAATTAAAGAAGGAATTGATCCAATTAACAGAATGGTCAGATTAATAATTCTGGAGATGAGCGAATTTGATGTCTCTTTTAAAGCTACACTGCAAAAAATAATTAAACATTATCTTGATCAACTGCCAGCAAAAGGTAAGGAATTGTCAAAATTGGTCAAACTTCACGAACAAACCATTTTAAACGATGTGTTGCCTCAACTAAGAGAAAAAATTCAAGAGCAGACTAAAATTGAATATAGAGTTCTCGACGAGGAATTAGAGTTTGAGCCATATTTCAAAACGGTTAAAAAATCTGCTGTGCCTTTGAATAAAGATGAGGTCAATGAGTCTGAATCCAGAGGGAATATTATTGAGGGGTATAAGAAAAGCGTATATCCTGCCTATGACTTTGATTCTGCTCAAGAGAAATTATTGGCAGACTCACTCGATAGAGATAAATCGGTAGTGAGCTGGTTGAGACTAAGAAATGGACAACTGCCGATCAGATACATTTATGGTAACTACAATCCAGATTTTATTGTTGAACATAAAGACGCTTATTATTTAGTTGAGGTTAAAGATAAAAGTAAGCTCGACAAAAGAGATCCAGAGGTATTGGAAAAAGCAAAGCAGGCAGAAGAATGGTGCAAAATCGCTACAAACGCTACGAAGAAAAAATGGATATACAAACTTCTGCCCCACACAGCTGTTAACAGCGAGAACAGCTTTAATGCAATTTTGAGCAGCGCATTCAAATTTTGAGCGGCTGTTAAATAGGCAGATATGGGTGCAAATAATAAAAAGACTAAAAAACGAAAAAAGGGGTTGAAAGAATACTTCAGCCCGGAAACTCTTCAAACTGCAAAGAAAATCCTTCTCTCTTGGCGTAGAAAGGTAATTAAAAAGGTTTCCTTACTTAAAAAAACTGCTATCTTTTATTTTTACCTAGGCAGATTAACGGTAAAAACGTACTTCAGATTTCGAGTCTTCCATTTTCTTAATGCCAAGAAAATGCTTATTGGTTCTCTGATTTATTTCTTACTTCTGATCGGCTCTATTTTTTTACTCGGGCAGTTTATTGATCCGGCATTTGCTAGGAGTGATGCCATCACCTTCTTCACAGCAGTAGCGGCCATGATCGGTGGAATCTTGGCGATTATCTTTTCGCTTAGTATCCTTCTAATGGGCAATGCCGCAGAGCGTATTCCGGTGGGCTTTTATGAGACTGCTGCAAGAGATTGGTTGCACGATGTGATATTTTTTCTCATTAGCAGTTGTTCCTTAGCGGTCTTCTCTTTTGCACTACTGTTTGGCAAACTCAATCTGGGACTTACAGTGTTCTCTTTCCAATTGGCGTTATTCTTAATTGGCTTTGTTTTTTACCTAACATTTGTCTTCTATCAAAGGGTCAGGGACCGGCTTGACCCAAACAATGTATTAAAAATTGCCTCTAAGCAAGCCTTCGCCAAGTTAGATTTCACTCACAAACGAGCTCAGGAAATTGCTGACGTTCTGATTAGACAGCCAAAGCTTGATAAAAAGGTTACCAAAGAGGAAGCCTTGGCAACCTCGTTCCAATACTTAAAACCAGAGTTTGCGTACATCAACAGTAGACTCAACTATCTTTTTGATTACCATGGAAAGTTGGTGGCCTCCAATGAACGAAGCTCGGCTCTGGGTGTTCTGCAGGTAATAACCAATATCCTTCAAAAGTATTTTCAGACTAGAAAAGATTCCTCGTTTGTATTGCCTGCCGGATTCATCTTAGCAACCACGAGTGACTCTCGTGCTTTCTTAACTCCTCCACTCGAAAGATTGGTGGCCGTCGGTGAGAATTACATGAGAGAAAATGACAATGAAGGGGTTACTCGAGTAATTTCTATTTTTGTGCAGTTATGTAAGTCAGCCAGCGAGATCAACTACCTGACCAAACGCAAAGTAGAAAGCCCAATAATGGAGCAATGTAGAGGCTACTTAAACCAACTGCTTGAGAGCGCTATTAAATTTAACCATCAGGAGGCTTTGTTCCAAGGAATATTAGCATATGAAGAAATAATCCCAATCGTAATAAAACAGAATCTCCACCACGAGTTCATATCAATTTATGACATGCTCGACAAAATTGCCATGAGTGCCCTAACAAATAAATATAACGTAGTTTTGGGACAGGTAATCAATACTTACACCTCAATTCTCTCTCAACTGATAGCGACAAAATACTTTAACTTGGAGATGGAACTAAGGTCTTTATGGGAGCATCTGAGGAATATTATTTTTTATGCATATGTTTCTATGGTGACAGGTTCCCTTGATAACAGCTTCTCAATTCAAACAAACTTAGCTAACCCATTCACAGCAATGTCCTCGATGATTTTCCAAACAGCTAGAGCAGCCACGAATGCAAAAACTGAAGAAGAAATCAAGGACTGGAAGGAAGCATTCTTTACTACTACAGAAGAGTTAAGATCAACTCTACGGTACCTTTCAGAAAAAATGAAAACAGCTAATCACATTTTAGTCAGTACCTTTGGTGAGATTATTTCCGATGTGGGTTGTTTATTGGTCGACTTAACCAAAAACGAAAAATGGGCAGGTGACAAAGAGGAATTAACAAAACAAATTGGTTGGTATATCTTCCAAACAGAGTGGTTTACTCACGACCTTAAAAAGATCAAAGATAACAATTCGTTTGACTCTTTAATCGAGGCGGTATCAAAAATAGGTATAAAAGCCATTCAGCAAGATTTAGATCAAACTGCCAAAGATGCAATAAAAATTCTCTACAACTTTGCTATTAAAATGTTGACTTTAGGCGAAGGTGATAGTTATGGCTTTACAGAACCAAGAATAATGGAAAGAGCTTGCTACATTGGAGTGCTGGCGCTGAAATTAGGTAAGAAAGAGATTGTAGACGAATTGAAAATTTATATAAAAACTTTTGAAGATGCGTATCGAAAAAAATGGTACCCAGAAGGTCCGCCAGAAAAAGGGAAATTAATTTCGCCAAGTTATGATCAACTAATGATGGAAGTGCATGGACTTGTAGAAAAGAAAAGAAGTCGTTACGGACACATACCGATTATGGATCGTGCAGATGATGATTTGTTACCTCTGATCACAGAAGAAGACGTAAATAAATTTATTATGGAAGTTTGGAAAGTGAAGATCGAAACAAAAACCAGACGAATGTTTTGATAAATCCCTCAAAGTTACAGCTTCTGACAGCAATAAACTAGCGTTTCCCCCTACTATTTTATAGCCTTAAAGCATAAATAAATCCGCCTAACGAATCTATCGGGGCTTGGGTTTCTCTATTTTCCATAAGTAGACGAACCTAAGCCCCATTTTTGTTGGTCAACACCACTATGTCAAAGCCTAAAGTTAAAGAAACAAAGATCACACCTCAGAAAAGATACACACCTTCTGAACGTGACGAAGAACTTCTCAAAAAATGGAAGGCCAGATTTAAGCGTGCAAAAGAGTTTCGCGAGCCGTACCAAGCCAAGTGGCTCAGAATGTACAGACTATATCGGGCCTATCAACATAAACAAAATTACGCCTACAACACTCGGCTAATGCCGCCGATTGCTTTTGAGATCGTCAAAACGGTTGTCTCACGTCTAGCAACAGCTAAGCGCAAAACCCGAGTGATCCCAAGAGACAAACGTGATGTAGAGTCCAAATCCTTATCCTCCTGGGATGACCTGGTGAATTACGACTTCGATATTATTGAGTTAGCCAAGAAACTCCCCAATTGGATCGAATCTTCTGTGTTGTATGGAAATGGAATAGTTAAGTTAGCATGGAAAGTTAAAAGCAGGAAAAAGTCAGACGGCACGTTCAAAACGTTGTACGACGATCCAACAATGATTCTCTGTGACTTGTGGGATTTTCTACCAGCTCCGGAAACAGAAGACCTTCAGGAAGGTTGCCCTTGGCTGATACATAGGATAGTTAAGACAAAAGAAAAAATCACCAAGGAGGAAGAAAACCGAGGTGAAAACAACATTTATAAAAATATTGAATATTGTGAACCTAAGAATGTGGAAGATTGGAAAAAAGAGCGCTATGAGATCAATACAAAGAAAATGTCTCAGATTGACGGTGATCTAAAAAAAGCTGATACGGGAGAACAAAAAGTCCTACCTGTTAAAAACGATCAGGAAAAGCAATTGGAGTTGTGGGAGTGCTGGGACTACGAAGAAGACGAATTGGTAGTGATAGCCAACGGTGAAGTAGTAATCAGAGATGACGAAAATCCTTACCTGGATATTAACAATGGGCATATTTATGTAGACCTCCCCGATATGTCACTGCTGTGGGAGTTCTGGGCAACAGGTCATGTTGAGCCAGTTGAAAGCACAATTATGGAGATTGCTGATCTTCGCAACCAACGAATGGATGATGTGATATTGATGCTTGATCCAGTGGTCAAAATTCGTAAAGACACTGGAATAACTAAAAATGACATCATCTTCTCGCCAGGTGCCGTGTGGGAACTCAGGAAAATGGATGATGTGGTGATCGAACGGCCGCCAGAAATCAGCTTAATGGGACTTAATGAAGACAAACTCCTCAGGGACGAGATCTCCAGAACTTTAGCGTTAGGCGAGTATCTGCAGGGTCTCCCAAGGTCATCGAGCGAGCCACTTGGCAAAGTAGCAATGCTGTTGGGTCAAAGTAATTTGCGATTAAGCATAAACGCTCAGAACATTTCCAATGCCTTGACTACAGTAGCCAATATCCTTATTCAACTGAATCGTGAGTTCTTAAGTGAGGACAAACTGTACCGTATCGTAGGTAACAGTGTGAACTTCAAGGAATTCAAATCAGAGGATAAAAAAGTCCACGTAGATGCAATTGTTGAAGTCGAACCAGTGATTCCGCCTGACAAACAAGCACGACTAAATCAGATCTTACTTTTATATGACAAGTTTATCGCACAGGATAAACCAGACCCAAACAGCCCAGCAGATGTAAAACGATGGCTTATCCGAAAGCGAGCTCTGCAGAAAATGGTTCTGGAAGAACTAGACTTAGATCAATACGTTAACATCCTGCTTGGTCCAGAAATACCGGAAAAGCAGGAAGAAGCTGAAGAAGTGCCTCCAAAAGAGGCAGTGGTCGCCCCTGTGTCGCCTCCTAATGGCACTTTGTCTGCAAATACGGCCAATGAGCCACCTCTAGCGAGTAAAAACAAAATTCGGGAGCTAGTGGGGAAAATCCCGGGTTTGGGAAAGATGCTCACTAGTTAGTTATTAACTTGGTTTAAATGTTTTCTGAATCTAGTAATGTTTTTAGTCCTGAATGAAGGTTAAATTTTGGAGTCCAGCCCAGTTCATTAATTGCTTTAGTATTATCAAGTTTGCTACTTTTTACTTCGCTGCTTCGAGCAGGTCCATGAGTCTTTGGCAATCTAGTGTTTACTAAGATTGATATTTGGTCATATAAATCATTAACACTCGTTTCAGTATTTGAACTAATATTCCAGACGCCTTCTTTGTCATTGTGCAAAGCTAACAAATTTGCACTTGCAACATCTCTAACAAAAACAAAGTCTCTTGTATTGTTGCCATCTCCATATATGATCGGTTGAACGCCATTTTGAAACTGATGAAAAAACTTAGTAATTACCCCTGCCTCACCAAGCGCATTTTGCCTGTCACCATACACATTAGAATATCTTAGGATTTGAATTTTTAGTGAATACTGCTCGGAATAGAAATTAAGATATTGTTCACAAGCTAGCTTAGAAATTCCATATGGAGAAATTGGATTGGGGCAAGTTTCTTCATCAGATGCACCAGATTGATTCCCATATACAGCCCCACCAGATGAGGCAAAGATGAACTTTTGAATTTTTTGTTTACTTGCCTCTAAAAGATTTAGAGTACCCTCAACATTAATTTTATTATCTAATAAAGGATTTTCTACAGACTTTTCAACAGAAATTTGTGCGGCATGGTGATTTACAATGTTTGGAACAAAGTGGTTAAAAACTTCTCTAATAAACCATTTGTCTTGGATATTACCTTCAAAAATAGTGGCCTGAGGATTTAAGTTTCTATGAAACCCTGTTGAAAAATCATCGACTACTGCTACATGATGTCCAGCTTCAATATAAGCATCAACAATGTGTGATCCAATAAATCCAGCCCCGCCTGTTACAAGAATTTTATATTTCATATTTAAAACTATCAGCTACATGTAATTTTCATGATCTAATAAATACTGTTTTTCTGTCTCATTAAAGTCAAGAAATAATTCTTTTGGTTCTGGGGGCTTTTCTCCTGGTTGTAGCAAGATGGGTCAGCAATAATGTCAAGACCCCCTAGTGTTTTACAAAGTATTAACTCTTCCTTTGTAAGCTCATTGCCAGCAAGATATCCTTCCCAGAATGGTTTAAGGCTATTAGTTTGGAGATTGTGAAATTTTTGGTGCACATAATCGCCTGCAAAAATTGCTAGATCCCAGTATACAAAATTGATCCCAAAAAATTCCCAATCAACAACTTTAATCGTATCGGGCAATGCAAGGATATTTCTACGCCGATAATCTCCATGGGTAAAACCGTATAGTGGTTTTGGCACATCATCAAGTAAATGGTCAACTAACTCTACAAGATACTTATCACTAAATGATTTATATCTTTCGATTAAATTTGAATTTTTCCATTCTGAAAAACTTTGGTGGCTTTTGTGAATGTTTGCCAATGCTGTCCCAACAGCAAACAAAAATTCATTACTGCATTCAGTAGAATCGCCTGAAATGTGTTCAAAAGTAATTTCTAATAATTCTTCATCGGTACTGAGAACTGCTGGTATTAGGTCTGGAAAAAGCAGGTGCGCATCAAGTTCGTTTTGATAACGCTTTTCTGCTCTATCTCCCCGAAATTGTTTTGTAAATGATCTTTCTTTCATATTTTGCCCTTAAAAATTACTAAGATGAGACACTGCCGACAATAACTCCTTACGAAACTCTTCGCCTTCATTTTGAAATAGTTCAGGATTATTGACTAACCTCTCAGCTCTCCAATAAGCTCGCCTCGTTCGTTGGTAAGCAATGAAAATAGGCAACACACTCTGTTCGTTAGCAGTTAGACTTGAAATCTCTTGATAAGATGCTAGTGCGGTTTCACCAAGTTGTGGAGTTTTTTTTGAGCTCTCAGATATTAACCGTTCTATATCGACTATTCTTTTTCCTATTCTCATTCTATCGAAGTCGATTAACTTGTAACCACTTTCGTCTGCTAAGATGTGATCGAATGATAGATCTGCGTGTATGACACAAGATGGTAGACCTTCTTCAAGTTTTGAGAACCTAATTGAGGTCAGCCGTGGAATAATTTTAGCGGAAAGTTGAAAAAGTTCTGTGACAAGATGTTCAACTTCTTGGTTAGCAAACCCACCTTCCAGCGACCGCCCAATCAATTCTCTTCGATGTAACATTTCGGGTATCCATACCGTAGAGTGACTTTTATCGAGAACGCTCGATGAATCGATATTAAAATCTCTACAATACAGATGAAAATTTGCAATGAATGTCGACGCACCCTTAACTAATTTATTATTTAGCTCGAGACTTGACAGGCTAGTACCATCTACCCAAGGAACAAGTTCCCAAGCATTGTCGGCTTCGTCTTTGAAATAAGGTTCATTTTTTTTAGTACTGACTGGCACTGGAAAATCATCAAAACCATTTTTTAACAAACAATTATAGACATTATTAAAAAATGGAATTTTCTCACTAGTATAAGAATCATATCTTTTTAAAGCAAAATCACCTTTAGTTGTAGTTATTTTCACAACTCCACCATGAGCCCCACGACTGGTATAATCGTCCATGCTTATTATCCCAGCAAGATCCCATCTCTGAACAGCTTGTCGGAGGTGAATGTCAGGGTTTTTTCTGGTCAAAGTTTCTTTTGGGTTCATAGTTATTAATGGTATTATAGTTCAAGAAGATACTTTATGAAAAAGAAAATATTAGTTGTAGCTCCACACCCCGATGATGAAATTATTGGTGCTGGTGGTTTAATGGCCAAGGCTGTGGAAGCACATCATGAAGTGGATGTCTTATATTTATCTTCAGGAGATAGTATTGAAGATTTGAGGGAAAAAGAGGCGAAAGAAGTCTGCAAATTCATGGGAGTCAAAGAGCATTATTTTCTTCGATTGAAAGACCAATCTTTTAAAGTGTCTGCACAAAATATTAAGAAAATAATAGATATTTTTAAAATTAGTACTCCTGATTTAATTTATTGTAATCATGCTGATGATGCTGACTATGAACACAAGATAGCGTATCAGCTAATTATTGAGTCATTCTGGAGATATAATCAACTCACAAAAAAACCTGCTAAAGGATTAGTGTTGTACGAGGTTCACAAACCATTGCAAACATACAACTTAACTGAAGACATTTCATCGAAAATAAATCAAAAAATGAAAGCATTGTCTCTTTATCAATCTCAATTGGATAAATCACGTATAGATCTGGCAATCAAGGGACTGAATCAGTATAGGGGTCTATTGCATGAGGGTTGTGAATATGCAGAGGTATTTCAAATAAAAAGATATACGGAGTTGCTCAAAGAATGATAGAGAATCTCCAGAGAAATATTGACCTACTTTGTGTATAATATGATCAATTTAACGAAATTTAGAAAGCTTAAAAATGTCTTTAAATACAGAAAGAATAAAACAATTCCTTGGAGATGGGATCGAAGAAAGCTTTGACGAGGAATTAAAGCGAGCGTTTGACTTCGATAACAATGAGGTTGATCCTGCTTTAAGGATTCCAGAAAATGTTCGACTTGAAAAAGGACACTTTAGAGTTAGTGGAGACAGTGTTTTCTACACTATTCAAGGTGAAGGTCCTAGTATGGGCGAACCAACTGTTTTCTTGAGATTGCATGTTTGCAACTTGAGGTGCGTCTGGTGCGATGCTTACTATACATGGAACCCTAAGAGTAAGGAGTTTTGGACCGAAAGCGAACAATGGTCTATAGAAAAAACCGCAGAACGTGTTTCTCAAGAGTGGGGAGCTGAAAACCCAGATGTACAAAAGCGTGTTGTTATCACCGGCGGTGAGCCTCTCCTGCAAAAAGACCAGATAGACTTATTAATGACAGAGTTGGGAGAGGATTGGGTCATTGAAATTGAAACCAATGGCACAATTATGCCCACAGAGTCACAGCTTTCTAGATGTCAATTTAACTGTAGCCCTAAACTGAAAAATAGTCAAAACCATAAGAATGCTCGTAAAAGACCAGAAGTAATTCAAGCACTTTCACAGGCAAACACAATGTTCAAGTTCGTAGTGATGCACGATGAAGATTTAGATGAGATTGAAAATGAATGGGTTAAAGGGATGGCCATTCCAGTTGAACAAGTTATTCTTATGCCGCAGGGGGTTACGGCAGAGGAAGTAAGGCATAATGCCCAAAGAGTAGTCGAGTACGCTAAAAAGAAGGGCTATAGACTCCTAGGTAGATTACAAAATGAAATATGGGGTGCCAAAAGAGGAGTTTAAAACAAAAATATTATGAAGAAAAATCTAACTATATTAGGGGTCAATGGTTGGAAAACACAAGGTCATGACGCTTCAGCATGTTTGATCAAGGATAACCAAATTCTTTCGTTTGTTGAAGAAGAGCGTTTTATTCGGAAACGCTATGCTTTTGATGTTTTTCCAATTCATGCAATTAAATACTGCCTTGAACAACACAATCTTACCATTGGGGATATTGATGTTGTGGTCTATGGTTGGGATAAGCCAGGGCTATATAAAGCTGCCGGATTAAAGTATCCGTTTCCAAATGATAAGGGCTTATTAAAAGAATTATTCCCCTTTAATTTATCAGAGATTAATGATTTAAAACGTCTACCCAAAATTCAATACGTACCCCATCACATTGCTCACGCCGCTAGCGCTTTTCGCGTTTCAGGTTTCGATAAATCTTCGATATTAGTACTTGATGGTCAGGGAGAATTTGGAAGCGGAGCATTGGGATATTCTGATGGTGGCCAAATTGAATTCTTTAAGACATTCCCTATCGAATATTCACTTGGATATTTTATTGAAGCTGCATGCACATTTATTGGTTTGAGGTCATCTGATGCCGGGAAATTAATGGGGTTAGCAGCTCACGGAAAACCAGTCTATGAATTCCCAGAAATAGTGCTGGACAATACTGGATATTCTATCGTGGGATTAGATTCTGTTGAACAAAAAGGACAATTAGATAAACAAAAACCTATTCAAGAATTTTGGCTTAATAGTTTCTCAAAACGTTTTCCGAAAGAAAAAATAGATAAAAAGTTCTCTTTCTCTAAAAAAACAGGAAAAGTGCAAGAAGAACTTCTTCTTTCTCAGTTCTCCAAAGACTTTGCGGCATCTGTACAAAAAGCCTTAGAAAATACGGTTTTACATCTGGTATCGGTATTGGTGCAGAAAACTGGCAACAGGAATGTAGCCTATTCTGGCGGGGTTGCACTTAACTGTATAGCTAATGGAAGAATTTTGACTGAAAAATATGCCGACTCCCTCTATATTCAGCCAGCAGCGAATGATGCTGGTGTGAGTTTAGGGGCAGCTCTTGAGGTTGCCTACGAAAATGGTGAGGCTGGTTTTCCCAAAATGGATCACTCATATTGGGGAGTAAGCTACTCTGACGAAGAAATTGAAGAAGAACTTCAAAGATTGAAAATTCCTCACACCCAGGTTTCTGACATCGCACTTAAAACTGCTCGAGCTGTCGCTGACGGGAAAATAGTTGGATGGTTTCAAGGAAGAATGGAAATTGGTCCCAGAGCACTAGGTTCTAGAAGTATTGTTGCAAATCCCTCTATCTCTGAAATGCATAGAACATTGAATGTTATAAAGTCTCGTGAGCAGTGGCGACCGCTTGCTCCAAGCGTCATCGGTAATAGAGCTAAAGAATACTTTGATGATGCTTGCGATAGTCCTTTTATGCTTCTAACCCATTACGTCACGAAAAATAAAAGAGCCGAGGTTCCTGCTATTGTGCATGTAGATGGAACAGCACGTTATCAATCGGTCTATAAACATAATAGTCCTTTATACTATCGACTGATTGAAGAATTTAACAAACTTACTGGCATACCAATCGTACTGGATACATCCTTTAACATTGGGGGTGAACCAATAGTTACTACTCCCGAGCAAGCAATAAAAACGCTGTATACAAGCGAAATAGACTGCCTGGCTATTGGAAGTTATTGGGTTGAAAAAGGAAGAACAATATGATTATCGGAAAAATAGGTAATAAACAAATAAATACTAGCGATCTAAACATAGAAGGTATTAATCCAGATACCATTGGTGTCTTTGTTAAAGTTGCACTTTTAACAACTTTGGCTGGATATCTGGAAAAAGACACAGTATCAGTAAATGGTAAAAAATTTTTCTCAAAACCTGCACTAAATTCTTTCTTATCTTATGTCCTTAATGACAAAAGAGCTGCTCCAAGAACATTTAATCTTGATTTTGAGTTTACTGGTGATAGTAATACTTTAGTTGCTTCAGAAAAGAACGACTACGATTGCGTCATTTCTTTTAGTGGTGGGGTTGATAGCACCGCTGGCGCTTTGTATGCACTAGATAAAGGAATGAAGGTTTTGGCCGTGTGGATAGGATTTGGGCAAAAAAACGAAGCAGATGAGTTACGCGTTGTTAAAAAGCTTTGCAAAAAATTGAAAATTAAACTTCTCATAGTAAAAATCAATCTGAAAAGTTATGTTGATGCAGGCTGGGATCGTTGGAAAATGGGAATTATTCCTGCTAGAAATCTTTTATTTGCAGCAGTTGCTTCAGAAATTGCCAATCAATCAACTAAGGAAAAAATTTCTGTATTTATATGTGCGCATAAAGAAGAAATAAACTATGTAAATACTGATAAAAGCCGTAGGTTTTACTCGTCTTGTAACAGAATTTTCTCAAAGATATATTCCAAGAATATAGAATTAACAACTCCCTTTTTTGACTATACTAAGCCTGAGATTATTTCCTTCTGGAAAAACCATTGGAGTGAGTCCTTTGGTGTTGCTCCAAGTGAGACAGTGAGTTGTTATTTGGGAAACAATTGTGGTAACTGTAAGGCATGTTTCAATAGAGCTATCTCCTTCATTATTGCCGGCCAAAAACTTGATCGATATATTTCGCATCCTCTAGCAGACAAAGAAGGGACCATTGATAAAGGGTATATTGCTCGGTTTTCCAAATTACAGATAGAGAGAAAACTGGACATACTCTATGCTCTCCATCAATACGAAGAAATCATCCCCGATTCCCTAAAAGTTTTTCTCAAGTCAAGATACCATAGATATGAAGCAAAAATTAATCTTAGATTAAAGCAGTTGTCGAAAGTAAAGATTTACTAAAATTACAATGAATGTCACCGTCTCATTTGAACCTGGAATATCTGTAGCAACAAGTAAGATTGTAATTGAATCCACCTTTTCAGCCAAAAAGATTATTAAAGATTTTTTCCATGAAGACTTTCTTGACATAAAAGTGGTAGTGGCAAAAGATCATGAAAGCATGTGTACTCTTATTGGTAAGGATCGTCCAAAATCCGGAGTTACAACCAACCAGGATGACACTATCTATCTATACGACCCTTCTCTTTGGAAAGAGGATGAGACGGGTCATACTTTAGTAGATTTAACTGAGAGCTTAATTCATCAAATGGTGCATCTTTTCTTCAGGCGCCACACAATAAAAGCCCCTGTCTGGTTTGAAGAAGGAGTTGCTGTATATGTTGGTGCTAATTTAAGTTTTCAGAAAAGAGAGAAAGAATTTTCTCAGTTACTAAACCAACATGGTTTTTTTAACCTTTCTCAGAACATACGACCTTTTGGAAAACATGATGTTCCTGCTTACAGCTATCTTACTGCTTACAAATATATTGCTACCGTGATTAAAGAGATAGGGCAAAAAAAGATGGTTGAGCTGCTTCTGTCGATCAAGGAAACAAATAAGTTTGAAGAAACTTTTGAGAAAAAAACTGGAATGTCAGTGACATATTCTTGGAACTTGTGTGAAAAAATGGTTCTTAAGGAAAGCATATGAATATATCAATTGTTATTCCCGTTTCTGACGATTTAAGAATTAGTGATTGTATAAAATCAATTGATGAAAAGGTGGAGGTAGTCATATCGCTTAATAAACCATCTAAAAAGGTGCTGGAGGAAATTAAAAAATTATTGCGATCTAAAAAGCTATCCCACCTGAAAATAAAAACGTGCACAATCAAAGAAGCATCAATTGCAGGTGCTTACAATAACGGCATTAAAGCTGCGACCCATGAACTAATTTTACTTATGGATTCAGATTGTATTTTTGATAAGAGCTGTATTCAAAAATTGTATGCAAACTTAAACGGGAATTTGCTATCAAAGGGTAAGGTTGTATTTACTCATGACTCTTTCCTGTCAAAAGTGGTTTCTCGTTCAAGGGAATATCATACTAGCGACAAGATAAGTGCCTTTTCACCACCTCTCTTGTTTAGCAAAAAAATAAAAACTCACATCGGAGGTTATTTTTTCCACCCCAAGTTATGTTGGTTAGAAGACAGTGAATTTGACAGTAGAGTTCAAAAAGCTGGATTAAAAATATCATACGACTCAACAGCCAGAGTTCTTCACCCACCACTAACACCTCGTCGAGATCTTCGGAGTGCTTTTTGGTATGGTGTAGGTAAAAGGATTGGGGTTGAAATCGGAGTACATGACAAGCCAACTGGTATTGTTGGAAGCGCAAATAAATACATTATTCAAGCTTCAAAAAAGAAGGGGGTTCTAGCGGGTTGTTATCTGTTTATTTGGAAAAGTTCGCTGTTATTGGGTTATTACAGCCAGGCAATCTTTCGATTGAAATAATTACTTCTCAAGGATTGCACAGCTAGTTGGTGTTTCCCAAAGGACCACTTTGGAAAGCTTAAGATTTTTTTCTTGAGAACTAATTGGCTCTTCAATATGATTCCAAATCCATTGAGTAATATGTTCGGCGGTAGGTTGTTCAATAATGTCATTAAGGTGATGGTGATCAAGAATCTGTATCACGTTTTCCTGAACAATTTTCTTCACAATTGTAAAATCAACCACGAAGCCTTGTTTAGTAAGTGGGCCAGAAACGTAAATTTCAAGTTTGTAGGTATGACCATGCAAGTTAGCACAAGGACCATCATAATCCATCAA
The DNA here is from genome assembly GCA_041742135.1 of Patescibacteria group bacterium. Classification (GTDB taxonomy): domain Bacteria; phylum Patescibacteriota; class Microgenomatia; order UBA8517; family UBA8517; genus 01-FULL-44-24b. The sequence goes on along the minus strand of JBGSJG010000008.1, from coordinate 274,925 downwards.
CTGATGAGAAGAATCAAATGTAAATTGTTTCATTATAATCATTTTCGCTCACTTTCTATGCACTGAAAGAACTCATCTCTGAGTTGTTTATCAGCTTTAAACTCACCTCGTAATGTATATGTAACAGTTTCAGAGGTTGAACAAATTCCTCGCATATACATGCAAGCATGTTCAGCCTTGACGTAAACAGCTATCCCTTTCGGATCCAGTTTTTCCTGCAATAGATCCGCAATTTGATTAGTCATTCTTTCCTGCAATTGTAGCTGATGACTTACAGCTTTTACCAATCTGGGGATTTTACTGAGTCCCACTACTTTATTCTTCGGAATGTAAGCTACAGAGACAGTTCCAGCGAACGGCAGAATATGATGTTCGCAAAGAGATTGAAAAGCAATGCCTTTTATCAAAACCAACTCACCCGGCTCGTTGATATCAAAGGTTTTCCAATTAATTTTGGCAAGTTCATTGTGACCATCAAGCAACTCTTGCATTGCTTTTGCTGCTCTGGCAGGAGTGTTTTCTAAAACCTCATCGCTAGTAATGCCAAACTCTTGCAAGATTTCTAAGTAAGATTTTTGGATTTTATCTAAGTTACTCATTTACCTACGAATTGTATCATAATTCTTCGATTCTTCGAATAACATATTTAGGTATTTCTTTCTTATTGCCGAATAATGTAAGTGCAACACTTTCAACATTAGTTTCGGAAAGATCTTTCCTGCAAGAAAGTAAATCAATGTGGATATAGCCCAACTCTGGCCACGTATGGAGCGCAATATGAGAAGTTGAAAGAATGCATACTTTAGTCAAACCGCCATTTTCAAATAGGTGTTTGTTTGAATCGACAACTTTAAGTTTTAGATTATCAATCAATTGATCAAAAAAAGTCTCAGGATCAAAAATATTATTAAAATCTGACCAAAGTTCTATAGTAATATGTCTGATAAATGGGCGTTTGTCATTCATGTGTATATATTCTTTCTTTTGTTTTATTGAGCTTTGGAAGCTTAATAGACGGTGTTACAGCACATCCATAAAGTGAACTTCCATTTCCAATACTATCAGCTCCCGTGTATTGGTTGAAGTTCTTTTCAATAGAAGTTAAGACAAGATCTTTATTAAGAACAGCTTTTTGGACAGATAATATTCTTTCAGTTGCTCTAGAGCTGTTGCCATAGCAAAAATAAATACTGGAACTATTTCTAAGTCGAATGGAGTTAATTGCTCTATCTAGAAAAAGACTGATACCATCCGTTGTGTAAGGAGGATCTGTAAAAACCAAGTCAAATTGTCCTTTTAGACTTTCTAATTCATCAGTTCGAAAATCTGCTTGTGTTGTTTTTATTGGCAGGTTGTATTTTTCAACTAATCTTTGTAAGTTAGTCAATACATCTTTATCAATATCAGCGACCATTATCTTATTATCGGCTGTATTTAGAAGGGCTATGGCCACAGAAGTCAAATCGTCGTCTCCAAGCAATAATATTTTTCTTTTATACACATCGTTATTTTTATGCAAGTAGAGAGCTCTTTTAATCATGGTCTCTGTTGTTGCTAAAAACTGATCAAGCTCTCTTTTGGGATGTGGTCGCTCTTTTTGTATTTCAGAAAACAGTTTCAATAGTTTGCTACTAAACTCTTTTTCGTCAATTATATTTTCTGAACGCAGTATGTGAGATAAAGGTTCATTGTATTGAGCCAGCAGTCGAACATGGTGAGATTTTGGTTGCAGAAAATCTTCAAAAAATTGTAGGATCCTGCCTAGATGTGTTCTTGGAATGCCAAGTTTATAAACCAGTTCTGCTGTGGTTACATTATTTTTTTCAAGTAGTAATTTAAAGAAATCTAGTAATACACCTGGTTTAACATCGTGCAATTCTGAACATTTTTCAATTTGAGAAATAAAAGTTTTTTTATCCATAAATTTATTATACTTTGAAACCTCTGTTTTCTGTAAACTTCAAAACTAGCGTAATCCTGAGCCCTGTAAACAAAGTGCTAAAATCCTTATTTCGCTATTATTCAATTGAGAAAATGGCTTGTTAAGGATAGGCTCTGATATGCCCATGTTTCCAATAATGTCCTTAGCCTGATTTTGTGTCAATCCAATTTCGTTTGCACTACTATTACCATCTTCTTCACTGCGAATACCGAATTGGTATTGATGAAGCAAGGTTTTAAGCTCTTGTTTTGTAGTCCTGCGACTAAGCCTGCTTGATTCTGTTTTTGTACGTGTCCCATATCGAGAAACTTCTGAGTAAGCAATCAGAGATTCTTTGATTACATTTTTTACAAGAGGACTTTTATTCATCGTCAAAAACAATCTTTGAGATATGAAATCTTGCCTGGATAAGTGTTTAACATTTCCTTTTGGAGTAAACCGCATAATAGCAGATTTCGTTCGTGGTTCTGGAAGAAAAGCTTCTCTTGGCACATCAAGAATTCTTTCAACCTCAAAAAAAGATTGACTAAGCAATGAAAGACTAGAGTAAAAAGGTTCGTTGGGATTTTCAATTACTGCGGTTTGTGCAAACTTCTCTCCCACCATCAAACTCATTGGAATATGTAGTCCTGATGCTTGCTGCATAAAAGGCTCGGTAATGTGGTATGGAAGATTAGCCACGATCTGAACATTATGTTCTTCGGATTCTAACTTACGAACTAGTGCGCCTAGTTTGGTTGAAAGAACATCTCCATAAACAATTTCCAGTCCTGGGTGTTGAGCTTGGATTTGCTGAAGCACGGCTTCATATCTGCGATCAATTTCAATTGATATTACACGATCGGCCTGCTGAGTAAGCAACTCTGTAAGTTGGCCCACTCCAGCCCCAACCTCTATTACATTGGCTCCAGGCTCAACTTCTTGTGCCATTCTGCTGAGTGAATAATCATCAATTAAAAAGTGTTGACCAAGCTTTTCATTTTGATCAATCTCCAAGAATTGAATTCGTTGTTCAACTACTCGTAGTGCGTCAGATCCATGACTTTGATGGTGTTCGTAATGTTGTAAATTTTCTTTCATAATTTCTAAGCCTCATTGATATATTTCGATATTCTAAAATATAGTGCCGATTATAGCTCAATCTGGTGAAAATTAAAACAATGGGCTCATAAATAGTTAAGATGTTCCAACTTTTAATATCACCACAAACTGACAGAAAGTTTATTGCTGTTTTAATTCTCCTTCACTAGACTGGACTCATATCGAAGTAAAGCCTAACGAAACAATCGGGGCTGTGGCTTCTGAATATACGCAAATTAAGCGTGTGTTTAGAAGTTGCAGCCCTTTTTGCTTGGCTTTTAAACAACTGAAGTAAATATGAAAACACTAAATCAAAACATTCACACCGCTACTCTCCTCGCAATTGGTGTAATCACGGCAACTACTGAAGCAACTGGCGTTGATACATATCTCAGCAACAGACCAGCTTATGACTCAGGACTTGTAGATATCGCAATCGGTGATTTGGGTGACCAAACCTCAACCAAAGTAAAAATTGAGGAATCTGATGCCTCGGACTTTTCAAGTGGTGTAAGTGTAGCTGTGGGTGGTGAGGAAATAACGGTTACAGCAGATACCGGGTACAAAATGCAGATTGACCGCAGGAAAAGATATCTCCGAGCAGTTGTAACTATAGCAGGTGGCTCATCGCCGTCCGCCGAAGTTTATGTCGGAGCATTACTATGGAACGCCCAACGGCCGTTCCCATTTACATAAGGAGAAAATATGGAACCTGACCAAACCAATCAAAACAAAAAAGAATCAATGCCAGAGCAAAAAGCCAAGGAGCCGGCTCCTGAGGTAAACAAGGCAAATCAGCCAAATGAGACTCAGACCTGGGACAAAGTTGATTCTCTCTTTACGGTGGCCAGAAATACATATTTCCAGGGGCAGTCAACCTTTTTGGAAGTGCTAGATAGCTTAATTGCCACTCTGCAAGACATGAAAGAAAACGAAGTTCGACCACTTGGCGGCCTTGGAGCACAGAAAAAAAGTATGGGGTTAGAAGACCAGGAACAACCAGAGGGAGAAACTCCTCCGGCCAATCCCAACTTATAAAAATGGCTAACAATATTGACGAAAAACTAGAGCGAGGCCGAGCAGTTTGGGAAATGACCCAGACAGAAGGCTGGCACATTATCGAAAACTTGGTCAGTAAAGAAATTGAAATTGAAACCAAAGATCTACTGGATTGCCCAGTAGAAGAAGACCTTGAGCATAAACAACTGATCAAGGCCTACAAAAAAGTTTTGAGTATGGTAGCAGGCGTTATAAAAGAGCGCGATGAAACCGCTCAAAGCTTAAGGAAGGAATAAACCTATGGACGAAGAACAAATGAAACAAAAAGAACAAGAAGAATTAAAAGCCTTAATGGATGCTCCTGATGATGAGTCATCTGAGGATGAATCTAATGAAAATCCAGATGAAAAGGAACCAAAGGATGAGTCAGATCCTGACAAAAAAGATAAATCTATGAACGACAAAAGTAAATCAAAAGACAAAAAGAAAGACACCAAAGATAAAGATCGATGGCACGGCAAGAGCCGTGAGGAAATTATCAAAGAATATGAATCTCTTGAGAAAAACGAAAAACCAGATGACGATGAAGGCAAGGAAAATCAAGACGAAAATAAAGAACTAAATCTTCCGAGTGCGGAAGAACTGCAAAAGATGACCCCTTCAGATTTTGCCAAATGGGTTCTGACCCGTATTGACGAGGGTGTAAAGAGAACCATTGAAATTCAGGAAAAAGTACGCACGGCTGTTCAAAAAGAAATAGAAGAAGCCAAGAAGGATCATCCACTACATGATCAAGACTATCGAAAGATGGTCCAAACAATTATCGATGCTGCCAGTGCTAAAGGCACTACGGTCTCTTTGAAAGAGGCTTGTGTGCAGGTCGATGCTTTCCTCGGTAAGCACAAAGTTGACGAACCCGAGGACAACAATGAAGGTGAATCTGAAGAATTATCAGATCAAGAAAAGAGCCGCCTGAAAAAGGCAAAAGCTCAAGTTGAGAGTGGAGCGGGCGCTCCGACTCAACCCGATGGCTCGGATGCCGAAACAAAACGCATCCAGAAAGCTCTCGCCGGAAGCGGGTCAAAAAGCCCCTTGGGAGGGTTAGGGATCTAACCGCCCACGTTATTAAGAAAGGAGGTGAAAAAATATTATGCCAGCATCAGCAACAGGAATCAGAGGTACAGGAAATGTCGGCGCGACACGCAAGTATGACGTGGCGGATGTCGTATCGCTTTTGGATGTCAATCGATATCCTCTAGTAGCGATATTGACGAATGCAGGTAAAGATCCTGCAACCGGCGAAGGCGAAGCTCTGAAAAAAAGAGAGTCTTCTGATCCAGAATTCAAATGGTTTGAAGATGAATTTGGTAAACGACAACTTACAGGATCCAGCACAGTTGATCCAGATGGAGGCAACTTAACCATTACTGGTCAATCCCAGTATTTACAGGTTGGCGACATTATCTTGGTTTCAGCCCAAAAATGGGTCTTCCAAGTCACTGCAATCGTAGACGCTAACACGGTTACCGTCGGGGCTGAGTTAGGTGGGGCAACAGGATCGGCCGCTTCTGCAGTCGGAGACGTATGGCTCATTGGTAATGCCAATGAAGAAGGTGCCGGCTTGCGAGATATCAAGTCGACAACTATTGCCGAAGTAGCAAACTACTGTCAGATTTTCCGAACTCCGGTAGGTATCACAGAAACCGCCAGAAACACGCAAGGTTGGGTGAAAGAAAACGACTTTGATTACCAAAGGCGCAAAAAAGGTATCGAGCACTATGTCGATATCGAGCGAACCTTTATGTTTGGTAAGAAAGGAATCGTTACATCTGGAACTCATCCGAAACGATTTACCAACGGTATCCTAGGAAGGATTGCCACTTACGCATCTGCCAACGTTGACACCGAGTCAGAATTTGACTCATGGCTGGAAAGCCTCTTCGCTCACGGTAACACCGAGAAATATCTGTTCGCATCTGCAGCAGTTGTTTCGATGGTTAACGGTTGGGCTAAAGGGAAGCTCCAAGTGGTTAATCCCACGAAAGCCTATGGACTGCGAATCGTGACTTATGACTCCCCACACGGAACTCTGCATATCATCAAGCATCCACTATTGATCGGAACGACTTATGGTAATTACGCCGTTGGTCTGGACATGGAAGCCTTGACCTACCGCTACCTGACAAATCGTGACACCAAGCTTTTGACTAACCGTCAGAATCCCGGTGAAGACAGCCAAGTTGACGAATACCTGACCGAATGTGGTCTGCAAATGGAACAAGAGCAACGCCACGCCATTATGAGCGTAGGTTCACTCTAAAGCCGATCAATTACTGAAAAAACTTATGAAAGAAATAACTAAAAACCGGAAGTCACTACACACTTTCTTACCCAGTGTAGTCGCCTAAGAAGGGGTGAGCGTTATCACCCCTTCAAACTCAAGTCTGGAACTCTATTAAATCAGACAACAAAGAAAGTGAGGTGAAAAATTATGACAGAAACAACTGAAAAACAATTACAAGACATGAACATGGCTGAGTTGTGGAATGAAGCTAAGCGACTAGGCATTTCCAAAGCAGGCAAAAAAGAGGAGCTTATTGCACGCATTAGCGAAGCTCAAGATTCTGGAGCCGAGGAACCTCCTGCGAATGAATCCAATTCCGACAAACAATCCGCAGAACAGCCTTCTAATAAAGGGACTGCCCAAAAAGCTGAACCAGCCAAAGAGATTGTATATATTTCCCGTTATTTAGAGCTGAAATTGGTTATGAATCCTTCCTACCTTAAAGAAGTTGGTGGCAAGGTTCTAATTATCCGGGGAAAGTACATCCAATTCCATGAGGGTGTTTACAAGACTAAGGATCAGGAAGAAGTCGAATACTTAGACAATCATCCTAACTTCGGCAGTGTGTTCAGGAAAGTTCAAACGACAGATCTTAAAGGTGGTAAAAGCGTTGATCAGATTTATCAGGAGAAATTCCGAACTCTTGAGGAAAGAGAAAAAGAAGTAGCAGCTAGAGAAAAAGCTCTGCAGAAAAAAGAAGTTGAAATAAAAGGAGCTGCAGAGGGAGCTGACACCCAGAAATCTGTAACCGGAATTAGAAGTACGGCTGAACAGCCAAAGTTTTAAAAAGATATGTCCAGCAATAGTAGACCCACCTTTACAACTGCTCAACTAACTCTGACTAATCAGGATGAATGGTATCCACTACCTGATATTAAAGTTGGAGAAGGCTGCGAGGTTGTTATTAAAAGCAAAGCCGACAACACCGGGGAGATTAAAGTCGCCCACGATGATATCGACAGTAAAAATGTGCCATTTATTCTGGATAACCCTGGTGACAGCTTATCTTTGCGCATTAAAAATACAACCCAGATTGTAGTCAGCTCGTCAGTAGCAGGACAAATTGTGGAGATAGTGACTGAAAAATAAATATGGCCAAATTTAATAGCGCAAAATCAGGAAACCTAGATACAAAGCTTGACAGCATTATTGTCACAAAACTTAAAGTTTTGGGGAACAATGATGATGGTGAAGAAGATTACGATACCAGTTGGTATCCCAATGGCTTTGGGTCCAATCAAATAAGTGTCGGAAACGATAACACCGGCAGTTGTGATACAGCATTGAGATTTCTTCGAGCATTTATTCCCAATAACGCCAAAGTAACCAGCGCCATATTGAGAGTTAAGGCTGCCGTTAATTCCACCAAAAGACCAACTCTGAAAGTCAAAGGCATCCTAGAAGCAAGTCCCAGCCCTTTCGCTGGAGATGGAAGTGACCGTCCGTCAACAAGAAGTAAAACAACTGCGGCTGTTGATTGGGATATTACAGAAGATTGGGTACTAAACACCTGGTATGAATCCCCCAATATTGCCTCAGTCATCAACGAGCTTATTCAACAAGCTGAATTTGACGGAAAAGCCCTTGCTCTAGTGATTGAAGACGATAGCAGTCCTGCAAACCAGTATGAAAACATTTGGGATTTTAACAGTGGGGCTGCTAATGCAGCTGAACTGGTATTAACGATCGAACCAAATGTTACTTAACTAAATGAAAAGGAGGTGAAAAAGCCATGCAAGAAAAAGATGTAGCTCTACTAGAACAAATAGTCAAAGCAATCGCTGACAAACCAGAAAATGTCGTGATTGAACGCAAAGTCGACGAAATGGGTGTTTTGTTAGTTGTTCGCTTAGATAACCAAGATGCAGGTGCATTAGTTGGCAAGGAAGGCTCGACCATAGCAGCTATCAGACGAATTATGAAACTGGTTGGAATTAAAGCTAACGCCAGGATCAACGTCAAGCTAGACGTGCCACCTAAAAACAACAAAAAAGACTATGACAAACCAAGTACTGAAGATCAAAGCAATAACCCAAGAAAACTCTGATGACGGCAGAGAGGCTGGTACTTCGTCTTGGAATAAAGATGGCAATTCATCAAGCGTTATAACCTTTGGCAATTTTACTGGCACTCAAACGGCCGCTTTCAGATTTAGAGGAATTGATATCCCTCAGTTTTCAAAGATTTTTCTGGCCAGATTAAGACTGCGTCCTGCAGTCAGCGATGGTAGTGATTTTACCGTTAATTTAAAAATTAAAGGAATTAAAGAGTCGGATCCTGCTCCATTCAAATCAGATGGTTCTAACCGCCCTTCTACAAGAAACAAAACCGTTAATTCAGTGGATTGGGACATCATTAAAAAATGGAATGTTCACGAGTGGGTTCAAACACCTAATTTAAACTTAGTCGTGGAAGAACTTATAGCCCAATCTAGCTGGAAATCTGGTAATGCACTGGCGTTTGTTATTGAAGACGACGGTAGCCCTTCAGATCAATCAAAAACATGTTTTGATTTAAGCAAAGGTGATGGATATCAGGCGGAACTGGAAATTTACTATCTCCCTCAAGGTTTGCACGAACAAATCACAATTGGTCTTATTCAAGGTGACGACCGGGACGGCGAGGAAGATTACAAAACTACTTGGTATCCAAGTGGCTTCCAGAACAACATGACAACCTTTGGCGATGATGGGAGCTTAGATCCAGATGAGTCAGCCAACGATGCAGGATTTATCTTTAGCCCTATTTCTTTACCTCAGGGAGCAGAAATCCTTTCAGCAAAACTATTGGTCACAAGCCCGATACAAAACAATGGCCAAGCCAACATCCTCGTTAAGGGCATAGCAGAAGATGATGCTGGAGTCTTCCTCACGGACGGATCAAATAAGCCATCACTGAGAAATAAAACTAGTGCGAAAGTACAATGGAATACTGGTCATGCAGAAGCAGGAGTACTGATAGGAGATCATTGGACGGCGGAAAGTGTGTATGAATCTCCAGAGCTGAAAGAAGTTGTCCAAGAGATTGTTGACCGTCCCGGCTGGGCAGGAAGCAAATTGGGAATTGTTTTAGAAAACTATTTTTCAGGGCATGGTAATACAAAGTATATCTGGGACTATAACCAAGACTCCGGTAAATACGCTCCTCAGCTAGTAGTTGCCTGGACTGGTGAACGCAGAGTGACAACACTCGACAAAGACGTTGAAGTTTACAACAAAGCTAATTATCCAGAGTTTATTATCGTCCACCACTCTGCCACACCTAGAGATAACACCTACTTTCAAACTATTAAAAAAGCTCATATTGGCTACGGATGGGATGATGTTGGCTATCACAAATGGATTGCTGGAGCACTTGATGGTGATGGAGTCCTGATACTAGGAAGACCAGACAACGTTATTGGAGCTCACTGTGGCAGTAACAAGATGAATTACCGGTCCCTAGGCGTAGTTCTGTGCGGAAATTTTCATAGCAATGAGACTCCCACCTCCTCACAACTAGCAACTCTTCAGGCCGTCTTAGACAACTTAAGACAAGAGCGAAGTATTCCAAAAGAACGTGTTTTGGGTCACGGAGAAGTGCCTGAATCGGCAACGGATTGTCCCGGGAATGCTCTGTTGCCATATGTTCAACATTATCGAGCAACTGGAAATCTCCAGTAGAAATCAAAACTATGCAATTACAAGAATTTAGACAAGACTTAAACGCCAGAATTACCGCCTCAAAAGTAAGCGGGTTCTGGAAGGATTCAGATAAAGACCGTTGGATCAATAAAGCAATTATTCGTGCCTGTAACTTTGCGCGGTGGAAGTTTCTTAGTAAACACGCTACTCAGTTAACAGAACTCAACCCAGATGGATCTGGGAAAGAGTCTTACTTCTTACCATTTGATTATAAGCCTGGCGGAATGGTTTTTCTCTCCTTAGACGGTGAGGAGTACCACAAGGCTACGGAAAATCAGTATCTGAGCCGAAAATCTGACAACAAGATTGCGCCCACATTCCACCCTTCTCTAGATGTTGTGCATCCTTCAACCCATACAGACTGGCGCTGGCAAAAAGTCTATGCCGTTATTGGAGATCAATACTTTTTAGATCCTGTCGCCGATACCGCAGAGAAAGTGATTGACCTGTTTTATAAACGCCGACCGGTAAGGCTGGTTGAAGAAACTGACGAGCCGATTACCCCAGAAGAAATGGATGAGCCAGTCCTCAAGCTGGCACTAGGTACCTGTCTAGCTAAAGCTCCAGGTAGAAAAAATGATGGCGAAAAAGAAGTTGTTGAGGCACATGCTCTACTGCAACAGCTAAAAGACCGTGAAGACGAAGAACCATCGAGCGTCTTTGTTGGCCAAGCCAAAAATATCAGATGGTCATAAAACATTATGAATGCATACAGAATACAAGGATTTAGAGGCGGAATAGCAGATGATCCCTACCAAGGTGTTAGGGAATCTTTCCGTTTTGGCTACGGACTAAATATTCGTGGTGAAGAAAATTTACTGAAATGTAATCAACGCCTCAAAGAAGATTTAGACAGCGATACGGTAGTTACTGACCTTATTCTCTTTTTTGTACCCGCTTCTAACGGCAATTTATATGGTTTTGGTGATAGTGGCCGCATTTATAGAAAACAAGGCGGTAGCGGAGCTTGGGAGCTGGTTTACACCGATTCAAACGGTAGCATCACTGGAGCTGCTGAGTATACGAATAACGATGGAGCGGATAATTACGTTCCATACCTTTATTGGGTAACCGAAACCAAAGTAAGCAGAATAAAACTCTCAGGTGATTGGTCAACAGACGTAGAACACGACTGGCAGACTTTGGATGGGGATCCCAGTTGGCACACCATGAGCGAAGCGCTTGGAGTTTTACTCATCTGTGATTCAAAGGACTTGGCGATGGTCGATTACGAAGGTGGCTTTAACCTGGATGCTATCGATCTTCCCCTCGGCCACAGAAATAAGTGTTTATTCGGTTTGGATCAACTAGTGATATTCGGATCAACTAAAGGCGACAAAGTAGAAGAAGGGTGGCTGTGGACATGGGACAAAATTCAACCTTCCTGGATCCAAAGGCGAATGGTAGCCGAGCGCGGTATTAACGCTCTTCTACAAGGCGAGTTCTTATTGATTCAAGCCGGAGTCAGAGGAGGTCTTTATTTCTGGGATACCTCAAGTTTGTTAAGGATAAAAAAGCTTCCTGGTGAGTATGGTTGGGTTAATCCAGGCGGTGTGACTATCATGGGCGGTCTGCCCTTACTTGGGGTTAATGGCAGTGATAAATGCGGCATTTACTCATACGGTCGGCTTAACAAAAATGATCCTTATGCATTAAATCTGGAGTATGTGCCTTCACACGGTCAGCTTGAAAACGTCCTGCTGGGAGCTTTAACCATGTATGAAGACAAGCTCCACTGTTCCTGGAAAAACGGTTCAGAATTTGGTGTGGATGTTGTCGATGCTGATAACAAGGCTGAAGCACGATTTGAAGGACTGGTCTTTGATGGTGGGGAGTCATTTACTCAAAAAGGATTTCGCCACATTAAGCTAGTGACTAAACCTCTGCCTCAAGATTGCAGTGTTGAAATTTTCTTCAAAGTAAATCAGCAAGCAGATTGGCAAAAAGCCACCATGCAGGACGGAGCTGAACTTTTTGATAAAGAAGGAAAATCAAAAGCCATATTCACTATCGAAACCGGCGGTGATGAAGAAGATCCGGGAGCGGGCGAAGAATATGAGTTGGCAATGAATTTACACCCGAATGGCAATGATACTCCAGAGATTATTTCGGCAACCACTTATTTCGATCCATTAGGAATTTTATAAAACTATGCTAACCAAACAAATAGATAAAGTACTAGAAAACAAGAAAGTTCAGGATCAACCATTTCCTGAGGTCGTGCCACATGGCCATAATGGGGTTGATTCCCCCCTGCTAGCTCCAAATTCAGTTGACAGCGTCAATATAAAACCAGGTGCCGTGAGCGATACAGAGCTGAGTGACTTTTCTGTCACTGAACAAAAATTGGCAGATGCCGCTGTAGCAACTCAAAAAATAAAAGATGATGCCATTACTGCCGCAAAAGTTTATAAAGCAGGGTCCGTTATCACTCTCTCCGCTCAGATCGAAGAAGCCATTATTCTCACAGCTCATATAGGCCTGGCGCAGATTACCAACTCTCGCATAGCCAACGCAGCCATATCAACAGCAAAAATTCAAACGGCAGCCATCACAAACGCTGAGATCGCCGATGCAGCTATTACCAATGCAAAGATTGGCGCTTTGGAAGTCGGCAACTCTCGAATAGCAAATGCCGCTATTAGTACAGCCAAAATCCAGGATGCAGCTGTAACGAATGCCGAGATCGCAGATGCTTCAATCACTAACGCAAAGATAGGTGCTCTAGAGGTCGGCAACTCTCGGATTGCAAACGCAGCCATCAGCACGGCTAAAATTCAGGACTTGGCAGTCACCAATGCAGAAGTTAATGATTTAAACGCCGGCAAAGTGAATGCAGGTCAGATGAGTGCTGAGAGAATTTATGGTGGTACAGGCTACTTCAACTCGGTCAATATCCTGATGTCTGGCCTTGAAGCTCTAAATGTGGCCGGAAACATTAATAAAACAGGTACTTCGAATTTCTCTATCCCGCACCCCCGGAAAAAGGGCCATAGATTGGTGTATACTGGGATTGAGGCAGCAGAAGTTCTCCTCGTTTATCGAGGAACAGCAAATCTCAGTAACGGACAGACACGAATTGACTTCCCAGACCACTTTATAGCGGTCAGCGATCCCCGAAATATCACTGCATACTTGACTCCCCGAGCCGATTGTAACGGTTTGTATATCTCAGAACTGACAAATGAGTACCTCTTAGTAAAAGAGTTGCTCATTGGTGTATCTAACGTAGCGTTTGATTTCTGCGTCTATACCGTTCGTGATGGGTACTTTGATTTCGACTTTGAACCGGAAGGTGAACCATTACTCAAACAAAGCGGTGAAGACGAAACAGTTTTCAAGCAGAAATATCTTGAACACCAGGTAAGCCTTATGAGGAAACGTGGCGGTCCAAATATAGAGGAAGAAATAGCCGATTACCGGCGAAGGTTCGTCTCTATGTTGGGCAGAGAGGAGATTAAGTCATATGTTCAAAAAAACTAAAAAACTCGACAAATCAGATCTTGATGAACTGCAGGCCAGGATGCAGATGATCAATCAATACAAACTAGTGGTCCAAGCTTTAGAAGCACAAAAAGATCGCTGGTTGGTAAATAAGTATTTCAAGTATGGCTTGGATGCTAATACCGAATACACATTTGACCTTGGTACCGGAAGAATTAATCAGATAGTTCCAAGCAAATCTGGTGACCAGAAAGGAGGTGTGTCGTAAATGGCAGACAAACAATACGGCGGCTGGTACTGGCAACCCAATCAAGACAAGGCTCTTCGCTGGTGGGGTACTGACTCTTCAGGTAAAGATGTCTGGTCTGATGGTGATGAACCAACAAAGCAACAATCTATTTCAAATCTTAGTACAGGACTTTCTGAATTAGGCGGTGGCTCAGATAAGATTCTGGGTTTTGATATTGGAACACTCAACACTAAGTTTCAGAACACCTATAAACAAGCTCAGGATCTTTCTGGTGACTTGGAAGGATATCAAACAAAGCGATATGACGAGGAATACAGCAAAGCAAAATTAGACACACTCAAAGATACTATCTCTACTCTAGACACTGACATTGCTGCTGAGAAAAATGTTCGTGATGAATCAGTCAGCAAAATAAGAAAAAATCCCGGTTACTCGGCAGCCACTATAACCGGAGAGTCGGGTGAGGTGCAAAGGCTAGCTAATGCAAAAATCAACAATTTCATTCAGGAGAGAAATGCTAAAGCTGAGGACTATAATGCCCGCCTTGGTGAAATAACTCGCAAGGTTGCTTTGGAAACCCAGGGTAAGGAAGCTAAGTTAAACAATCTTCGTTATGATCTTCAATTTTTGGGTGGATTGGTCAACACCTACAACCAAGTAAGGTCGTCTGAGCTATCGGCAGCTAAAGAGGAGGATCGCTGGGAAAAAGAGTTTGAACTAAAGCTCTATGAAGCCCAGACTAATCGGTCAAAAGCCGGTGGTTCAAGCAGTACTTATGCCAAACAGCAAGTCAAAGATGCCTTTGGGAACGTCATAGGCTTCTTTGATCCATCATTGGGAACTACCAGTTTATACGAGCAACCCTCTGAAGAATCAACAGGTACAACTGTAAATGAAGGCGATCTACGTACTGAAATACGTTCCGCTTGGAAGCAAGGCTTTACTCCGGATCAATTAAAGACAAATCTTTCAAGTGTCAGTACAGATAAAGGTAAAAACGCATCAAGCATTATCGATGAAGAATGGCAACTTAAAAATCAGCCTGGAGTAATGGGTTTCTTAAGACGCTTATTTACGCCTGGAGTATAAAAATTATGGACAACTTTCTAAGTAATCTCAAAACCAATATCACCTCATCTATCCAAGCGACCGGACAGACAATTGGTGATTTGTTTGGTAAGTCTCAAAAGACTGTTGGTAAAGTGGCGAAAATAGGCTCTCAGAAAATTGAAGATATTCTGACCCCACTAGAAAAGCTAAAACCTGAACAAAGTGAGTTCTCTATTCCAGGACCAACCGTTGGGTCATATAAGCCATTCAAGAACATTTATGTTGAAGCCACGGCACAAACTCTTGGTTTCGGGGCGCGTGATACAGACGTGCTTGAACGCCTTCCTAAAGCAACAATTGGTGCACTCAAGGGTGCCGGAGATGGATTGGCACAAGCACTAACTTTTGGCTGGTGGGATCCGGAAATCAAATACGCCAATGACGTTGAAGAAATGGCCGGAAAAATGACTGAGGTTGAGTTTAACGTCTTGGGAACCATTGGTACCTTTGTAGTTGGAGGCGGACTGGTGCAAGGTGCCCTTAAAGGAGTGCCTCTTTTAGGTAGAGTAGCAACAATTGCTCCGAAAACTTTTAGTGTTCTCTCAAATGGGCTGACATTCGCAGGGTTAACTCAACTACAGAAAGAAGAAGCGCACAAAGATGCACAGCAACGTTCAAAAGATTTTGTAAGCGATTTTGCTCTTGGAGGTGCGTTTTCCATTGCCGGAATGAAGCCCTCGTTTATAAAATCCTCCGCCATTATCGGACCAGCCACTTATGTAACTTCGCTTATAAAGGGTGAATCGAGTGAGGACGCTCTCAAAAATACAGCTGCAATGATGGGATTACATTCGCTTAATTTCGCCGTAGCTAAATATCTTCCAAACAAATCAGCTGCTGAAAAACAAATTGAAAAAATAGCCGGCGAGCAGTTAAAAATTACCAAGAATCAAGCGTTGGAATACTTGGGAGTTAATGAAAAAGCTACCGCTCTAGAAATCAAACAAGCTTGGAAAAGCAAGGTGGTTAATATTACCAAGCAATTTCCAGCTCAAGCCAAGCAAACTCCTCAAGAGATGGGACAGTTTAATCAAGCATGGAATACTGCCAATCGTGCCTACGAGTTTTTATCAAAGGTAAGTAATCCAACGGGATATACAGGTAAGACATTCAGACAGGAGTTTCAGGATCTGTACTACCAACTTTGGAGAGATGTCCCGAATAAGCGTGCAATTGTGGTGCGAGCAGTCAGAAATATGCCTGCAGGGTTATCCATTAGAGCCACATTAAATGATGCCCAGAGAAATGAAATCGTTACCAGTCTTGGCGGTCAAAGTGCAAAAACCAGATTAGGTAAAGTTGCTGAATTGACTGATGCCGACTTAGTGACGGTGGCCATGGAAAACAAGATAGACGTCACACCTTCCAAACCTGCAGCTTCAACAAGTAAGCAAACAACTCAGCCAGAATTGCGACAAACAATTGATGAAACATTTGAACGTATCCCTGAATGGATAAAGAAAAGATATTCCAGCATTGAATCGGGGAAGCAGATACTTCAGGAGGGCTATGAGCGAGGTTTGGCTTTAGCAAAACAAGCCGGTGATATTGTGCCAAACAAACCAGTAATTTCTTATCACGGTACCACCAGAGCAATTGCAGACATCATTCAAAAAACTGGATTCAAAGTTCCAGAAGCCGAGACTTTTAGTGCCTCTGGCGGAAGAAAATATGGCGAAGGGGTTTATTTACAACCAGGAAATAAAGGTGCGATGTCTGGTGCTCTTTTTTATGGTAAACGTGCTGATCCATCTGGAATGGGCGCAAACTTGGCAATCATTGAGACTGAATTTACACCAAAGAAGCCATTCATTATTGACCTGCCACAGAAGTTTATGGGTTTTGGCGCTGGTGAATGGGGCAAGTTTATACATAAAGTACTTGGTAAAACCAACCTTGATCAGAGTATAGACACCTATATAAAAGATAAAACAGCAAGATTGTTGGTAGATGCTGCTCTCAGAAAAGCGGGATATGACTCCGTAGTTCTTAAAGCGGCCGGTGAAGCTGATTTATTGGTTGCCCTCAACCCCAAAGACGTAAGAGTAACCAAGGTTTACTCTGACAAAGAAGGGTCTCTGGAAACTTTTCGCCGTGGATACGATAAAGCTTTCAGAGATCAAACACCGACTATTAATTCAGTAACAAATCAACCTCAAGACGCTGAAGCTTTAGGTCTAATGGAAAAGTTATCTAAAGATGAGAAAGTCGCAGTAAAAGCAGCCGAAATCAGAGAAAAATATAAAAAATCGGAAGAAGTTGAGTTGCAGCAAGCTGAGCGTGCCCCTGATCCTAAGGAAGTTTCCAATGAGCCGGTATTCCAGGAACGAAGAAATGGGAACGTTGTTGCCCCAGAGACTCAAAGAGCTGATGAGCTTGTATCAGCACCACCCGGCACTCCACCCAGACCTCCTCAAGAAATTCCTATCGGATCAGATAGCCCACCACCTGACGGAAGCGCTTTAAAACAAATTGATGCTATGGTTGGTAAATTGTCACCAGCTGCCAATTTGCTAGATAAAGCAAAAAAGGCAATGGAAGTCTTTCCCCGTCTTTTTACTGATCGATTCGCTCCTATTCGTGAGTTTGAAAACAAAGTGAGCAAACTCCAAGGAAAACCCATCGATATAAACTCGAGTCCGTATGTAGGAGCCAGAATGTATGCCGGTCGCTTTGGCATCGTGGAAGGTAACTTTCGAGATCTCTACGGAATCATCCAGCCAGTGAGAAAAATGAGGGCAGACTTTACCCGCTATATTTTGGCGCAAAGAACCTCAGAAAGAGCTGCAAGAGGAATCGAAAACCCTCTTGGAGTGACTCAACACACAGCAGAAGAAGCTCTTAAAGAATTGAAAAATAAGGTGGGTGATAAGTCTTTCCAGACGTTTGAACAAGTTGGTAACGGTATGCAGAATTGGGCGATTAAGGCAATTTTAGAGCCGATGAGAGATGTTGGTATTTTGAGCAACAAAGCCTTTAATGCCGTTGTAGAAAAGAATAAAAATTGGCTACCATTCCATGTTTTAGAATTTATTCCCACCCTGGAAGAAGCCGATAAAATGGTCATCGGCTCAGAAACGTTTTCTGTTAGCAAACAAGGAGTAGTTAGCGCTTTGGAGGGAACTGACAAAATCATCCGTGATCCATTTATTTCAATTATCGATAATCTAACAAAAGCTGTAAGTCTGGTGGAGAGAAACAAGGTTGCACTTAAACTCGTTGATTTAAGGAAAACACATCCTGATGCTACCAGAGGTTTAATACGATATTTACCCGAAGGAGAAAATGCTCCGCAGGAATGGGAGTCTGTCAGCGTTTTTATTGGCGGCAAAGTTACACGTTGGGCGGTGCCAAAAGATTTATCGGAAGCAATGCATGCCATGAGTCCAGCTCAAGCTGGCTTGATGGGCAAGCTAGTCATGCTATCTTCAAAAGCATTTAAAGCAGGAACTACAACGCTCTATTTCCCGTTCACCCTATCTAATGCCGTTCGTGACTATCAAACAGCCACACTAGTATCAAAGTATGGCTTCAATCCTGCTGTTTGGCTTTCAGGATTTAAAGATGGGTTCCGCTCAGCATTTAAATGGGAATCCAAAGCCTATGACGAATTTATGAGAAATCAAGGCGGGTACGGTGGTTACATCGAATCCAGCAAGGGATTGGCAACAGCATCGGAACAATTATTTCGTCCAAAATGGATGGAGAGAACCAAAGCCGTCATTAATCCGTTTGAGCTGATTGGTAACTTTTCTGAGGCAATAGAACTTGCTCCTCGACTTGGAATATACAAAAAAGCCATCAGTAAAGGAGCTACTCCTTTAGAGGCAGCCTTTGAAGCCCGAAATGTCACGGTCGATTTTGCTAAATCTGGAGTAGAAGCTCGTTTGATCAATATGTGGGTCCCATTCGTGAATGCTCGATGGCAGGGTTTGCTAAATGTCGGCCGAGTGCTAAAAGATAATCCTGTTCGAACTGCTGCTCGGGCTATGGCACTGACAGTCCTGCCTGGAATTGCAACCTATTTTTATAACGTGATGAACCACGAAGAACTCTGGGATGATATTCCTCAATGGGCAAAAGACACCTATTTCATCGTTATTGTCGGTGAAGACAAAGACGAAGAAGGCAACCGTGTGCCTAAAGTTGTTCAAATACCAAAGGGCGATATCGGAGCAATCTTCTTTAATCCCTTAATGTATGCCTTTGAATATGTCAGAAAACAGGAGCCACAGAACTTATTTAAACTTGGTTTGGAATGGATGAGCCAGCTCGCGCCGGTTCCATTCACTCGTGACGGCGAGTTATCTGCACAAGCATTTTTCTCAGGAGCTCTCCCTCCAATTATTCGCACCCCGCTAGAGATAGCGACCAATACCAACTTCTTTACAGGCTTTCCCGTTGTTCCCAGAAGATTGGATAAAGTAGCACCATCGGAACAATATGACAGCAGAACGCCTGATTTAGCCATCACAATCGGCCGTGCACTTGGTGTAAGCCCGATGAAGCTTACTCACGCCATTTATGGGCTTACAGGAAGCCTGGCACGCGAGCTGTTGAGCCCTGCAGATGTTCTTGGGCTAACAATGGATCGTTTTTACAGAACCCACGGTGGTGAGAAGCAACGAATAGCCTGGGACATTAAATACGATACTGAAGTTGGATACAATACGACTCGTTTGCAAATGAAAAAGCTGATAGAGGCTGGCGACCTTCAAGGCGCTCAACAGATGGCTTTGCGTTGGAACGAAGAAGCCGAAAAACTCATCCCCCAAGTGGTTCCGCTGTTAATGAAAGATGACCCAAAAGAAGCCGCTTTATTCCAGAGCAGTGTTACTTTTAGCGCAACGGACTTGCAGCGTTTACTAAAGACAACCCTTCCTGGTGGAGTTCCCCAAGATGGTGAAAGTAATGGACAGGGATCAACACTTAATCCATTGAAACAAACGCCAGGTTCCACGGACAATCAAAGTATAAAGAGTTTGATTTACCGATAACCATATGTCTGACATTATTCGACCAATAGAACCATTTGAACTTACTCAAGGATTTGGAGGAAATCCAGAAGCCTATGCCCGTTTTGGACTTAAAGGGCATAATGGCTGGGATTTAAAAACCAAGTTTCCAGATACTCCTCAAGGTTTTAGATATATTTTTTCCTCCTGGAAGTCACAGTTTTATGCCCAAGGCAATGAAGGTAACGACGGTTTTGGGTTGTACTTTGAAGTCATTGTTCGGCTTTATAACACTTATAAGCTCACATACGCTCACTGTAAGTCAATCGAGCATTTTGAAAACAAAAATGAAGGCGATGAGATGGCTGTCAGTGACAACACTGGCAACAGCACAGGGAGTCACCTTCACCTCACTGTAAAGCGTGGGCAGCTACAAAATGGAAAGTTTGTCAGCGACAACTATAGCAATGGTTATTTTGGTGCCATCAACCCTCAAGAGTTTTTTGATGAATTGAGAAAATACAAAAAAGAAAAAGGTACAACTTCAACCCCTGAAGGATGTTTGATCCCGAACACTCCAGAATGGCGAATTAAATATGAACAAATTGTCGCCTCAGCTACAAAGTGGCCAGAAGCATTAAAGATACTTGAGATAAATGACGACTCCAATACTACCCCCAGTGACAGAATTAAAAGTGTTATCGGAGGGTATAAAAGTCGTGAAACTGACCTATCTAACAAGCTAAATGATAAACAATCAGAATTGGACAAGGCTAACCAGGAAATTGAAAACAGGGTTGAGCATGTAAGCAGGCTGGAAAAGTCACTGCTAGATAAAGAAAAGTACTATAAATCCCTAATTGACGCTCTAAATAAGCAGCTCAAAAACGGTTCAGATGCCCTACCGTTGGCTCAGGCTCGCATAGGGGTACTGGAAGACGAGCTTGATGAGGTAAATAAAGCCAAGGGTCGAGCGTTAAACGAAGCTCAGGAATTTAAAAGTAAGTTTGAAACCTGCCAAAAAGACAAACTACCGCTTCAGCCAACACCGCAAATTATTTTTTCTCTCGCATTTCAATATTTAGGAACATTAATAAGGAATAAAGGAGGTGATCAGTATGAACAATGAATATCCAGAATGGAAAAAAGTCTTGTGGCGATTCGGTCGCATCTTTCTTTCAGCATTTCTATTTACCGGCTCTATGGTGCTAGTTAATGCACAACCCGAGGCACTGACAAATTGGGATAAATTTCTCAACAGCCTTGTCCTTCCATTCTTTTTATCAGGGGGAATTGCTGGAATTAACTCTGTCGGCAAATTACTGCGTGACACCTTTGGAACTGAAGATAAGGACAGCACAATCGACAAACTACCATTTTAATGTCTATGCAAAAAGCTAACGAAAATACAGTACAGATGCATGAACGAGTAGCCAAACTCGAAGAACGGGTGGATGGTGGCTTTAAGTTTGTTGGGAAGGAATTAAAAGAGATAAAAGACAACCATCTCCATCATATCCAAGACGACGTAAATGATCTAAAAATCAAAGTAAATACAATTGCAGTGAAAGTCAGTGTGGCAGTAGCTGTCGCCACTATATTGGTCGATTTAGCTTTTCGATTTTTGTTTCGATGAAGCTTTTTCGCTCTTCTTTTGCTCGCCGGATAACTTTTGATTTCCGTTGAAAATAAGATTATTTAAGTCTTCGGTAAAGCCCTTGAAAGAATTTGCACTGAGCACATGGAAGTGGCCAGCGTCAGGATTACCTGTAAAAATAAGAGTATCTCCAGCCTTTATGTCTTGTGCTTTTCGTAGTTTAGCCGGAATAACAATCTGCCCTTTGGAACTTACTGGCGCGGTCCCAAAAACAGTCATTTTAGATTGTGGATTTTTCTTTTTACTTGGACTACTCATATTAGTTGCTTGAACTATAACTCTACTTAATCTTTTTTGCGAGATCAGAATCCTCAAGGGACAGGCTAGATAATTCCTACAATTAAGAAATCTCTTTAATTAAGGTAATAAGTATTATACAATATATCAGAAGTGTCTTGTAAGCAAATGACACTAATTAACAGTAATAACCTTGTACAAACAAGCATCGAAGAAGTAAAATGTTGCAAGCGGGTTAGTTAAAGGTAGCAAAAGAATCAATGTTCATCTGCTCTTTAAGAACGTTAAATTGTAAAACTAGATCTGGTTTGATATAGTCATCCAGGCTAAATAGGTTCGAGCACCGTATCGTTACCCGCTCACGAACATTTCAGCGCCTAGTGAATTTAAGTAATTCTTCAGACACAGGCGGAATTAGTCCCAAAAGAAGCAGAGGCAAAAGAGCCAGAGGTAACGCAGTCATACCAAATACAGGAAGCGACAGGCCCAAAAATGCCAACCCTACAGTTGCCAGAGCGGCAAGCACGGACCACTGATTTGAAAATACTGCAATCTGCCAGATATTAAATTTCAAGGACCGCGCGGTAAAACTTGATCTTAAGATCTTTTGGACCATAAATGTGCTAAAAACTGCTGACTGCTGAAGTACCAACGTGGACTTTGCATCAAGACCCAACGCTTGAGCGTATTGGCCGCTTAGGACAAAAACCACAGCCAAAATACTTGTAGTAATAATGCTTTGGATACCAATGCTGGTAAACATGTAGCGGGTGATGATGTTATCCGTTTTGCGCCGCGGAGGCTCACTCATAATGCCACGGTCTGCCTTCTCGGTGGCTAGAGCTATACTAAGCCACGCGTCCCCCAATACATTTATCAAAAGAAGCTGGATCGCAGTCAATGGAGCCGGCCAGCCTGCGAGAACAGCTACCACAAAAAGCAAGACCTCGGCACCATTTGTGGACAGTAGAGCGTGTGTATAAAGGCGAGTACGGTGCAAAATTGTGCGGCCAACCTCCACCGCCTCAGCAATTGCGCTATAGGAGCCAGTCAAAATAACATCTGCAGTTTCTTTGGTAATCTCGGTCCCGTTACTCATAGCAATGCCTACGTCTGCCTGCTTTAAGGAAGGCGCATCATTAACTCCATCTCCACTCATGGCTACAAGCATTCCAGCCTTTTGAAAAACTCGCACGATGTTAATTTTGTTGCTTGGGCTGGTGCGCGCAAAGACGCGAGTTTTCGAAATACGAGTTATAGTTTCGTGTGACAAGTTCTCAATACCGACACTCAAAAGCTCATCGATCTCCGCTCCCAGAAGTACCGCACTACTCGTAGCGCTTTGAGGCACTATCCCAGCGTCTTTTGCAATTGCCAGAGCCGTCAACGGACTGTCCCCTGTAATCATAACTGCGCTAATTCCTGCTTTTTTCATTTTGGCCACAGTAAGCTTAACTTCTGGCCGCACAGGATCACTTAGTGCAACGAGCCCAACAAAAGTAAGCCTCTCTTCAATTCTTTTTGCATCATATTTATAAGGCAGTTCGCGATCGGCAAAGGCCAAAACTCGATAACCTTTTTCTTCAAATTTATTAATCGCCGCCAAGATATCTTGTCTGACTGCTACATTAAGCCGAATTTTTTTGTCGCCATTTAAGTAGTGGGTGCTTAGATCGATTAGTCGATCGGGTGCACCTTTAACAAGTACCGATAGTGCCGGCTCGCTCGAAAGATCATGTACTACAGTCATCATTTTGCGATCGGAAGTAAAAGCCAACTCGTGAACTCGTGTGCGACGGCTATCTGCAGTTATCTCAAATCCTACAAACGCAGCCAGCTCTCCAAGAGCTTTTTCCGTGGGGTTTCCCAAGTCATTGCATAAATGTGCTACTCGCATGAGTCTATTTATCTCCGGGTTTTGCGTAAATTTATCCCCATTAATTTCGCGTGCCTTACCCTGTGCAGTCCAGATATGAGTTGCGGTCATCTTCCCAAAAGTAATTGTCCCCGTTTTGTCGGTACACACGACACCAACAGACCCCAACCCTTCGGCCGCACGAAGACGCTTTATTATGGCTTTGTGCTTTACCATTTCGCGCACGCCAAGCGCCAGTGAAATTGTGATAACCGCACCCAAGGCTTCTGGAATAAATGCGATGGCCAAAGCTACCGCGAGAACCAAGGCTTCGAGTATTGGCTGGCCCCGATAAATATAAACGGCAATTATAAGAACACAAACAACCAACGTGCCTGCCATAAGCGCCTTACCTAGTTTATTCAGCTGAGCTTGTAGTGGTGTCTCGGCTTCATCTGTATTTTGTAGTTCTTGCCAAATTTTCCCAAGTTCTGTTTTAGTGCCTATAGCCGTCACAACAAATTCTAAATTACCAGATTCAAGATGCGAGCCTGCAAATACCATGTTAGTGCGCTCCGCTAAGTGGCAGGAAGCCTTTAGTGTGTCTGTGCTTTTAACAACAGAGGCAGACTCGCCCGTTAAAAGCATTTCGTTGGCCTCTCCCCGATCGCACTCGATTATTCTGCCGTCAGCGGGCACTTTATCCCCTTCATTCAAATGAACTATGTCACCGACTACTAAATTTTCTGACTCTACTTCAATTTTTTTTGCGTCCCTGTAAACTCTGGCATAGGATTTTTGCAGATCCTTAAGTTTCGAGAGAGCGCGGCTGGCTTGGCGATCTGTAAAAAAAGACACGCCAGCCATAAAAATAACGATCCCCAGAAGCAGCATGGCATTGTTGATGTTTTCGGAGTTGTGCTCAAATACTCCTGCTGCTGCGCTTATTACTGCCGCAGCAATAAGTATTGCAGTTAGCGGATCCAAAAAAGTCTTAAGAAATTTCAATACTGCAGATTCTTCTTTTTCTCTTGGAAGTGCGTTTAGTCCGTGTTCGCTTTGTCTTCCATTTGCGTCAGCAGAACTTAATCCGGATGTACTAGTTTTAAAAATCCTTAAGGTGTCGTCAGTGGAGAGCGCCCAAGGGGTCAATCTTTTGGTGTCCATATTTTATAATCCCCAAAGCTTGTGACTTCGGAGTATGTGCTTAAGATGTATGAATTCACAATTTCGAGTGCTCCGGGGGCAAGATTGGCAAACTTCATCTCGGGGTTATAAATTATAACAGGCTTCGTACTTTCAATTTGTGCAACCATTTCTTTTTGATATGTCTCGTCAAAAAAACCATAGGGCGTGTAATGTGCGGTTGCATTAGGACGATCACTCAAAAAATACACTTCTGGATTCCAAGGAAAAACAAACAAAGGTTGATCGGCATTTGTGTTGTTTTTTAAGTATTCAACAAGATCTCTTTGGCTAGGAGTTAAGACTTGCTCTGTTTCCCCGACTATTCGCCCGTAAGTTTGAAGGCCATAGAGCTTGGCTTCAATAAAACTAGCATGGACTATGTTTCTAAAAAATACAAAAACCAACAAGATCGAGAATATTGGCACAAGATATTTTTTATTAATAGTTTCAAGCGTGTAAAAAAGTAGTGGCAACGCGACCAAAAGCGGAAACAACAGATGATAATAATCCGACCTGCCCATTGCAGAGCGGAAAACTAACAGGCCAAATATTGCAAGTGCCAGGGCGATTTTGTGTTTGTTTTGAAGATCCTGTGGCTTAAATTTACTTACTATAAAACAAAGAGCTACCAAAATCGCTCCACGAGCCAGCTCCCAATAAAACGGATAAGCGCTCACATACTGATTAACAAAATGCCAATGAATGAAGGCAGAAGTAGTTCCTCGGTCTATCGGCAAGTTAAAGTAACCTTCGGAAAAAGCTTTTGCATAAAAAGTTATTTGCGTTATTGCCGGCAAAAGCGCTCCACGGGCTAAAAAATAAATCGCAACAGGCAGAGCTACGATGCTTACACCCAACAAATACTTGCTGACATTTGGTAATCTTTTGCTAGAAAGCATAAGCACAGCTAAAGTGGCAGCTGCAGCTGAAACTCCAACTTCAACGCTAGTAAGTGCACTAAGTGCGGCAACAGCACCAGCAAGAAGCGGCATGGGCAAAAGTGCGAGGCTTAATAGCCCCACTCCAAGACGAAACTCAACGTTGTTTCGGACCATGATGGCCGTGAGGCTTAGTGCAACCAAAAGGACAACAAACCGACTAAGCTTTTTATCCAAAACCCGCGAAACAAGCGCGTAATACATTACCATGCCCACTACTTGAAGAATATGAAGAACTAGTCGGGTGTTTTCGATACTCGCGCCGATTACGCTTTGAGCCGCATTAATAATCCAAACAATCATTGGCGGGTGATACGCCGCAATGTCGCGGTACAAAACCTTTCCGTCCTGAAGACCCGAAAGCCAGCCAAGCCAAAAGCCCTCTTCCACCGAGTCCAAATGCCCCAAAAAATAAAGTGGGTTATAAGCCGCGATAACTACAAAAATAACGGGGTAAAGAAAAGATGTTTTTGCAAAGAGATTCTTATTGCGAAGTAAAAAGGCCAAAACGCCCGAAACAGCTCCTAGTAAAAGCAAGAGAGCTGAATTTGTAGGAACAAAAATCGCGAGCGACAGGATAAGATGCCCCGGACTTCTTCTAATATTCCCCAAGGGCCCAATAAACACATAGACCATCGGCACCAAAACCAAAGCCAAAAGAGGAAACAAGGTGGTAGTAAAGTTGTTAATGAGGATTAATAGATAAATGCCGACAAGTATTCCGTTGGAAAGAGTGTGCCAAGTAGTTTGATTAAACTCCGATAATTCAAGTTTTATTTTAAGCTTTGTAATAGCGAGGAGAGATGCATAAAACGCCGCCATTAACACCATAATTACATTAAAACTATAAAAGCCAAAATTTATCTGAGTAAAAAGAATTAGGCTAAATAGTAAATAAATGACTGATAATGCCCTGTTTTTGTTATTAATAACGTAGCGGAAAAATACAAAATTCGTAGCAGTGAGCCCAACAGTCAAAATAAAATCCAAAATGTCGTAGGATTTGGCAACTGCTAATTCAGCAGAAAAACCCGGAATTGTGGTGCTTGTAAAAAGATTAATCCCTAGTGTGTCAATAATATATCGCGCTAATACTCGTGCAATTGAAGAGGCCAATAACACAGAGCTTAAAATGTCCAAAGTCATGGTTCATATTAGCACAAAACATAGTACAATTAGCCCATGAAATACGAGGTTTTCGGGTTATTATATAAAGTTCTGGCCAAGCCACTATTTTTCTCATTCGATCCTGAACTGGTTCACAACACAATGGTAAGCCTTGGCAGTTTAATGGGCAAAAGTAGCAAAGCGAGAAAGATTACTAATAGCACTTTGGCATTTAGCCACCCAATCCTTAAGCAAAAAATTGCAGGCATGAGCTTTAGTAACCCAATCGGCCTGTCAGCAGGCTTTGACTATAACGCAAATTTGACTGATATCTTGCCCAACGTTGGCTTTGGCTTTGAGTCAGTTGGCACGGTTACGAATATCCCCTACGAAGGCAATCCCAAGCCACGGCTCGGCAGGCTTCCTAAGTCAAAATCGTTACTGGTCAATAAAGGCTACAAAAGCGACGGTGCAGACGTTATTGCCGCAAGGCTTAGAGGCAAAACCTTTTCTTATCCTCTGGGAATTAGCATCGGCAGAAGCAACTCCGCCACACTTACAACTTTGGAAGAAAGCATGGACGACATCGTGTCTTGCTTAGAAAAACTAAAAAAAGCCAATCTTAAACATGCCTATTGGGAGCTTAATATCAGCTGCCCCAATTTGATTCATGGCAATAAATCAATTACTTTTTATCCTCCCCGAAATTTAAATATGCTTTTGGCAAAGATTGACAAACTAAAACTTACTAAGCCCTTATTTATAAAAATGCCAATCAGTGAAAATAATTCTGATTTTGACAAGATGCTAAACGTGATCGTAAAACACAGAGTGTCTGGAATCATTATTGGAAACCTGCAAAAAGACAGAACTAATCCAGTTTTTGATAAAGCTGAAATAAAAAATGCTCCTGCTGGTAATTTTAGTGGCAAGCCATGCTTTGCTCGCTCAAATGAATTAATCTTCCGAGCCTACAAAAAATATGGCAACAAACTTGTAATTATTGGAGTGGGTGGCGTGTTTAATGCCCACGACGCGTACGAAAAAATTAAAAGAGGAGCATCGCTTGTCATGCTTATAACTGGAATGATTTACGAGGGCCCGCAACTAATCGGTAAAATAAATCGAGATTTAGCAGACCTTGTGCGTGAAGACGGTTACGACAACGTATCAAGTTCGGTGGGTTCGCTCCACTCGTCATAATCCATAAATTTCTCCTCCATAGCCGGGCTTTGCAAGAACATGTTATACAACTTAGGCATAATGCTTATTGTCCAAGCAGCGAGTATTGAAATAGCTACAAGTGGCATAAGAGCCGCAATGAAATATTTAGCTTTTCGCTCAGAAGAATATTCAACGTTAATTTGGCCCTTAATCTTTTTGAGAGCTAGGTAAATATTTAGAACAAATATTGTGCTAAGTGGAATAATCACAGGTGTAATTACAAGACTCACAAGACCGCCAAGTAAATCCATGTCAAGCTTTTCAAAAATGTAGCTGGGCAGGAAACTCAAAAGGCCGTAGGAAATTATTCCCCAAAAGAAAAAATACAAAAACACACCGCCGGTGTAGCCCTTAACGTAGTCTCGGCTTAAAATTAGTGCGGAAACTCCCTTTTTCTGGTCAATCAGATATGTATAGATTGCGAGGCTAAACCAGATGGACATAATAACTCCAGGGATTATAAATAACAAATAACCAGAAAAACTGGCAAAACTTTGAAGTATCATTACAAGAAAATAGCCAAATACCAAAGGCCTGACTGACTTAAACACGTCTGCAGACTTAAGAGGTGTCGCTCCACCGCTAACTTCAATTGCGGTCTTGGACATTGCTAAGATTTGCCAAACTTGAGCAAATATTGAGCCAATTATGGTGATTACAATCAAAACCGCAAAAACTATAAATGAGGTTGGCCTAGGCAAAAAAAAGATGCTTGCAACTGCCAAAATGCCAGGAAGCCCAGCCAGAAGTATGCCATACAAAAACCCACGGACGAGAATTTTAATATAAAAAGTCCAATTTGCTTTGTACTGGGCAAATGACAACTTGAGCAGATCGAAAAATCCAGGTAAGCTTTCGATCATAGCATATTCTACCCCCAATTTTGCTGGTTGCGCAATAAATGATTTTCTTTAAAATAAACATATGGTTAAAATTCCGCCGAGCAAAATTGATGAAGAGCTCAAAAAGCAAGACGACGATGTTTACGGCACCGACTATACAGACGGCGGCCCGGATAAGTTTAGCGATACTGAAGAAATGATTCAAAACGTGATTGGCAACAAACCGGATCCCGAAGAAGACGGCTTTGAGATTGCTGAGGAAATTGATAAAGACGAGGAATCCGTCCAGGATGGCGCAGGCACCCCAGGCTATCCTTTAGCCGAAGAAGAACCTGAAGAAGAATAATCCCCATTTTGATTTGCCTAGACGCGTATTGGGCGTGACTGGTATAATATGCCTGCACAAATCGAATGATTTGTGAAAAGGAGCAACCGACTAGCGTATGAAATCCCGACTTTGTCGGGATGAAAGATAGCATGTCGCGTTGCGACGAGGTGGCTGTAGCTCAGTTGGTTAGAGCGGCTGTTTGTGGAACAGCAGGCCGTGGGTTCGAGTCCCATCAGCCACCCTAACAGGTCTCGTACCATATTATTCTATTAGATCAATATTTAAAATCATTTAATCACGCAGATGCAAGGATTTTCGTTCGTTAATCCATTGATCGAAATTTTGATCGCTACTATTTACAATCTGCTCTTTTCCAACTCCTAGCTCTTTCAAAATGCCTACATTTTTGATCAATCGTCTAAATACCCCAAAATGGACGTCTGCGTTTCTGGAAAAAACATAGTCAAGGCTTAAACCTTCTATTGCATTATTATCAAGAGATATATCTTTAAGAAAATCAATGTCTTCCATATTATGAAAGTCAAACCCCAAAATTAATGGAGTGCCAACTCGAGAACACTCTTTAATCACCTCAAGATTTAGTTTCTGTTGTTCATCAGAAAGGTCGATAAGTGGGTTGATTTCGTAAGCGACTCTTTTCTCTTTCATTTTTTCGAGGACAGGCAAGAAATCTTCAGATTTTCGTGGTCCGATTAATTTTGAGGAGGTTCTTATAGGATGACCTAACACACGAACTGAAGGATTATCTAATGCTCCAAGGTACATATTAATTAGTTCTTCTGAAGAATAGTAAACTCTTTCCGAGAAAATTGTCCAAATGAATCTGTGAAAAGATGCGATTGTAAAATCTATTTCTTGTAAGCATTCATCATCTAAACTTAAATGACCTTGATCGTCTATAATATCGGCCTCTACACCGATGATAATATTACTATTGGCCAGTTTTTTCATTTCTGATACTCTTTTTAAAGTTTCTACTGAAGCCTGTGTAATAATTCTATTACTCCAACTCTCAGCTGATTCTAGATTTGGCCTTCTGAGGTTGTCGAGATCTCTGAATGAAAGCAGAGCATGAGCAGTATCCGTAATTCTAACATTTGGGTTCCTGTATAACTTGCCTAAGTAATATGTGGCAGTCTCGTGGGTAAATTGTAGATTCTCTTCGCCTTCTGCATCGTTAGGTTCACTTGGGAGCCTTAGATGCATGTGCGAAATGGGACCGCCAAACCAACTTAGATTACCTCTTTCCATGTTTAGATTTGATCTACTAAATTTATATTGTCTATACTGCTATTAACATTAAAAGTGAGCTCATATAAATCGGTTTGTTCAAGCATATCTCTAATTGAATTTATTTGTTGACTGGCATCAACATCGTATAATCTATACCAGCCATCGCTTTGTAGATGCTTGAGGTAATAACTTTTTAGATAAACTTCTACTTCGTCTATATTTAATTTTTTGATACCAGAAAAAGAATTTGGCGGAACGCTCCTAACTATAATAATTTTATCAAGATGGGTCTTGCTAGCAATTCTGCCACTTAAATACTGGCTAAGTTTATCGGGATCTATATAATAACGATTCTCACCTCCGGGTTGCAAATTGCTTCTTAGGTCATCAATTATTGGGGTAATTTTGTCATTTCCTCTCTTTTTCATTGCTTCAAGTACATTAAGCCTAACTCCTACCGACATAGGATATCCGTAAGCATAAACCTGGTCATTTTCAAAACCCAATGCAACGTGCGAGTTCGTAACGAATCTCGCTTGAGAGTCATTCCTTAACATATATCCCAGCAAGAATGAGGTCTTCCCTGACCTTTTTTCACCCATAATAGCTATTCCTTGGCCATCTTTATTTGTAAATGCGCCACCCTTAAACATGACTTTTCCATTGTTAATGTCCTCGAGCATTACTAAACTTCTCACGATCCTCATAGTTAATCTGCTATCAGATTCGTTTCCTTGAATAGTAACCAACTTACTTGCTTCGTCAACTTTCCAAGGATGCCCTTCGGTTGATGAGCCTATGTGCTCTACGACGGTCCAGTCGCACTCTTGTGTCACTTCATCTATCTGCGCGTACAACTCAAAATACTCATTGCAAAACTCTACAGTCTCCCCACAGGATGATATTAAATTAATTTTAGTTGAATCAAAGGTATAAGAATTACCAACAGGATTCCTTCGTTCTTGGTCTTTATGTTGAAAACGTTCCATATCTATTTAGCTTTGTATATTACTTCATTTAATAAATGGCGATTTCTAAAAAGTGCGTGTAGACTATTAGATCTGTATTTTGCATATTCATTGATTTCTTTACCTCCATTTACAATGGTTTCAATATCTAAAAAGGCGGTATCCGAAGCCTGGACATAAATATAGAAATCGAGCATGTTATGAATTTCACTTTCATCTAAAGAATTACCTTGAAGATATCCTTTTAGGTATTGTTTGATATATCGAGCCTCAATATCTGTATTCTGAAAGAATTTATTAGTTTGAATCAATGCTCTTATAACTTCGTAACATCTGAAAAATACACCTGCCTGAACAAAGTCAATCAACCCAATGATTTTCTGTGATTTATCAAACAAAAGGTTTTTCAAATACAAATCCCCATGAACGATTTTCCTTGGCAAAGCGTTAAATACCTTTAAATGATCTGTATATGAATTAACTATAGTTATTTTTTCTTTAATGATTTCTTTCCAGCTGTCATCAATCTGAGCTTTGTAATAAGAGTCTAGTAGATCCACAAGGTGTTTTGGACTTTCTGGTGCTGTATACAACAACGAATTCATAGTGATTTGGCCTTTACTTTCAATTTCTGAAAAAGATTTATGCAACTTGCCAACAAATAATCCAATTTTGTAAAAGAATTCGCTTATATTCTTCACTTGTTCTCTTTGTATCATTTCACCCTCTACAAACTCAGTTAAATCATAATAAAAACTATTTCTATGTACATTTAAATTTCCATCCTTGGTCTTTAAAACCTGAGGTGAGATTTGCATATAAGCGTTTGTCATGTTTTGCAACTCTTCGAAAAATTGAAGCCTCTCTTTTGTTATTTTTTGGTCGTATTTTTTTAAAACGAACTGCTTATTTTGAGACTTAACCAAGAATGCGTTCTTTTCTAATTTTTTCTGGAAAGTATATTCTTTGAAATTAGGGTAGTGGAATTTTAAAATCTTATCTAATTTTTTGTCAGAAGGCCTTTTCATATGCTTTTAAAAACGAATCAATAACATACAGATTAGTTTTCTTAGTTAAAAGTGGATGTATGCTCACACATATAATTCTTTCCCCGAGGTCTTCTGCTATAGGTAACTGCTGCGCAATAACTCTTTTTTTAATTAAGCTATTTGACTTATAAGTTGGCGGATTACCTACTACAGTACCTACTCCATAGCCATTTTTTAGATGCTGCATCAATTTATCGCGCTTAGTGCCTTTTGGATTTGGAGGTAAAATCAGAGTATATAAATAATATGAGTTCTTACTATATTCGGTATCTTGTTGAATTGAGATTTCTGGGATTTTAGAAAAAAACTGATTCCTTTGTTCTGCCAATCTTCTCCTCTTGTCTACCAATTTTGGTAATTTATTCAATTGTACTGACCCTACAGCAGCTTGAATTTTTGTCATCTTATAATTACTACCCCAATTTTCGTTTTTACCAAATGATCGAAATTGCCTCAAAGCAAGCTCTAAATCACTGTCGTTGGTAATTACCATACCGCCTTCACCTAAGGTTGATAGAGTTTTCTTTGATTGAAAGCTAAATACAGTTGCCCACGCTTCTGGACCAATGTGATGTCTTTTGAAAGTAGTACCAAGAGCTCTTGCAGCATCAACAATAACTTTTGGCTTGTCCTTTCCGAACAACTTAGAACTATTAATGACGCTATTAATTGAGTCCATATCAGCTGCAAGACCATTCATATAAGTGATAACCACCGCTTTGGTCCTTTTTGTCAAGCGTCCCTTTAAATCTGTTGGGTCTAAGTTGAGTGTAAGAGGATCAGGCTCAGCTAAAACAAGTTTTGCACCATTCCCAATTATTGATAAATGTGTCCCTGGAAAATTAATCGAACAGGAAATTATTTCGTCTCCGTCTTTGATATTGAGAGATCTAATTACAATATCTATCGCTCCACCAGCCCCATTTAACGCAATCGCATATTTAGAATTGCATAATTTGGAAAATTCATGTTCAAACTTCAAAGTCTCTTCTGCCGCGTAGAAGCCTACACTGGGATCCATAGACTTCTTAAGCACATTATTTACAACATCAATCTCCTCTTGGTTGTAAACAGTCCCAAGAGCCGGTTCTCCAATCGAGATTAAATCTTTCTGATTATATTTGTACGCCAACTTATTCTTTCGAATTATTTATCAATTGTATCTATTATTTCTTGAATGTACCCCTGTGTTTCTTCTATACCATGCACTTCTTGAGAGTCACTAACTGCCTGCAATAGGTTGTTCGCTCGAGTTTTGAAAGGATCGCAATATGGAGGGCAAATACTTGGAATTTGATTTTTGACTTGTTTTCTTTTTTCACCTTCCCAAATTTCTTCAAAACTACTATCTATTGCATTACCATACGGAACTCCTTCGAGCGTTGCATTATAGTTGCATGGATAAACATTACCATCAGAGCCTATTGCGGCCATTAAGTCCGTAATTACACACCTATGGAAAAGTCGTTGCATGTCTGAAGGTCTACCGAGTTGATGAATTTTTACAAATTCAAAGTTACCATCAACAAGCCCGTCAACTCTTTCAAGTAGTATTCTTGCTTCCTCTTTTTGTTCTTGAGACAACAACTTTCTACCAGATATATCTTGTTTCATCCGAAGTGTTCCCACACCTAACCCTTTTAAAAGATTCGCAGCTTCGTATATTTCATCATAGTTGTCAGGGTATAATACAAAAGACGAGTTAACCTGCAAGTTGCTATCCGTAGATTCATTTCGAGCCTTAACAAGACTATCGATGTTTCTGACAAGGCGTTCGAACAGTATTCTTCCCTGAGGCATCCCTCCATATTTCAAATTGGCATAAGTCTCGGGTGTACCGGCATCAACACTAATACTTATATAATCTATTTTTAAGAGGGCTTCTATTGTTTCTTCATCAATAAGAACTGCGTTGCTGAAAAGGCCAACTCTGATGTCCTCGTTTTTAAGGATATCGACTGCTCTTATAAATGATTGTTTGGCTACAAGAGGTTCACCTGTTATACCTGAAAAAGAGACATTCTCAACCCTGAAACCTTCTTTCTTATAATTAACCACTCCCGTTATTAACCTTTCCATATTGTCAGGATTTACTAGGGCGCTCGGAAGCAAATCACTCCATTCGCCATCCTGATCTTCAAGGACTCTCCCGCCGATACACCAGTCACAATGAAGATTACAACCAGCAGCTGGGTGAATTATAATTTCGTACGGAGGCAAAATCGTGTCATTATTTAAAGCGTGTTCAACACGAGTTTTATGTTGCCTGAGAACATTAACTTCATTAAAGACACCTGGAATATCTTTTCTAGCAAATTCAGATAAAGGATTTTCAACCATTCCTATAGTATATATGTTTTTATAATAAAATAAAATTTAGCTCCTGTTCACGACACAATTGTGTTATTTACGGTATAATACTTATTTATGATACAGTATGCTGCAGTTATATTAATAAAGCCGGATGGCTCCGTACTAGCACAACACAGGGATAATATTCCGAGTATTCTTGAGCCTGATAAATGGGGAGTAGTTGGTGGGGGTAAGGAAGAAAGCATCGATAAGGATCTTATATCAACTGGAACAAGGGAACTATTAGAGGAAACAGATTATGTGATAAGACCTAAAGACTTGTACTTTCTACTAAAAGATAATTATATGATTGGCGAAAACTTAGAAGTAGAAAGGACTATTTTCTGGGCGTGGTATGATGAATGTCAACAAATTAATTGTAATGAGGGGCAAGAAATAAGGTTTATTAATCCTTCTGAATTCGAGCGATTGGATTTCGCTAGAGATAGCGAAAATTTCTTAAGAAAAGCTTCTGAAAAAGCTTTTTCTGCAGACGTTGAACGAAAAGCTGAATTATAAGGGTATCGCCCAGATATGTTGGTTACTTATTGCAGCTTGTTTTTGGTTAGACGGTGATTAAGTTCCCACAATGCAGTTTTGTTGCTATCCCATTCCAGCTTTTCCGATATTTCTTCGTATGTCCCCCATTTATATTCAGTATGCTCGTCTTTCAAGCCAATCTTCTCGTCATCAACTTCAACACCAAAAGTATATTCAGGGATAACAAGAACATCTTCTCCCCACAAAAATCCGCGGATTGCTTCAACGGGGATACTTGCAGTTGAGCTTAATTGGAAGAAGCTATTTTTTGTAGGAATATTTGCTTCCTCTTTTGCTTCTCTTTTAGCGGCTTCCAATGGTGTTTCTCCTTCTTCTCCACCACCTGAAACCGCCTGCCATACTTTCATGTCTTTGCGTTTAAAGATGCAGTAGTTAATGCCTTGATCTTTCTTTATATACGGAAAGACAAGTACTTGGTAAGGTGCTCTCATGGGGGTATTATAATACTATCTCAGCAAAAGCTAAATAGTGTAACTCAACTCATAAAGCAATATAATTTAAGCCAATTAGACCTGTTGGGTTTCGACTAATCCAAGTTCGAACATCAACTGGCAGGCGACCCAAATATTCTGATATCAGGAAACACTTATTGCTATCCTTTGAAGAAGTAATCTTTTTAGGAACCACTATCCTCATTGTTTTTGTTCCAACTGCTTTACCATCAAGTTTATTGAAAGCCTTTAGAGAACTACTAATCTCTTTCTCGGCTTTTTCATTACTTATTTTCTTTGCAATGTATGCAATATTATGAAATCTAAATATTCTAAACTTTTCTTTAATGTCGATAAACCAACAGCTTGTATAAAAATTATGCTTATTACTAATAAAAGCTACACGGACAGCGTCTACAATAGAATCTTCGTTAATAGTCTGAATTTCAGAACTGACACCTACAATATCCCAAAAAGATTTTTGCATGCTAGAATTATATACAAAACATTAAAGTTAAGCTAATTAGCTACCTCTAATAAGGAGTCGTGTGAAGATTAGTTTGGTTATTCTCCAACCACTAAGCGTACAAATCTTCGTTTACCTACTTTTACAACAATCCCTTCAGAATCTTGAGGCATATCAACCAAGGTCTTCAAATCATCGACCTTTAATTTGGAATCTCCTATTTGGATTGCGCCTTGATCCATTAATCGCTTTGCGTCTGCTTTACTCTTAACTAAGTTAGCTCCTTTTAAAACATCAAACAATTCCGTAACGCTTAGTTCGTGTGAAACTTTTATAGCGGCCATCTCATTGGGAACTTCCTGTTTTTGGACTACCTGCTCAAAGTTTGATTGTGCTTGCTTTGCCAACTCTTCCCCATCGTAAAAACTCACTATCTCATATGCTAGCTCTTTTTTGTAATCCATAGGATTTCCTGTACCTTCTTCTAGTGCCACTCTTATCTCACGCACTTTCTCCATAGGCATTAATGTTGCATTTTCTAGGTACACTGGTATAAGTGGGTCGGCTATTCTCATTACTTTTCCATATTTCTCTTCTGGGGGTTCGTTGACCAGTATCACATTACCCCAGCTTGTGCTCATCTTTCTTCCATCGGTTCCAGCTAATAGTTGCAGTGTCATAACATCTTGAGGCTTTTGCCCAAAATGCTCTTGTATTTTTCTTCCAGCAAGTAAATTGAATAGTTGGTCGGTGCCTCCTATTTCAACATCTGCTTCTATGTTCACAGAATCAAAACCTTGAAGTAGAGAATACATGGCTTCATGAAATCCGACCGGATTATCTTTTGCTATTCTTTTAGCGAAATTGTCTCGTTGTATTATCTGCTGCAAGGTAAAAAGGCTTCCCAAGCGAATCCAGTCTTTGGGTGTAAGTTGATCTGTCCATTCACTATTGTGGTGGATTTCTGTTTTATCGATATCTATAATTCTCCCAATTTGTTCTAAGTACTTTGCTTTGTTCGAAGCTACTTCCTCTGCACTTAGCATTTTTCTTGTACTTTCTTTATCTGAAGCATCACCTATTTGCGCCGTAGCATCACCAATTATCAAAACAACCTGATGGCCTAAATCTTGAAATTCCCTAAGTTTTTTAATTGTGGATCCTCTTCCAATATGAATATTTGGACCAGTCGGATCTATACCAAACTTCACTCTTAAAACATCACCAGAAAGCATCCTCTCTCTCAAGTGCTCCCTATTAATCACGTCAACAACCCCTCTAGTGAGTAGTTCGTCAACTCTCTGTTCAAGCTCTGCCGGATTTAGTATCTCTCTTTCTCTCATTCTTTTATTTTTCATACTAGTATATCGGAATCTGCAAATTTTAATACAACTATTTGAATTTTACCATCTTCTATCACTTAAAACTTTAGAAACCGATCTCGGGAAACTTCGAAGATATAATCCTCCCTTTCTCAATCTCCTCAAAATTATAAGGTAATGACTTGGTGGAGTCATTATAAGTATTGTAATTTTGGCCTCATTTGTTATCTGACCTATCAAAATGGTACAATCCCAAAATGACAGAAAGAACTCGAGGTATTCCATTTGTAACATATGTCGAAAACTCGTTATCTTTTACAGAGAAAGAAACAGCTTTAGTTCAGGAATTTAAAGAATGGCTTCCAGATACTTTGATTGACTGCCATACGCATTGTGGGCTTTCTAGAGATGTATATGAGATTGACGATCATATGTACGGTCAGTTAAATAGTACTTTTCTCCAATTTAGTCTCGAAGACTCAGACAAAGCTAAAAGGGCAATGTTTGAAGGAAAAAATCTAAGTAGATTACGGTTCCCCTTCCCTTTTAGAGGCATAGATATTAAAAGCGCAAACGAATATTTAATAAAAAATGTAACAGATCCAGACAATGTCGTGTTATGTGGAATACCAAATGATCCCGACTATACAAATTCGATGTTAAGAACAAAACAATTCAAAGCTTTGAAAATGTATCATCAAATGTTTAATCCCCATGCAAAGAATATTTATCAATACTTCCCTCCCGATATATTGAGAGTAAGCGAAGAAACTGAAACACCGATAATTTTACATTTACCAAAAATTGTTACCGAATGTAAAGACGAATTGATTGAAGTGGCAAGAACATTTCCAAACTTAAAAATAAGCTTAGCTCATATGGGCTTAGCAGCTGTTTTAATGCCTAACTTAGAAGAAACATACGCGGAATTAGCCCAATACCCAAACATTTCAATGGATACATCAATGATTGCTTCTAAAGAAGTATTTAAAACTGCTTTCAGTACATTTGGCACAAAGCGAATAATGTTTGGAACCGATGAGCCATTAAACCTACTCAGATTCGTTCTCTATGATCATCCCACAAAAGGGCAAAGAGTTGTTACACAATATCCCTTTCATTGGGTTGATAAAGATGATCACGAAAGATACAAACACTTAGCCTTAGGAGCTGTGCACATTC
Organism: Patescibacteria group bacterium; assembly: GCA_041742135.1. Taxonomy (GTDB): domain Bacteria; phylum Patescibacteriota; class Microgenomatia; order UBA8517; family UBA8517; genus 01-FULL-44-24b. Next base: position 236,157 of record JBGSJG010000008.1, on the reverse strand, counting down.
ATTGGGAATCACTTACAGCAATTCGGGATGCGATCAGCCAGCTGTATCCTGAGCCGACACTAGCAGAGCAAGCAAAATCCGATGTTTTCTCCAACAGCGCAGCAAAATTCTTTACTGTTTGAGACCTATTCTTCAAATCATTCCCCATCAAATTTCAGGGGTTTAAAATTAAGCAGTAACATAATTTAATGAGATTAAATCTGTGGGATTAAGACTTATCCAAGTTCGAACATCAACTGGCAAGCGACCCCGATAGGATTCGAACTGTTTAGTCGATGTTCGATCTGTTTGTTTTTTTAGTATTGAAATTCTAAAACGAATTTGAACCGATGTCCCGATGTAAAATGTGATTACTTGGTGCTATAAAAACTAGACAATCTTCCAAATCTCAAATCTCTCATCATCAACAAAGTGTTGCTTTAAGGATTCTTCATTTTCAGAGCAAATCCCTTTTACAACTAAAAGCATTGAAAATCTACCGTTTTGTGATTTGGACTCAAGCACCACAATGTTTCCTTTAAAATCAGAAACCCAAGTAGACACGTCAGAAAGAATTCCTCTTTTATCTACACCTTCAACTTTAATTGACGTAACACTTAGCTGCTCTTTGGTTAACTCGCGCTCGTCAAGCCAATCGTGAAAAGATTAATAAAACAATTAAGGGAATATGGCGTTGGACCAATATATGTAGTTATAGGCCATCATGCCGAAAAATTTCTAGAATTAGAGAATGTTGCTTTAATCCATAATGTTAATTATACAAAGGCAGATAATGCCCTTTCTATGAAAGTAGCTTTGAACACAATCGGTTTTGAAGACAGTTTAATGCTCGATGCTGATTTAGTTCTTAGTGAAGGAGCTTTAAAACCATTACTTGATGCCTATAAAGAACAAAGAGATTCCATGTCTTTAGTAGATTTTAATTTTAAAGATCCAGAAGCGATGAAAGTAGTTTTGGAAGACGGACGTATAATCGAATATTCAAAGGAAAGAGGTGTGGGTGCTGATGTTTGCGAGTTAATAACAAAAGAGACCTTACATAGTATCTACAAAGATTTAGATAAAGTTAAATGGTGGGGTGTTGGAGTAGGAGAAAATAAAATAAATGCTAAAGCCATCCCAACTATTAAAGACACGGATTGGATTGAAATTGACACACCAGAAGATTATGAGATTGCCAAGAAAAAGTTCGAAAAGTAACTATCTTTGCCAAATCTTTTCATCAAACAATTTTTTTTGGTTAATTAATGTTTCTATAGTATCAGTAGAATTTTCTTCATTAAAATGTGGTGAGGTTGGGTATAGTTTAATAGCCGCAACACCTATCCCGCATGCAGTTTTGATGTAGCTACTACTAACCGAGTATTCAGCTCCAATTCCTTTGTCAATCCTTGTCTTTTTGTCCCATTTGAAAAACTCATTTATATATCTATTGTCTTCTTCGAGCTCACCTTTTGAACATTCATTAGCATCTTTAATGTGCCCATAACTGGGTATTAATCCAACCATTGTGACAAAACCATCCGATTGATCATTTAATACAAACATATCTTTTGTTTTTTGGATAAGTTGCCTCATCTTGATTGTTTGTTCGACTAAATTGGCTAAATTTCTTCTTATTCCATTCAGACCTAAAACTTTTAGTGAAACCAGGGCGGCTAGAGCTGCTCCTGAAGCGCGTGTGGTTTCTAAAGTATAGTCAACTGGAGAGAATGAACTAAATTCTTGAGCTAATTGGTGTATTTCTGTTTTTGAACTAATTTTCTTGGATAGTAAAGAAATATCTTCAAACTTGTTAACCATAATCATACTGCTGTCTGCAGGTGTAGCTCCCACTCCTTTATGGAAGTCAACTCCCCAAGAATCAGCAAGATTTATTTGAGATATTTTTTCATATTGCCTTTTCAATAATGGAATTGCTGCAGGTGAGATACCTAAAAGGTTTGCTTCAAAGTCGTAATCTTTAAATGTCAACCACGACCATCCGATAACCGAGTCTACATGAATATGCGGTTTGTAATTTAAGTTATATTTCTCTACCAAACTGTCTCTCAAAACGCCAAAGCCTTTTTGCAAAATGTGCCTGTCAGATCCACCGGTGCTTTTTATCGAGATTTATTTAGCTATTCTTACAAAAAATGGGTAGAGAAAGTTGCTGTGCCGACCTTGATGGTTTATGGCACACTTGATGCTGAAATCGAAGCATTCGCGGGGACGGCTTTATATAAATTTGTACCGAATGTGGAGGTTGCCTCCCTACCTTCGTATCACTTTATAATTACGGATAAGCCGAAGGATTTGGCAAAATTAATTTTGGATTTTTTGGCGAAGTTATAATTCCAAAACCCGCACTTCATCAATCTTCTCGTAAAAATCTGCCAAATGGCTCACGAATATTACGGGACCCTCAAATTCATTAATTGCTTTGGTGATGACGGGAATATGCCTAAAGTTTATGTGATTTGTTGGCTCGTCCAAAATTAATAGCCCGGGTTTTTGTAAATAAAGCCTTGCATAACAAAGCAGTCCCTTTTGCCCTTCGGACAAATCTGAAATTTTAGTATTTAGTATGTCCCCTGAAAGTAAAAACCTTGCACCGGCTTCATAAATATCTTGGACCTTATCTGTTAGGGACACGGACAACAAAGACTCAAAAGCGGTTTGATTAAAATCTAACTCCGAAAAATCCTGACTGTAATAACCCACACGAACTTCCGGATTAATATCAGCTTTTTGGCCATTTAAAAACGCGCGAAGAAGAGTGCTTTTGCCGATACCGTTTGGGCCTTTGATCTGAAGCCTCATACCATTAACCAAAAGAGTATCAATTGGCTCTTTGATCTTAATTATATGGCCCACATATTCCTGTGTTTCTATGGTGAAATCCGCAATTGTGCGATCTTCTCGGCGCATTTCTACTATTCCCTCCCGATCCTCGTCGATATCGCTTCTGATCTTGCGGGCGAGTTGGCTCATGGCAATACTTTTGCCACCAAGCTTGTTAATTTTTTCAAAGCGGTCTTTAATGCTTTTTTCCACTCTGGCATTTTCGCGCCTGTCGCGTTCAAGCTTTGCAGCGATTTGCTCCAAAACATCATAATAATTGCCCACGAATTGCTCGACTTTATGAGTATGGACATCGAGATTTAAAACGCCATCAGTAAAACAATTTAGAAAATCAGAATCGTGCGAGATAACGATACAAGTTTTTTCATAATTCATTAAAAACATGGTCAAAGAATCAATACCTGCTTTATCCAAGTTATTGGTAGGCTCGTCCAGTAAAAGCACATCTGGGTTACTGATTAAGGCATAAGACAAAAGAACGCGAGCCTTTTGTCCTCCTGAAAGCTCGGAGAGTTTGCGAGTTATAGGGACAGTCAAGTTAACTGTCGCAAAGATTTTTTTGATATCGCCTTCTATGCCGTACTCTTTTTCGGGGATAGCGGTCTTAAAATAATCAAGAATGGTCATGCCAAGCTTGTCGTGGGGAATCATTTGCTGGGCAATACCAATCGTGACTCCCTGCTCGATATGAATTTTGCCATGAGTTGGCTTAAGCGTACCTAGTAGAAGCTTGAATATTGTGCTTTTGCCAGACCCATTTTGGCCCATGATCGTAACAATCGAATTTTTGTGAACCCCGAAATTCGCGTCATCGAGAATCACCTTTGAGTGATTGTACTCAAAAGACACGTCGTCAAAGCGGATTATTACGGGACCAGTTGCCATGGTGAGATGTATTTTAGCAGGTTTAGCCAGCGAAGACCTCAAAACTCGGGGGCGTTACCGGGAGCGTAGTAAAAATCACACAAATCGACATTTTTAACTGTCTGATCCGCTGCCACAGTGATTTCGATATGCTCACGGGGATTGTCCTGTGCACATGAGGTCTCTAGGCCCGTGGAGCACACATCTGTGTGATAGCCGGCAAGGGTGTTGCTGGCTTTGTAGCGAAGAATGTATGTGCCGGCCGGGACTGCGAGCGAGTAAGTACTACCACCTCCATTTTCGCTCCCAGGATAAAGTTCAGAGACAAATGTTTGAGAATTGACACTCTTGGCTTCAATTGTCCCTTCTGGCAAAAATTCGGATGGATAACATAGCTTACCTGTGATGTTGCCCGTGGCGGCTCCACCACCACTTACCGGACTTGCCGAAGGTGTTGCGATTGCCGAGACTGTGGGAGCTGGTTCTACTGTTGCAGTTGGAGTGGGAGTTGCTTGGGCGATTGGGGTAGCCTGGCGGTTAAATAAAATTATCACAGCTACCAAAAGCATTGCAGAAATTCCCATAAATAATGCCAAAAAGTATTTCATCAAAAAGATTATACGTAATGGTAATTTCAATTACAACCCTTGTTTTCGCCTTACGCTTGCTACTTTCTAATGTTATTCCCCGCGAGTATTATGTGTGAGTGGACAGTGATCTGTTGGATAAATTTAATAATGTTGAGCGCTTTCATTGGTGGTGGGAGGGGCGCCGCCGACTTGTGCGAGCCTTGCTTGACGGGCACACGCCTAAATCAATTCTCGATATCGGCTGTGGTACTGGTGAAACTTTAAGTTTCCTGCACAAGCTTTACCCTACGGCAAAACTTCAAGGCATAGACGTTTTGCCCGAGGCTGTGATTTACACAAAAAAACGCAAACACAAAGCCGAGATTGGTGACGCCACTAAACTTAAATTTAAAGCCTCATCGTTTGACGCGCTATTAATTCTTGATGTTATTGAGCACATAAATAATGATGTCCAAGTTTTAAAAGAGGCCAAGCGCGTGCTTACTAAAGACGGTGTAATTATAGTGACGGCCCCTGCGATGGCTTTGATTTGGTCTAATCACGACAAAAACCAAGGGCACTACCGAAGATACTCAAGGGATGGCTTTGAGACTATTGCCAAAAAAGCCGGGCTGACTGTAGAGTACATTTCGTATTTTAATTTCTTTTTGTCTCCTCCCATTATTTTCATAAGGCTTCTGAGTAGACTGCCCTTTTTCTCATTTTTGTCAGAGTATAATTCCGGATTCAATTACAACATTGCCAATAAAAGTGGCGTCAACAACGTTCTTCGAAAAGTGTTTAATTTTGAAATCGATTTAGCAAAACATATAAGCTTCCCTTGGGGAATTTCAATAGGCGCTAAACTTACAAAAGACTAGTTTGGTGAATTAAACCAGCGACTACAAAGAGTGTCTTTGTCCATTCCTTCAATATAATAATCTGAAACTGCGTTAAAACGGCGATAAGGCTCAAGGGGCACGTCGCAAAAATCTGAATTGTAGATTTTTATCGCATGGCCAGCGTCTTTGTGATCCTCAATTACCATTGAAGGCTCACCTAAATCACACTCCACTCGAGGGCCTGTGATGTAAATTTTGGTAGAATCAATATTTTCCGGGCACTTGGGAGTGATTAATGTGTGTCCGATTATATAATCCTTCTTTTGGTTTAGCGGATAAGTCGACTTGAGAAGTTCGTCTTGAGCCACCTCACTAGAATAAAAAATCTTGCGCATTACACTGTTCCAAGGCTCAGTCGAAACCCAAACGGTGCCCTGAGTCTCGTAATTTAGATAGTTGACGAGTACTCGCTCGCTTGTCCAATAGTCCTCCTGAGCCGTAACTGGAAAGCGAAATAGATAAAAATTAAGAAAGTAAATAAAACTCGTTAGCAATACGAGTGAAACCGCAAGTGCTGGAAGACGCAAAAACGATTTACCAAACTTAGCAAAAAGAAAATAAACCCCTTGGCCAATCACTAGTACGATCATCGGCAAAATCATAAACGACCTGTTTACAACCGAGAGCTCGATGGAGCTTAACACCGAAGCCACTGGAGCCACAGCAATCATACCCAGAATTAATATTAATGCCCTTGTATGTTTCTTTGCTAAATACATAAGTCCAACAACCATAAAACCCAAATCTGCCAGATGAAACAAACCATAATCTTCAAAGCGGTATGTCGCTCGCCCGTCCCCGGAAAGGAAGAACGTGGGCAAACTGAAAACACTTAAATATTTTGCAGTCATCTCTTTGGCGGCAATCATTGGTTTATTAACAAAAAGCGAAGTCAAGGGACTTGTGACCGACTGCCTGCGAAGCTGATCGACGCTTTGTGCCAAATCAGAGTTGTCCACTCGCACTTCTTTGGTACGAACAGACAACACGGACCCTTCGATGTTATTGGCAATTAAAACAAAACCGCCAACAAAAATAATTGTCGCGAGTAAATACAAAATGGCTTGCCAGTTGGTGATGCGCTTGGCCGCAAAACGCAAATAAACTAAGGCAACAAAAACCACAGGCAGTAAAAGAGTTTTAGCACCGTTATACGAAAAGAAACCTATCGCAAACATTGCAAAAGATGTCAAAAATCGGTGTTTAGTTGATGAAAGTAGTAAATAGAGCCCCCAAAGGTAAAACAAGAGTGCAAACGGAGCATCGGCGGTGTTTCTTGAAAAGTAAAAGGCCCAAGGATTAATCAGAAATACTATGACCGTGATAAGTGCCGCCTGTTTATTTTTAAAAAGTACATCTGCAAGTTTATAAATTACCCAAGCGCTTAGTAAGCTTATAATCACAAATGGCAACCTAGCTGTTGCAATATTTAGATCAAAAATCAAATAGAATGGGGCAGATAATATTGCGGGTATTGGAGCAATTACTCCGTCAGTTTCGCTTTTAAAAAGTGAAAGAGGAAAGCCATATCCTGAAACATCGCGATCATAGAGGGCGTATGACTTGGCCGAAAGCATGTATTCAGTTTCGTCGTTCGATAATCCCGGAGGGAAAATTCCCAGCCACAAAAATCGTACTACAACTAAAACTAGAATTACTCCTAAAAGAAGCGAATATTTCTTGATCACACCTTAAGTATATTACGAAGCTTTCTTGAGTGCCTCGCGGATTTTCTTTTCTGCTTTTTCGAGCGTTATATTAAATGCCAAAGCCACTTCTTGCGACAGACTTTTCACCGATAGTTCCAAAATATCCTTACGACTTTTTGCAACTTCCCCGTCAGCGACACGAATTTCATCCCACAAGGTTTTAAGTACTTTAGCTGATTCAAATGGATCGTTAAGTTTAAAAATATTTTTGGCTTCGTTTACATCCAAAATCGTGACCTTTACATGCCCCAAGCCATTGGATAGGCGGTGCATTAGATCTGACAATTCCTTTTTGGTCACTGGGCGGCGAATATTTGCTTCTTTTACTTTAGAAAGAGGAACTGAACAACTAAGAGTATTATTGTCGGCTGTAGCGAAAAATGGCCTAAAGAAGACGTGTTTTTCTAAGGTTCCATTAAAAGAGAGTTTATCTTCAATTTTAAAAACCTTGTATACTTTCCCAAATTCTACCAAATCATCCCCAACCGAAAGAGGCCTATCATCAAGCATTACTGTATTGTAGCACGTTTAGCGGCTGGCGCGAAGCTTATTTCTGCGGGCAACTTTTAAATCTAGATTGCTTTTTCTCACGGTATACAGAGCTGCTGTTAAATCTGGGCCTGTGATGCCTTTTTCAATAATTTCAAGAGCTTTGGCTTTTGCTTCCTCGGATGTTTTTTCAGAAATTTCTTCTAAGTAGTTTGCGTCTTCAATTAAAAGTGTTGCTCCGCGGCCATCCATTGAAAACATCCCTTTGCCGATAGTAAGAGCTATTGTATCGGTAGGAGTTGTTAAAACAATTTCACCCAAAGCAACCGGGGTAACGATTGGCATATGATTTGCCAATACAGTCATTTGCCCACCAACTGCAGGAATGGTTAATTTGATCGCTTCACCCGAGTAAATTTCTCGTTGTGTATCAATTATGGAAAGCGCGAATGTAGATGTCATTTATTCTTGCCGACTTCTGAGATGTTACCAATCATATAGAAGTCCTGCTCGGAAGCGGTGTCGTGTTTGCCCTCCAAAATCTCTGAAAATCCCGCAATAGTTTCTTCGATTGTGACGTATTTACCAGCGCGGCCAGTAAATGCTTCAGCAACGAAAAACGGCTGAGTCAAGAATCTTTGAATCTTACGTGCTCGAGCTACCACCAATTTGTCAGTCTCAGACAATTCCTCCACACCTAAAATCGCGATAATATCTTGAAGCTCTTTGTAGCGCTGAAGAACTTTTTGGACATCACGAGCTACTCGGTAGTGCTCCTCACCAACAACTGCTGGGTCAAGCGCTGTAGAAGTGGAAGCCAGCGGATCCACCGCGGGATAAAGCCCCTGCTCTGAAAGCGATCGCTCCAAGGACACGGATGAATCCAAATGGGTGAATGTCGCCACAGGTGCCGGATCAGTATAATCATCTGCAGGAACGTACACTGCTTGCACAGAAGTGATCGATCCACGATTTGTAGATGTAATTCTCTCCTGCAATTCAGCCATTTCAGATGCCAAGGTTGGTTGATAACCCACGGCAGAAGGAATGCGGCCCAAAAGTGCGGAGACTTCGCTTCCTGCCTGAGCAAAACGGAAAATGTTATCAATAAAAAGCAAAACATCCTGATTGTCAGTATCGCGGAAATGCTCAGCCATAGTAAGCGCCGTCAATGCAACTCGGAGACGATTTGTTGGCGGCTCATTCATCTGGCCATAAACAAGTGCCGTATTTTTCAAAACTCCAGAGTCAATCATTTCGTTCCAAAGATCGTTTCCTTCGCGGCTTCTCTCCCCAACTCCAGCGAATACCGAATAACCTCCGTGTTCACGGGCAACGTTATGAATTAACTCCTGAATGATAACTGTCTTTCCCACTCCAGCGCCTCCAAAGGCCGCCACTTTTCCACCTTTAATAAACGGGCAAATCAAATCAATAACTTTAATTCCGGTTTCAAAAACCTCAGGATTAGTTTTTTGGCGCATAAGAGCCGGCGCTTCAGCAAAAATAGGAGCACGTTCAGCATTTTTAATCTCAGGCCCTTCGTCAATCGTTTCTCCTAAAACGTTAAATATTCTTCCGAGCACTGGCTTGCCAACCGGCACCATGACTGGGCTCCCTGTATCAACTACTTCAGTTCCGCGAGAGAGGCCTTCCGAAGCTCCGAAAACAAGTGCACGTACAGAGCCCGAGGCCAAATGCTGCTGAACCTCAGCCACAAGCTCAGTTTCGCCGTTTTTAATCACGATGGCGTTTCCGATGTTTGGAAGAACCCCTTCAAACTTGGCGTCTACAACTGGTCCTACGATTCTTGTTAATTTTCCTTTGTTCATTTTTCTAAAGATACTTTACTTGTAACAATATCAGAAATTTCTGTAGTAATGGCAGATTGTCGCACTTTGTTGTATTCAAGACTTAAAGCATCTGACAAATCATGTGCGTTATCGCTAGCATTTTTCATGGCAATCATACGAGCCGCGTGTTCACTTGCCTCGGCCTCGTGCATTGCATCACGAACTTGATTTTCAATATAAAAAACCAATAAATTTTCCAAAACCTCGCGAGAGGTAGGTTCAAAAACGTACGGCGTACTAATCGCCTCAGAGTCTGCCGCAACAATTGGAAGAAGCTGTTTGATTGTCGGCTCCTGCGTCATGATAGTTTTGAAATCGCTATAAACCAAATAAACTCTGTCAACCTGCCCACTTATAAATAAATCGGACATTGTGTCGACTACCGATGGAATGTTTTTATAAAATGGCTCAATCTCTGAAAAATCTGCAACCAAATCTCCGTATTTAAGGGTCAAATTCCTACCCTTTATTCCAAGAGTTATAAATGAATGAGGGATATTGGTTTGGTCCAAATGTTTCTTTAAACTCCCCAAAAGATTTGTATTTAAGCTACCTGCCAAGCCTTTGTTGGAACTTATGAGAATATATAAATCGCGGTTAACCGATTCAGGTTGGCGAAGAAGAGGGAGGTCTGCATTTTCGCGCTCACCACTAACTGCTGAGACGAGTTCATAGACCTTGTCTGCATAGGGCTTGCTGCGAAGCGCTGCGTCTTGGGCCTTTTGCACACGGCTTGCAGCGACCATCTCCAAGGCCGAGGTAATCTTGCCAATGTTTTTAATAGACTTTACTCTTTTTCTAATTTGTTTCTGGTTTGTCATTTAACTCCTTTGAAATAAAAGCTTCACGCACTTTCATTGCAATATCAACGACTTTCTTCTGATCGTCTTCGCTAAATTCATTTTTTTCCTCAATGCTGTCAAAGAGATTTTTGTGAGCTTTCGCAATTGCCGAAAGCGCTTCGGCGCGAAAGTCATTTATGTCATCCAGCTCCACACCGTCAAAAACTCCAGAGTTGGCCAGGTGAATTGTTACAACCTGTTGCCCGAGCGGAATTGGCTGATACTGTGGTTGCTTAAGTAACTCAACCACTCTTTTGCCTCGCTCAATTTTTTCGCGTGTTGCGGCATCAGTATCTGTAGCAAATTGCGCAAAAGTTGCCAGTTCGTAATACTGAGTCAAATCAAGTCTAAGCTTTCCAGCAGCCTTTTTCATAGGTTTAATTTGAGCCGTTCCACCCACGCGCGAGACGGAAAGCCCGACGTTGAGTGCTGGGCGAACTCCCGAGAAAAACAAATCGCTTTCCAAATAAATCTGGCCATCAGTAATTGAAATGACGTTTGTGGGAATGTAAGCCGACACATCCCCAGCCTGAGTTTCAATAATAGGAAGGGCCGTTAGTGACCCCCCACCGTGTTTTTCATTTAAGCGACATGCTCGCTCCAAAAGCCTTGAGTGCAAATAGAAAACGTCTCCCGGATAAGCCTCGCGGCCGGAAGGGCGGCGAAGTAAAAGCGAGAGCTCGCGATAAGCCCAAGCATGTTTACTCAAATCGTCATAAATTACCAAGACGTCCTTTCCTTTATCCATAAAATATTCACCGATTGCTGTAGCTGTGTATGGGGCGACGTATCTTAAACTTGCAGGAGTTGAGGCGGAAGCTACCACCACGATTGTGTTTTTAAGCGAATCAGTTTCAGAAAGCTTCTCAATTACCTGAGCAATTTTTGCACGCTTTTGGCCGATAGCAACGTAGATAGAAATTACGTCTTTTTGATTGATAATTGTGTCGATTGCGACCGCGCTTTTGCCGGTTCCACGGTCTCCAATAATAAGCTCGCGCTGACCGCGACCAATTGGAATCATGGCATCAATTGCCATAATACCTGTCGCAAGCGGGGTATTAACCTGTTGGCGAGCCACAATTCCTGGAGCGATTTTTTCCATCGGCATCATTTTGGCAATCTTAATTTCGCCTTTCTCGTCGAGCGGCTTTCCAAGTGGATCAACGACTCGGCCAAGCATCGCCTCTCCTGAGCCAACTTCAAAAATCTTACCTGTTGTGCGCGCTAAGTCTCCCCGTTTAATATGCGAAAAACTTCCCAAAACCACGGCTCCAAGCGAATCTTCTTCAAGATTCATGACCAAAGCTTCCGTACCTGCCACATCAAGAATCTCGCCGTACATGGCTTCAGGAAGTCCGTTAATCCACAAAACTCCGTCTCCCACAGAAACGACTTCTCCAACACTTCTAGTATCGGTCAATTTAACCGATTTTATTTTTTCAGCTAATTTCATTTTAATTTCTAAACATTACCGACTTGACTAACCCAAGTTTTTTATAAGCTTCTTCAACTGCTTTTTTGTCCGACAAATCAGCAAGAATTTTTTCATTAACCGCAAAAGCGGCACTTAAAACTTCGGCGTCAAAATCGTGTACTAACTTTTTCTTCTCAGCTTCCAAATCTTTTTTGGCTTTTTCAACGAGTGCCAAAATCTTCTTTTCGGCTTCTTCTCGGGCAGCTTTTTTAATTTTGTCTGCCTCAAGCTTAGCATCTTTTAGAACCTGTGCCTTTTCGGTTTGCGCACTTTTCATGAGTAATGCTTGTGCCTCTTGCGATTTCTCGCTATCGACTACAATCTGCTCTTTGCTTTTATTTATTTCATCAACTTCCTGCTTTTTGGCATTTATTGCCTTAAGCACGGGTTTGTATAAAAATTTATTAAGCACAAAGACCAGCACTCCAAAATTAAGAATCTGAAAACCAATTATTTTTAAATCTATTCCTAAACTCTCCATAAATTTAATACACCTCCTTTGTGTTCGTGTACATTACACGAACTTAATAATCAAAGCTACTACCAATGCGTAAATAGCTACGGCCTCGGCAAATGCCACTGCCAAAATCATGAGGGTTCGAACCTCGTTTGCAGCTTCGGGATTTCTACCTACTGCTTCCAAAGCACCCTTACCAATCATACCAATACCAAGCGCGGGCCCAATGGCTCCTACTGCGATTGCTATTGCTGTTGCTATATCTTTTAATCCTTCCAAATTTGTCTCACCTCCAATTTAATGATGTTCCGTCGCCACTACAATAAATACCGATGTCAGCATTGTAAACACTAAAGCTTGAATGAATCCCACAAATATCTCCAGTCCCAAAAACGGAATTGGCATAATTATTGGAACCAAAAAGCTTATTACGATAAGTAAAACCTCACCTGCAAAGATGTTGCCGAAAAGACGGAATGAAAATGAAAGAACCTTGGCAATTTCTCCAACAAGCTCAAGTATTCCAACAAAGAAGTTAATTGGATTTTTGAAATTAATAAACTTACTTATATAGCCCGCGGCACCGAGTGCTTTAATGCTTAAGAACTGTGTCGCAATTACGGAGACCAAGGCCAAAGCCAAAGTGGTACTCAGGTCCGCATTGGGACCTCGAAACAGCGGGACAAAAAGTTCTCCATGTTCTGTGTGTTCAGTAAATCCAATCGGGCCAACTCCCGGCAAAAGCCCAATCCAGTTGCCAATAATAATGAATAGGAAAAAAGTCATAAGAAGTGGGAAGAGAGATTCGATTCGCTTACCTAAAATTGGTGAGAGGAAATTGTAAAAACCACCAACAAACATCTCGACCAACGCTGGCACTTTTTTAATTTTTTTGCCTCCGACTGTGGTTACTGGCGCTAAGCTTACGGAAGCCGCAATTAAAAATAAAAGCAACATAACTACAAAGGTGGTCAAAAGCGAGTTAGTTACAGCAAAATCGCCGATATGAAAAACTGGCTCGGCTGCAATTGATATGTGAAGGGAACTCATTTTTTAGGAGATTTTTTAAATTTGTAATTTTTGCTTATTTTCATAGCGCGCATTATTCCAAGCCCGACACCCACAATTATACCTAAAAAGATAAAAATTGGGGTAGTAGACAATGTTTTATCAAGAAAAAAGCCTGCAATCAAAAAAATTAGCGGCAAAGCAACCAAGTTGCCAGTAATGCTTGTGGCTTCGCCAAAAGCGCCGACCAAATCACTTACTTCATTCTTTTTCATATAGACTAAACCGCAAGATCAAATCGAGGTTAGATTATTTTACGACAGCTCTCAAGCAATTTCAACAGGTTCACGGCCTGTCAGCGCTACTGCTGCAATTCTCTGGTGTTGAGTAACGACTTGAGCTCCCTTGTTACGAACATTCTCTGCCCAATCAGTTTCACCTCTTGCTTCCAAAACCTCGACAGCCTCGTTCATAATTTTTTCGACTGCGCGAGGGTCAAATCCATACACTTTAACACCTGCTGCCTTGAGCGCATCATGATCAAGCGTGGTTCCTTCTTGATTATTAATTATTGCAAGCGCCCCGTTGTCTGGCTCAGCATGATGTCCCTCTAGCTCAACAAGCCTTGATCCGGCAGCTAACATGCGTGGAACTAACTTTAAACTTCGAACAAATTTGTGCGTCCTTGCGCTTAAATTCAGAGGGTTTTCCGGATTGACCAGCATACCAGCGTAGCCACAACCGGGAAGGTCCGTGTTGTCTGGGTCTTCCAACGCTCTTTCAACCATTTCAAAAATTTTATCATCCGAAACTTCATCGTGATGATTATCCATATGAACACCCAATGCGAATCCCGCGCGAACATGTGCTTCGCGAGTGATCGTATTCAATTCATCAAAGTCCAAGCTTTTTTCGTCAGGGGCACATTCTGCAACCGCTACCAAGACTCCTGCTGAGGCTCCAGGTATTTGTGGCCCAGATTCACTCTCACTTGTTACAAAAACCTCTTGAAGCTGCTCGGTCGGAATTGGCTTGGTAAATTTATGGGCCAATCGATCGTCGATACACACACTAATAGAACCCTTTTTTATGGGTCGCCTACACCGCTTTGCTATCTCTACGATTTCAGCTACTCTTTGGTCATCCATTTTTCTTTCGGTTGCTTCTGGCACAGAATGTATTTTAATCCTCCTGAGTCGATTATTCAATTCCATGTTAGGAGCAAGTATGCCGATACAACCGTTTTGTCCTTGATCATGGCATAAATTACGCGCTATTGCTATAATAACGACCACTATTTATGTGTGGTATAGATAGATTGCCAAAATTTGAAAGGGGGTACGTTGAGGTATCAACCATTCCCCTGCCTCGCGATGCAATTTCCCAGATTGTTGTAAACCATGAAGCAAGAGCATACCTAGATGCCAGCAATCACGCCTTGCTTGATCCCGATTACCTGTCAAGCCTTGCAAGAATTTCAGTAGAACCAAGGCCGGGATCACACGAAAGAATCCATTCGCTGCTCGGTGAGGGAAGAAGTTTGCCGGTCGCTCGCTTTAAAGCACCCGTTAAATACTCTGGGCTCAATGCCAATTACATAACTGCTAAAGGTGGCGGCATGGCAGGAGACACTTATCGGGATTTTTTGCTCTCAAGCGAGCCAAAGCTTTATCGGGGGCCCGAGGCAGACCCTTTGGGTTTATTTGGCGATTTTGACGCGGCTAGTGACATCTTTCATACTAACAAGATTTTAGAAATGGGAGGAAGAGCAACGTTAGGCTTGGGCTACGTCACACTCAACAAAGAAGCGATTTTAGGTGTTGTGGAGTCTATGTGGAATGACGCAAACGCAAACAGAGCCGTTATAAAACAACAATATGAATTAGTTAGCCAATACGGGGACGAGCCTGCTATTTTATTTAGGCTAATAGGATCACGACACAGATTAACATCTGGGTCAACTCGCGGGGACGATCTAAGTGCAAATTCTGCCAACAGAAATGAATTAGCACTAGGTCTTAGCAATTTAGAAAACGAGGTTTATTCCAACCCAAGAATTACTAAATATATTGAACAAGCAGGATTAGAGCCAAAAAAGGCACAAGAAATTCTAGGCAAATTGTCCAGAATGCAGGCGCTTGACTTACAGGAAACACTAGACATACATAGGTTAGTTTGGGAAATTTCAATAGCCCAAGGAATCGTCTTATTCAAAACCATGGAGGATTCACGCTTTGCTTATCCTGTCCGTAACTATGGGAGCTGGCTTGGCTGCAAAGATATTTCGAAGGATTTAGTTTTGCACGATTTAGAGTGGGGCCCGGATCATAAAGAACCAGACTCAAGTTCGGACATTGACACTGGAATATTTGATTCACAAGATGATGTGAGTTTTTTAACCAAAAGCATGGTGGAAGAGTTTATTTCAAACCTTCAAAGATTAGGCCTTTTATCGATCTCCCAGGAAAGCTTCGATCGCCTACAGGAAGATCAAGATTATTATGCTGCCAAGCTATCCCGAGAGCTAGTCACCTAAAATATGAGGGAGCGAACAAAATATGGAGGTATTGAGGTGGCGACCATGCCTTTGCCGCCCGAGGCGATCAAGCTAACAGTTGTTAATACTGATGCGAGATTGTTTTTGGCGCCGGAAAACTGGTACTTTGCGAGCTCGGAATATCTTGAAGGCTCGTGCCTAATGAGTGTTCGTAACACACGCAGAAATAACTCTACCATAAAGCATGCTCTCACCTCCGAAGGAAGATCTGTCCCAGTAGCAACTCTAAATCCCGATACAGTTTCGTACTCAGGGATGCGGGCAAACTGGGTTACTGCTAAAGGAGGTTTTGTTTCTGGCTTAAAATACGCTGACGCCGTCCGATCGCGGTATGTCGAGTCAGATATCGACCCCATAGGTTTTTTTGGAGATTTTGACGCCGCATCAGACATAGCTACCAGCAACACGCTACTTAAGCATGGGGTCCGTGCCTCTCTAGCTCTGGGTTACGTGATTTTAGATTCTAGAGAAATTTTAAAATTCATGGAAAATAACTGGAGACAAGGCCGTTTTAATGTCAGTACAATAATTGATAACATAAATAGCGTAAAACTAAATGGGGATGAATTAGCAATTCTTTTTCGGCTTAGTGGCGCAAGACAGCGGCTTACCAGTACAATTGCTGATCCGAACGAAGTAGCAAAAAAGTCCATTGAGCAAGACGAGTTCTTTGTTGGGCTAAACAACTTAGCGATCGAATGCACCGAAAACCCTCAAATTGGCGATTGTTGCAAAAATGCTGGATTAACCACAGGTGAAGCGAGCCATTTGTTTGCTCTTCTGGTGGGACGGGAAAAACTCACGGGCCAGCAAAGCGCTTTACTACACAGACTTATATCTGAGATAGAAATTTCTCAGGCAATCAATATCGTAAGCGCCCTTAAAGCCACTGGGTTCTCGCATCCTCTTACCTCTTGGGTATCTGGAAGTATCTCCAAAGACACATCAGCAGACTTGAGATTTTTTGATTTCGAGTGGGGCGGGAGATATAAAAATCCGGAATCAACTATTCGCTCTGGAAACCCAAAAGAAGAACTAGACTCACTACCAAAAGTCGCTAGTTGGGTAGTTCAGCGATATTTTAGAAATCTAGGTCATCTTGGCTTAATTGAAGAAAAATGGCTAGAAAGCCAAGCATATCTTGACCAAAATATACAAGTAATTAAAAGGGTGCTTAGCCAAATTTAAACTAGTAAAGTTCAACTGTGGCTTGCCTTATTCTAGTTCCTAGACAAACGCACAGTATCAGTTTATGATTTGGGTTCATGGCAATAGACCAGAACGACTTGCCGAAGGTATCGCTTCCCGCTCCAGTTTTTGGCGGTGTTCATTTTTCAAAGCAAGGTTTCACAGTTACGATCTTGGACAAAAAGGGCCGCGTTGATACCTGCGAGTCTTTTCCAAGTACCTCAAATACGTCTGCAGGTTTCATCTCGTGGCTACACTACTACGCTTCAGATAAAAATAAAAAGATTATTTCCATGGGGATTTCAGGTGGCAAATGGAAAACCCTCTATCGAAAACTTTGGCTGAAACTAGACATTGTTCCAATCCAAGTTTCCCCAGATGAATCAACTCCCAAAGAAATGTCAAAAGCCGCAGCAATTGTTGGCAAGGCAGGTTTTGGTGAAGATAATTCCCATGCTGCAAAGGTCAATGGCTATGGCAGAGTTTACAGCCCGCCCTTAGTGGCACTTTCAGACTACGAGGCGATAACGCACCCACTGGAGTTTCGATTTCTTTTAGATCAGGCGAGGGAATTTAAAGGAAGGAAACTAGCGTTTATCAGTGCGACTCCCCAAGGAGGAGGCGTTGCCATCATGAGACATGGAAATATGAGACTACTAAAACTCCTTGGCGTTAACGCCGACTGGATAATTTTAAAGGATGACGAAGAAGCTTTTAACATAACCAAACGCAAGTTTCACAATATTTTTCAAAATGTTGCTCCCGACGGAGAATCCCTGTCCCAAGATGAGATGGATTATTTTGACAAGTGGAGTGCTAAAAATGCAGAAGAGTTGAAAGATATTTTTCCCGACTATGATGTAATCATTATCGATGACCCTCAACCTGCAGGTTTATTCCCATATATAAAAAGAGTTAATCCGACAGCCAAAATCATCTTTCGCTCTCATATCGAGCTAATTGCGAAATTAGCCACAAAAATAGGCAGCACACAAAAGATTTCTTGGGACTTTGTTTGGAATAAAGTTAAGAGCTGCGACGTGTTTGTGAGCCATCCTGTTCGAAGCTTTGTTCCCAAAAACGTTCCAAATTCAAAAGTTGTGTTTGCTCCTCCTTGCACAGACCCATTGGATGGCTTAAACAAAGAACTCACTGACGAGCAAAAAAGTTACTACATGCGGCTACTAAATGATTTTTTGGTATCTTTTAAACAGACGCCGCTTGATCCTAATCGGCCATATATTACCCAGATTGCACGATTTGACCCATCTAAAGGAATACCAGACTTACTTGAAGCATATCGGCTTCTTGTTAAAAAGTACCAAAACACCAATTTGCCCATTCCCCAGCTTGTAATTGCAGGAAATGGATCTATTGACGACCCAGACGGAATTCCCATCTTAGATTTCATAAACAAAGTAATAAATACGCCGAGGTTCAGAAAGATTAAAAATGACATCAAAGTCCTTCGCCTTCCTCACAACGATCAGCTAATGAACACAATCGCCAGACAGTCCAAAATCATGCTCCAGCTTTCTCATCACGAAGGATTTGAGTTTAAAATCGCCGAAGGGTTAATGAAAGGCAAGCCGGTAATTATTTACGGCGTGGGAGGAATGCCAACCCAAGTCACAGACGGAGTTAACGGCTTTGTAATCAAAATCGGCGACACCAAGGCTGTGGCTGATAAGCTTTTTGAGTTGATGACCAACGACAAGCTATATAGCATTCTTAGTGAAAATGCCAAGAACATTTCACCAGATGTGTTTACAGTAAGCCATACTGCAAGCTGGCTTTGGCTTGCAAACGAAGTTATTAAAAATCCACAATTTTCTCCGAATGGGAAATATATTAAAGATTTAAGTGGTCAAGCAGATTTTCCTGTTCCCAGGCTTACAATTATTGATTGAAGTTAATCACTTCACTTCCACTGCTGGAGATAATCATTAAAGTTCCAGGGACCGGATAATCCATCAAATCACTTTCTTCATACTCGCCAAAAATTAATAGGTGCTTAAGAGCTGAAATAATCCCACCATGGGTACACAACAAATAGGTCGTCTTTTCGGCTTGCTCAAGCTCTGTGACCAAAGTCTGCATCCGTTCTTTAAACTCATCAAACGTTGGCTCTACATATTCACCTAATAGTTTGTGTTTTTCAAATTCTTTCCCTGTAATTTGGTTTATTGCTTGAGAAGTTTGCAAGCACCGAAGAAAACGGGATGTGTAATTTATATCCGTGGGGACAGTTTTAAGGTACTCCGCCAAGCGCTTTATGGCTGGAACCCCTTCTGGTAGAATCTCGGCAGTTTCTTGCTGATCTCCATATGGAACCGAATTTAGTGAAGCGAAAGTCTCGCCGTGACGGACAATATAGTACTTATTACTGCTTGATGATATCAACTGAATTTATGGTAACTGGGTTAACTGGTTTTGAGTTTTCTCCACCCATACTGGTTGTGGTAGGTGCCGTAGCGATTTTATCAACCACTTCAAGGCCTTCTGACACTTTGCCAAAAATTACGTAGTTTTTTGGAAGTGGATAATCCGCGTGCATTATAAAAAATTGTGACCCATTTGTGTTTGGCCCTGAATTGGCCATGGCAATTGTTCCTTTGGTGTACTCACCCGAAAAAGGCTCATCGTCAAAGCGGTATCCAGGGCTTCCAGTCCCAGTTCCCGTAGGATCTCCTCCTTGAATCATAAAGCCGTCAATCACGCGGTGAAAAATAGTGTTGTCATAAAATTTATTTTCGGCCAAATAAACAAAATTATTTGCAGTTATTGGAGTTTGGGTGGTGTTAAGTGAAACAGTGATATCTCCTTCAGTGGTGTGCAGAACCGCAGAATAGCTTTTGGTTGCATCAAGCGTTACTTCTGGTTTGGCTAAAGATTTTGAGTCTGTCATAGGTTTGGTTTCTTCGATTTTTTGCGCCTCTTGTGTCGGCGTTGGCACTTGTGAGACTTCCGAGTTAGCTTTAGGCTTTTGGCGAAACATCAAAAAAGCGGCTGCCACCACAATTATTACCGCTACACCTGCATAAATCATTTTCATAATGATACATTACTTCCGGTGTATCTCAAAGCTAATCGGATGATAAAGAAACACCGCAGGAGCATCTTCTAATAAAAAGCGCTGGAAGTCAAGGTAAATTTTCTTGCGCTCTTCCTGATTCAAGGTAACTCGGCCATCTTCCAAAAGTTTGTCGATTCTGGGGTTTGAATAATTTGAGATATTGGTGGAAGTTTGAGTCGTGTGCCAAAAAGCATATTGATCTGGATCGCGTGGAATATCATAAATTGCCAAAAACGCCTGGAAGTCCTCAGGCAACACTGAAACAACTTGAACATTAGTGGTGACGCCGATTTCTTTCCATGAGTTTGCGATTGTCTCAGCAACTGGCAATAGTGAAGGCGTGGTGGTTAGATTAATTTCAACGCCAGAAATATCTTTTACAAGCTCGCGTGCTCGCTCAAGATCGTATGCATAGTCTTTGACGAGCGGATTATAAGCCCATGATTCTGGGGAGATTGGCCCTAAAGCCCTCGGGCCTTTGAACTGGTTTTTTTCGATGGCATAGGAAAGAGCTTGGCGCAAAGGCTTATTTCCCGGGCCTTTAAAAGCTTCAGCTTCGTTATTAAAAAATACAGCAACTATTCGGTCACGGCGAACGTGCTCGTAAATTTCAGAATTAACCCATGAGTCAAATGGCGCAGGATCAATAGCATCCGCAATAGTATCAATCTCGCCAAGCATGTAGGCATTTTTTGTACCTTCCTCGGTCGGGAAAAAGCGGATTATCCGTTTTTGGTTCTTGTCATTTTTTAAAGTAATGCGCTCGACATACTGTGACGCAAGTTTCACTGCTGTTACTTTCCACTCACCTGTGCCCAAAAGCCCACGTTTAAATGTTGGCCGAGAAACCACGGCTGCAAATGGGGAAAATGGTGAATTTAATATGAATCGAACCGTCTTCTCGTCTGGTCGCTCAATCGTGGTGTCCTCATAAGAATACTGAATAGTGCTTGCGGTCACTGGTGATTTGTCGTGCCAAGATCGCCCGAGCGCTAGGTGAAAAGTCCACACTTTTCCATCTTCACTTGTCTCCCAGCTTTCGGCCAAGCCCGGCACAACTGATCCGTCCTCTGAAATTTTAGTTAGTCCCTCCCCTACCAAGCTTAATATCGAAACAGGTAGCTCGTCGGTTCTGTATCTGCCAGTTACTCCTACATACTCTGTGCTAGATGAAAAAGCTCGAGGCATTATGTAAGTCAAAAAGGCGAAGAAAAGAAGGCCAAAAACCACACTTGCAAACAAAACGACTCGAAAACGAACCAAAAAAGCTCCAATCAGGCGGAACCAATAGCGAAATCGAATGCGCATTAGCTTAATAAAGAGATCAGTGAAATTATAATGAATAGAAACACTAAAACGAAGGTGAATTTAAAAATAACTCCCTCCAAGCCCCGGCGCGTGCTACTTGTAGAAAGCCCGCCCCACACACGACCAAAACCAGTTCCTTTGACCTGAAGAAGGACAACGGCAATTAATAAAATTGAAATAATAATTTGAAAAAATAAGAGAAAATTATGCATCGGGCTCATTATACTATAGAGCTACTTTCGAAGCCAGTTAATAATTCCGGTAATTGCAGAAATAACAATTGCAAACGCAAGGTACGACAACGGGCCTTTTTCAAGGACAATTGGTGGTAGGTCAAAAAGCTGGGTTGTCATGCCCGGAAAGTTAAAACCAGCAACTTCAAACTGCGTCAGAGCCACATCAACAATAAAGACAGTAATAGCGTGGCCCACAATTTTAAATAGTCCAAATGTTGCCAAGTTTATGGGAAGAAGCAATAAGTTAATGATGGGTTTGAGTAGGTGCATGGCAATTCCCAAAGCCACTGAAGTAATTAAAATGCCCTCAAGCTGGTTAGCAAACACGAGTCCTGAAGCAATCTGGGTTGTAAGATACAAAGCCGCAAGTTCTATTACAATAATGCGAAGTATTCGTTTCATAGAATCATTGTAGTATATTGGAGACTCCGATTAAAGCTTTCTTAAAAAACGCACGACATCTTTTTCGTCAACAACGCAATCGAGATCTTGAGTTGCTCCAAGTGCGAATGCCATTTTCTGAGATCCAGAATTTTCAGCATCGATCTCTGCGCATACCTCGGCAACTCCTCTACGCTTAAGCTCGTGGGCTAGTGCCATCACGACGATCCTTCCATACCCTTTCCCTCTCTCTTCTGGGTCACGTATTACTCCGATGTGGGCAGCCACGGTGGTGCCTGATGAATCTATCTGCCCATCAGCCACGGCTGAAGGAACAGTTGCCCTGTTTTTGCGCAAGCAAACACGAACACCTCCATGCTCAACATCAGAAAAAGGATCGTGGACACAACTTCCCTCTGGAAACCGCATATCAAGTGCTTCTTGGCCACTTGCACTACTTCGAAGCTTATTGGCAAAATCAGCACAGCCTTGACAGCTCGAGTTACGGCAAACTGCAACTTTATAGCCACCACGTATTTCTGCCAATCGATCAACTAGGCTCATGGCCAATTATACTCTTCTGGGTTCATAGTGGTACACTATAGGTATCTGGCGTTTGTAATAAAATGCTGAAAGAACTTGAAGGATTTGTTACTTCCCCTGTCGCAATCCTTTATGGCGCAAAAATTAAATATCCAGACAGACTTCAAAAAGTAATCAAACCTGATTCCCCCGGCGTGCCTTCTGAATATTGCATCAGTCCAGAACGAATATTTGAAGATTTGGTAAGCCTCAATCCAAAAGTTCGTGAAATAGGCAACATGCCATCTGGCACAAGCGCACTTGCTTTTGCAGCATGTTTTACTGATTTCCACAGACTTCCATTGGGTTTTGATATTGACCGGGAAGCTTCGCTCGCATTTGTCTCAAGTGTTCTTGCACAATCAAAAGACGGGCCAGTTAATGTGGCAGGTCTTTATGAAACAGCACTCGAAGTAACAGACGGAAATTTTGCTAATGCTCTCATAACACTAGCAGCAGCAACAAGACAGATGGCGCGCGCCCAGGACACCAGAGTTACCTTTCCAGTCACTGCCCGTCAGATGAAAGCTTGGCAAAAAGCCGTGTCTGTAAGCATGGCGTATAACTCGCGATATACTGCAAAGGATCCAGCAGGTGATGTCTATCATCTTTTGGAGGCTTGTTTGGTTGGAGCCGGAAGACAAATGGAAATAGATTCGGTGATCGGAAGAGTAAGCGGTAAACCTATCGACACTTTGTCGTGGGCAATTCCGGAAGCGACAAGAGTACTAAGATATAACATATGTCGTCACGAAGGGAGTGTCCATGGCACAGATGTGGTTGGATATGAAACTGGGCGTGCCCTTGCTGAAAGCCTCAGATCACCAGAAAATAACTAAAATGTCGCTCGTTTTCATGTTATAATTTTTTCGTGAATAAGATTATTGTCGTAATTCTGGGAGCTGTGGCTTTGTTGGTACTAGTGGTATTTTTTGTTACCAAGCCGACAACGCCTAGCACGCCGCCAAGCCCCGAGCCTTCTAGTGCTTCTTCTGAACTGGAGCCAAATTATACCGATCCTGATTTTGGCTATGAAATATATATTCCCAACTCGATGACTTCTGAAAAACAGTCAGATTATTCAAAGCTTTTTTATCCCAAAGAACAGCCTCTTGGAGCAGGGCCAACCAATTTTATTTATGTATCTGTAGTAACTCCGGACAAGAGAGATGCTCTTGGCGATGTATACAACTACAATGCGGAGCAATTCAATAAGCTTATTGCACTTACAAATATCGGCGATAGTGTGAATCTGGCTTCTGGTGATGTTCCTGATCTTGGCGACTGGTTTACCTACACATTAGTAGATGAAGTCAGCTTTAATTCTGGGCGCGCCAAAGTATTTGAAAACACGCGGCCTTGGGAGTTTCCCGCAGGCACTACCGAGACTCGCTTTATTTTTGACTCTAACGAAAATGTTTATTTACTTGGCTACTACTCTGGCGGCGACAGTGGAGCAACTCTTGACCCCAGGGAAGCTTACAAAAGCATATTAAGCTTTAAAGTGAATTAATTGTACCAAGGAGTATAATTAATTATGTTTGCGTCTTACATTAAATATATAAAGGACAACCCCAAAGGCTATTGGTTTCGCGCCAAGCTCTATGGCTGGGGATGGACACCAGCAACATGGCAAGGATGGGCAATAATCGCAATCTTCCTTGGCTATCTTTTGTGGATCAGCTCCGCACTCCCAGTAGAAGCTGAACTGAACAACACCATACTGGTTGATTATTACGCAAAGCTAGCTTTAGGAGTCATTGTTCTTATCGCAATATGCTTTAAAACTGGCGAGAAACCTCACTGGAGCTGGGGGCTTAAAAAGAAAAAATGAAAATAAAACAAATCGTACCAGCAATCATTATAGCCATATTAGTTTTTGCAGGCTTAGCACTTCTGAAGCAGTCGCAGACTAGTGTCCCGACCCCGGAAGCCACAGAAGCTTCAGAGAATCTTCTAGGAAGTGACCGTGACGAACATGGCTGTATTTTGTCCGCTGGATACTCATGGTGCGAAGCAAAAAAAGAATGTCTGCGCCCTTGGGAAACTCCTTGCATTGCTGAAAATCAGGAAAAGGAGCTTGAACTTATAAAGACACGAATTAAAACAGCTTTGATAGCTAAGCACGGCCAAAATGCCCAAGGATTAAATGTAAGTGTTAGTAAAATCGAGGGCAATTATGCACAAGGAGGAGCAAGCGAGGAAGGAATGGGAGGCGGCATGTGGTTTGCGGCAAAAACTAACGGCGTGTGGCAACTTGTTTGGGATGGCAATGGAATAATCACTTGTGAAGACATAGCTTCATATCCCAGCTTTCCCACAAGCATGATCCCGGAGTGTTTCAACACAAATACTCAGGACATGACAATTCGCTAACTTATGTATAAGAAAGTTGTAATTATTTTTGCATTTTTAGGTCTTGCGGCTTCAGCAGTGTTTGCCTTCTTTACTTTTAACCAATTTATTTACAATCAAAAACAAGCTGACAGTGAGCATGTCTTGCCCTATGACGGAAGCCTAAGTGGCGAGTATGTTTGTCTTCCCCATCGCGATACCTCGGGACCTATCACCATGGAATGCGCGTTTGGCTTAAAAACGGAAAATGGTGAGTATTACGCATTGGATTTTGGAGCAAATGCTGATCCATCGATTTTTCAGGCGGGACAGGCGACAAACATCACAGGAAGATTTACGCCGATTGAACTACTTAGCACTGATCACTGGAAAATTTATGATATCGAAGGCATTATCTCGGTAGACGACACCTCCCACACACCTGAGGCTAAAAATGATTTAATTACTGTTCAAAATCCACAACCAAACCAAGTTATAGCGAGCCCGCTTGAGATACGAGGTGAGGCACGCGGGACTTGGTTTTTTGAAGCATCTTTCCCAATTGTTTTAACTGATTGGGATGGGAAAATTATTGCTGAGGGAATAGCGCAGGCCCAAGACGAATGGATGACTGAAGAATTTGTAGCTTTTCGCGCAACACTTACTTTTGAAAACCCGAGCTGGGATGCAGACTTTAGTAAGCGCGGGGCTTTGATACTTCAAAAGGATAACCCCTCTGGGCTTCCCGAAAACGATGACGCACTAGAAATTCCAGTCAGGTTTGAATAAAATGGCACTTCTTCAAATCCAAAAAGATATACGATCCCAAGGTGATCCAATTCGTGCCCAGCATTCTCAGAGATTCTTTAAAACAGGTGAAGGCCAATACGGATTTGGTGATGTTTTTTTAGGCCATACAGTTCCCCAAATGAGAGCTATCGCCAAAAAGTACCCAGCCCTTTCTCTTACAGACATTAAGACCTTGCTAGGGTCCCCATATCATGAAGAGCGGATGATTGGGCTTTTAATTTTGGTGGATCAGTTTGAAAAACGGTATCTTGACCAAAAGCTGATTTTTGATTTTTATCTTGCTAACACTAAGCATGTGAACAATTGGGATTTGGTGGATGTAACTTGCCACAAAATTGTGGGCAAGTATTTACTAAATGGTGACCGAAAAATTTTGTATAAGCTTGCCAAATCGAGCTCGCTTTGGGAGCGCCGAATCGCGATTGTTTCCACCTTTGCTTTTTTACGCGAAAATCAAACTGAGGACACTTATAAAATAGCCGAAATGCTTTTAGGCGACCACGAGGACTTGATGCATAAAGCTGTTGGCTGGGCTTTGCGTGAAGCTGGCAAAAAGGACCAAAAAGCTCTTGAGGCTTTTCTAACCAAACACATTCGTAAGCTTCCGAGAACCACACTTCGTTATGCAATTGAAAGATTTCCTGAAAATACGCGCAAGAAGTATTTGACTTTATAAAAATTGCGACTAAACTGAATTAGTAAGTATCAAGAGTGTGGCGAGGGAACTAGCCCGATGACCCACCGGCAACCTTCTTTGAAAAGAGCGGTGCCAAATCTAGCTTAAATAGAAAGATACATGATTCCTCAATATAAAACCTACACTGTCGAATCTGTGACGAACGGACATCCCGACAAAGTATGCGACCAGATTTCCGATGCAGTGCTTGATGCTTGTTTGGCCCAAGACCCCAGATCCCGAGTCGCTATCGAGTGCTTAGGCGCCCACGGACTGCTGGTAGTTGCTGGCGAAGTGACAACAAACGCAACCTTTGAAGCCGAAAAAATTGCCAAAAAAGTATATTCGGATATCGGTTATCGCGACAGACTGAAAATAATTTCACACATAGTGAAACAATCACCAGATATCGCACAGGGCGTTGATATTGGAGGAGCCGGAGATCAAGGAATTATGTATGGCTATGCTACGAATGAAACCCCCGAGTACCTTCCGCTTGGGGTAGTTCTGGCTCACAAGCTCGCTCACGGGCTTGAAACACTTCGCAAAAACGCAGACTGGCTTATGCCGGATGGCAAAACACAGGTAACTATTACTAATGGTCATGTTAAAACAGTCCTTGTTAGCACCCAGCATAAAAAAGATGTATCTCAGGCTGAGATTAGAAAATACTTAATCAATAAGCTTATTAAACCAATTGTCGGGAGTGCTGTGGGGATTGAAATCTTGGTTAATCCAACAGGAAGTTTCGTTCTTGGCGGCTTTGCAGCAGACACAGGATTAACTGGCCGAAAAATTATGGTAGACACATACGGCGGGTTAATCCCACACGGTGGTGGTTGTTTTTCTGGTAAAGATCCTACCAAGGTAGATAGATCAGCCGCATACATGTGCCGCTATACAGCCAAAAACCTTGTTGCCCAAGGCCATGGCAAAAAGGTGCTTGTATCTGTATCGTACGCCATCGGTAAGGCTGAGCCTTTGATGGTTACCGCGGTAAACGAAAAAGGGCAAAATTTATCAAAAATTGTAACTTCTAAGTATGATTTTCGTCCTTTGGAAATCATTAAAAAGCTCAATTTGAGGATGCCCTTGTATCACCTTACTTCAGCATATGGACACTTTGGCAAAGACGGCCTCCCCTGGGAAAAAGTTTCATCTTGACCCGCTATCACTCCGCTGGTAGGATTGCTTATTGATGCCAGAGACTGAAGCATATTTCAGACATGCGATCGCCTTGGCGCTGGAGCAGATGCCTGAAGAATTTCGAAGTCGTCTTGATAATGTTAATATTTTCCTTGAAAACTTCCCCACACAAGAGCAAGTCGTCAAATTCAAATTGCGCGAGAAACACGTAAATCTTTTGGGGTTATATGAAGGAGTACCTCAAAATCGCCGAGGCCGATACGGCGTAGGAGGTGCACTGCCAGATAAAATTTCTCTGTTTATGCAGCCATTAATGTTTGCCAGCCGAAGCGAAGAAGAGCTGGTTAAACAAATTAAGGCAACTCTTTATCACGAAATTGGCCATCACTTTGGCATGAGTGAGGAAGAAATCCGAAAGGCAACGAAGAAAAATTCTTAGAAACTTTGAGCGTCTGGCGCATCTTTCGCCCAACTTTTATCACATAAATCCATGTTTCGTTTTAGTGGGCAGAGTTCAGCACTGCGAGGATAGAGACATGGGGTTTCGCGGTCGTTGCTCAGATTGCATATTCCCTCTCCGGGAATCTGATCCAAAGGTATAACAGCCCCAAATTTGGGCTCTTGTATAGTATCTCTAGTAACACGATACGGGCAAAAATCCCGCTCATTAAAATTCATCGAAAATTATATCATTTCGACTCACGAATTGCCCGACTGACGAGCTTGTGATGATACGAGCGAGCAAAACGGTGTGCTTCATCGCGAATTCGTTGAACCAATTTTTTGGCTGAGCTTTCGGGCAGCACAAATTCTTCAAAACCTTTGTCTGTCATAAAAATCAAAGTCTCAAGTTTTTTGGCTAAGCCAACAACCGGTACACTGTTCCCTAATACTTCAAGAGCCGCGGACAACTGCCCACGCCCTCCGTCGACAATAATTAAATCGGGCTTTCCCCAACTATCAAATCTATACTTTCGCCGCTCAAGAACCGATTTCATAGAGCCCGGATCGTCATTTTTTATGCCTTCGGAAACTTTGTAATGTCTGTACAAACTCTTGTCCGGTTCTCCATCGACAAAAGTAACCATTGATGCGGTCGGATACGTTCCAGACAAATGTGCAATATCAAAGCACTCAATGCGCCTAAGTTGACGGGTTTTTATAAATTTGTTTATTATTTTGCCCAACTGATCGGTTTCCTTTTTTCTAATATCTTCCAAAAGATTGGGGTTTTCCAAGTATGAGTCATTTAGCTCACGCCGGCTGACAGTATATTCGAGTGCGCGAATTTTACTCGACACTTCTCGAGCTTCTTCAAACTTTTCCTCTTTTGAAAACTTGTCACGAGATGATTGAAGTTGCAATAATACTTGTTTTGATTTTCCAGATAATATCGCGTTAGTTCGTCGAATATTTAATAAATATTCACGGCGCAAACTTGGATCCGCCAATACTTCTGAAGGACAGGGATTGCATAAGCCGATTTGGTTGTCGACACAGGCACGCTTGGTGGGCTTATGTGTCCCGAATGGAAAAATTCTTCGTATCATTTTAAGAACCAATTTGGGACTTGTTGAATTTATAAAAGGTCCATAAACATTTTTAAGCTTTGCGCTGGCCAGCTCTTTCTGGCGCAACAAAATTACTCGAGGCAGTTCGTCTCGGGTTATACCAATATATAACGGGCTTTTGTCATCTCGAAGTTCGATGTTGTATTTAGGCTTATTTTTATTGACGAGTTTTGCCTCCAAAAGCAAGGCTTCAAATTCTGACTCAACGGGGATATACGAAATCGTCTTGGCACTTGCCACCATGCGCGAGGTCTTAAGTTCCAAATCCTTCATAAAATATGAGCCAACGCGATTAAATAAGTTCTTGGCCTTGCCGATGTAAATTACCTTTTGGTCATCACGAAACATATACACTCCCGGAGCATGTGGCAACAATTTAACGTTTTTTTTCTCAGCAGCAAAAGTCTTCATTTTCTTAATTTCTTGACTATTATAAACACGGAAAGTAGCCCAATTCCTGAGATTAATAGGATCGAAAATAAATCTCTAAATACTGCTGGAGCTTTATCCGTTTTATACTCATGGCTAGTGTTGCCAATAACTATTCTGGCTTTCTCGGGCATTTGGCTTCCCAAAAATCCATATGGAATCGTGAATTCCAACTTACGCTTTTCAAAAGGAAGTAAGATCTCGACATCTTTTTCATAGTAAAGCTCGTCCTCGAAATATATCGAGGCTTTTTGAGAATAAAGCGCAGCAGGACCGGGGTTGACGATATCAATTACCAAATTCGCGCCGTCGAAAGGAAGCGTTGTTTCTTGATAGTAGTTAAGCCGCGCGCTTGTCGCGGAAGGGGTAAGTTGGCCAAATGAAATAAAAACGTCTTTTTGGGGATTGGCGCCAAGCTTGTATGATCCGGGCGGAATCGGAGTCGTCGAGCTTCTGCCGTGCATTACAAAACTCACATGGCGCATATCAAGTTTTGTAAAATAATCTATGCCACCTGTCGTTTTAGCCCAAGTTGGGTCTACCGGCCTCCATATACTTGCCTCGTGGTCCCAGTACTCCGGCCAAGCGTGCAAGACATCGTTAACCAAAGACAGCGGCTTAAGTGATGAATTGTCCGTATAAGCATAGCCGTTAACTTCCCTCGCAGGAATTCCAGAGGCTCTGGCCAGAGCGATAAAAAGGTCAGTAAACTCCGTACAAATTGCAAGAGATGGGTTTGCTAAAGCCTGTACAGCGCCAGGCCTCTTTGGTCCCTCTGTAACTTTCTCGTAATTATATGTCAGAGTTGTCACAACGTAATCGTAAATTTCTTTAGGGTTTTTTAGCGTTCCTGCAACTTCGCGAATTTTCTCATCATTCACCTGCCAAAACTCCGTTTCCTTCAAATTATCTTCCCGGTCTTCAGTGCTTAACTTGTCGCTCATCCAGGCTGCAGCATAAACCTGAGCGGTTCCAATTGCCCGAACATCAAGCCTCTCGCGCGCAGCAAGGCCATAAATTGCCATCCAGTTGCCGTCCGCGTCTTGATAAACATTGTCCGGTAGCGGGTTAAGAGATTCGTACATAATTTTTTGAAAAGAAGTATCTGGAGGAAGCGCGATTTCCATCTTGGTTCCAACAGCGAGCGGATTTTGAAGGTGATAAGTCAGGTCGAAAGAAAAAATCTGAAAGTCGCCAATTGCGGCAGTTACTCCCGCAGTATTGAGTTTCGATTTATTAAAGTAATATGTTGTGACACTTGCGTCGGAAAGCACATTGTCCGGCTCTGGAGAAACATAGCTGGCACGGCCAAAACTGGTGGGAATTTTAAGGCGCACGAGATAGGACTCGTACTCAGTTTCATCTGCAAGCCTAGGAACCGTAATCTCGTCGACGTCACCTGCAGACTTAACTATGGAAGCATCAAGGTAGTTCACGCTAAACTCTCTTTTTTGGCCCACGCCAACCACCGGCTCATCAAAAATTACTTTCACTAAAGCCATGTCTCCGTCATAACTTAATTCTGTCTGAAGCTTCGCTTTATCCTCATAGGCTTCGACACTACTTGGTTTTGCTCCTTTTAGTGCAAGTGTGTAGTCAGTGGCGTGAATCTCAGTTACCGCATTTGTCAAAGAAATTAAGTGAGAAATTTTAGTGCTGCCTGATTCCAAAACTTCATATGTCACCTCAGAAGCCAATAGAAAGTTTTCGGACGCATTTGTAGTAGCTGGAAAAATTGAAGAGAAAAGAATAATTGCGACAAGTAACGCTTTACGCATTGTCTATTTTACTACGCTTCGAAGGAATCGCGAGGTATGAGTATCCATACGAGCAAGATCTTCAGGTGTCCCTTCTGCGATTATTTTGCCGCCGCCGTCTCCCCCTTCGGGGCCCATCTCAATTACCCAATCAGCATTTTTTATAACATCCAAATTGTGCTCAATCACAACAACAGTGTTGCCGCGCTCAACAAGAATTTTAAGAACGGCGACAAGCTTTTCCAAATCTGCAAAATGCAGACCCGTTGTCGGCTCATCTAAAATGTAAACTGTTTTACCAGTAGCTTTTTTAGATAGCTCTGTCGCAAGCTTGACCCTCTGAGCTTCACCTCCAGAAAGGGTTGTCGCAGATTGCCCCAGTTCCATATAATTTAAACCGACCTCCTTTAGAGTCTCGAGTTTCTCTGAGATGTTCTTGTAAACATGGAAAAATTCAACTGCTTCCTCGACTGTCATAGACAAAACTTCGGCAATATTTTTGCCTTTATAAGTCACTTCCAAAGTTGAGGCGTTATAGCGGCTGCCATGGCAAAGCTCACAAGGTACCCAAATATCGGGCATAAATTGCATTTCTATTTTGATTTTTCCTTGCCCTTCGCAGACTTCACAACGGCCACCTTTGACGTTAAAGGAAAATCGACCTTTTTTAAATCCCATCACACGAGCCTCGCGGGTACCGGCAAAGACATCGCGAATTAAGTCAAATACTTTTGTATAAGTCGCTGGATTGCTTCTCGGGGTGCGACCTATTGGAGATTGGTCGATCAGAACTACTTTATCAATATTTTGGGTTCCCTCAATTGATTCGTAAATTCCAGAGGGCTCTTTGTGATATTTATTGACCGACTTGGCAAGTGCGTGGTATAGCGTTTCGACAACAAGTGTAGACTTTCCCGACCCCGAAACTCCGGTGACTGCAACAAATTTGCCCAAGGGAAAGCTAAAATCTATGCCTTTCAAATTGTACAGCGAGGCACCGCGTAGAGTGATTTTCCCAGTAACATTGGGATTATTAGTTTTGGCAAAGCGAATTTCACGCCTGCCGCTTAGATATTTTGCAGTCAAGGAGTCTTGATCGCTTAATAGCTGTGTCAAAGTGCCTTGGGCCACAACTCCCCCGCCATGCTTGCCAGCTCCCGGGCCAAAATCAAAAATATAATCTGAGGACTCGATGACGTCTTTATCATGCTCCACCACGACAACCGTATTTCCCAAATCCCTCATTTTTTTAAGAGTGGAAATTAATAGCGCGTTATCCCGCGGATGAAGGCCGATGGTTGGCTCGTCCAAGACATATAAAACTCCAGTTAAACCTGAGCCAATTTGGCTGGCCAATCGAATTCTCTGAGCCTCTCCACCAGAAAGACTATAAGCGGCGCGCGCGATAGTCAAATAATTTAAGCCCACATCAACCAAAAAATTAAGTCTGGTTCTAATTTCTTTGATCACCAAACTCACAATTTCATGCTCGCGAGCCGACAGAATTTTGCTAGTGGCCAGCTTCTCCATCCAGTCAATCATTTTCACAGTCGACAGCTCTGAAATTTCGCTAATCGATTTGCCATCAATCGTAATTCCAAGCGCTTCTTTTTTGAGCCTCGCACCACTGCAACTTTTACAAACAACCTCAGTCATATAACGCTCGATGCCCATCTTTATATAATCCGAGTCACTTGAAACATATCTGCGCTCAAGCTCCGTCAAAACTCCGGGCCAAGCTTCAGTGATATAAGTAGTTTTGCCAAAACGATTTTTGCCTTCCACTCGATAAGTTATATTTCCCGTGCCCTCAAGTAAAATCTTCTTCTGCTCGTCGGAATACTTTTTAAGAGGCATTGATGTATCGACGCCATTCTCGCGAAGCACTGTTAAAACAAGCCTCGAAAGCCAAGTGTCGTGCTCCATCGAGCCGGCATAAGGAATAATTCCGCCTTCCATAATGGAAAGCTCGGGGGCGATAATAAGCTTGACGTCAACTTTAAGAATTTTCCCAAGTCCCGAACAATCTGGGCAAGCCCCATGAGGGGAATTAAAGGAAAACGTTCGTGGCTCAATTTCGGGCAAATTAATGTTATCGACCGGACAGGCAAATTTCTCTGAATAAAGATGGTTTTCAAACTGCTTGGGAAAGTCAGGCATTTCAAACCCGGCGTCTAAAATATTCGCCGCAATTACCATGCCTTCGGAAAGTTTCAAAGCCTGTTCGATGCTGTCAGCCAGTCGATTCTCGAGGTTTTTAGCAAACACTTCATCTTTCAAGTCAGACTCAACTGCCGAGATTCTATCAATTACAGCATCGATTGAGTGCTTGTTGGTCTTAATTAAAACGAAGTCTTCATCAAGGTCTTTAATTATGTTGTCGATCCGCACGCGCTTGTAGCCTTTGGCCTTGAGATTTTCAAAAAGTGCGCTAAACTCGCCTTTTCGGTCGCGGGCAATTGGCGACAAAATTAAAAACCTCGCGCGTTTATCTTTCTTAGCGGTCGATCTGATCAGCGCAAGAATTGCATCTTTAATTTGGTCAACCGATTGGGATGCAATTTCGCGGCCACAAATCGGACAATGAGGATGCCCCGCACGCGCCCACAAAAGCCGCATGTAATCATAAATTTCAGTAACAGTTCCGACTGTAGATCTGGGGTTATGAGAAACCGTTTTTTGATCAATTGAAATTGCAGGAGAAAGCCCGGAAATAGAATCCACATCTGGCTTGCCCATAATTCCTAAAAATTGGCGGGCGTAAGTACTTAGGCTTTCTACGTAGCGCCTTTGGCCTTCGGCGTATATGGTATCAAAAGCCATCGAACTTTTGCCACTACCCGATACTCCCGTAAAAACCACTAGCTGGTTCTTCGGGATATCGATATCAATATTTTTGAGGTTGTGCTGGCGTGCACCTCTGACCTGTATATACTCCTGGGTCATTGCAACCATAAATTGTACCACAAAAAGTTTCGGGTTTTGTAAGTAAATTACAGAGAAGATTTAAGATCGTTGAATTCTTGTTTACTCGGGGTATCATGGCGTAGATCACGAATCTCGTGCCTTAACTGCACATATCCGTTGTCCACTTTAGCCTCTAAATTATCAATACTTTTTGATTGACGATCGAACATTTTTTGCATACCTGCCAGAATCGCCTCAACTGCCTCGTCTAACATCGACCTTGTTACAAATTGATCGTTACCGTTTTTCTTTGCCACAAGTCATGTTATCACATCAAAATCCGATTTTGGAAAATTAACCGGTAGTGTATAATCCCCGTATGACTCCAGATTTGGTAATTGGTGATGACGGTGAAGTTCTTGGCATGGACGACCCAACAAACGAGGCGGCGCAAATGCGATCAATTATTGCCGATTTTGCTGATCAAGACGAAAAATCTATTGTTAAGTTTTTCGCTCGTTTAGGCGAGGGTGAAAACCTAACCCTTATCCCAAATATGCCCATTCCGAACCCAAAAGAATGGGAAGGCACAAAAAGTTATTTTGTCATGACACCTTTTGGATTTTACAGGTTGGACCTGAATAATGGTAGCACTGAAACAAGAGAGGAGGTCATAGGTTTTATTACAAATTCAGCTGACCGCGGCTAGGCCTCTCCACACCTTAAACTGAGAATGCGAGATGAGTCGCCCGAAATGTTTTTTGAAAGAGGTTTTTTTAAAACAGAGTACATTCGGCCTGGAAATGACGAAGGTGATGCAACCTTAGTGCTTTTAAAAGACCCGGATGACTTGGTTGCAACAATTAAATTGGTAGCAGAAGCTTTTCGTAGTCAACTTGACGCAAGCAAAAGAGCGATCGAAACTGCGCGGGAAGCCTTAGAAAAGACTAAAAGAGAAGAATAGTTTGACTCTGTAAGTAATATTTTCATAAGGGTAAAATTAAAGAAACCCAACTTCAGGTTGTAATCCAAATGGGACTTTCAGAAGTTTGCCCAAAATTAACTGAAAATCGGGAATAGTCAGTTTTCCAATTCGTGAACTTTGTCACGAATTTGTATAGCAAGTTCAAAATTAAGTTCCTCGGCTGCAATCTTCATCTCTCGCTTGAGCTTTTTGGCAAGTTTTTTCTTATCCATCGGAGTTAGTGCATTTAGATCAATATCCGGCAGTCTGGCATAAACAATATCCCGATCTTCCATTGCAAGGCTTGCCGCTTCCACTTCTCGATCCACCAGTTTTTCCCTGATTGGCTTGGTAATCGGAGTCGGCGTTATCCCGTACTTTTTATTAACTGAGAACTGATATTCACGGCGTCTTTTGACCTCGTCCAACGCTCGCTTCATAGAGCCTGTGATGCGATCAGCATACATAATCACATGGCCATCGATATGTCTGGCTGCGCGGCCCATGGTCTGGATCAAGGTCACGTCACTTCGCAAAAACCCTTCCTTGTCCGCATCGAGTATTGCAACCAAAGAAACTTCGGGCAAATCAAGGCCTTCTCGAAGCAAATTTATTCCAACCAAACAGTCGTATTTTCCAGCTCGCAGATCGTCCAAGATGTCAGTTCGGTCCAAAGTATGAACATCCGAATGCAAATACTGAACATCAATTCCCTGTTCTTTTAAGTATTCAGTCAAATCTTCCGCGGTTCGTTTGGTTAAAGTAGTAACTAAAGTTCGCTGTCCCAAAGCTTTTCTTTTTTTAATCTCTTCGATCACATCGGCTACTTGAGTTTTAACTGGCCTAATTTCCACTTCCGGATCGGGAATGCCTGTTGGCCGAAGAAGCATTTCTACAATATTTTTCTCTCCAGCCATGGATTTTTCCCACTCAGCGGGCGTTGCAGAAGTGGCGATAAATCCGGGAATTCGTCGCATAAACTCATCAAAAGTCAGGGGCCGATTATCCAAACTTGCCGGAAGCCTGAAGCCGTAATCAATCAAAGTTTTCTTGCGAGACAAGTCCCCTGCATACATTCCACGAATTTGGGGAAAACCTATATGGCTCTCATCAACCACTACAAGCCAGTCTTTACCATAAGCTTCATTGAAGTATTCCAGCAAAGAATTTGGCGCGTCCCCCGGAGATCTGCCGTCAAAATACCTAGAATAATTTTCAATGCCTTTAACATAGCCAATTTCCTCCATCATCTCCAGGTCGTATGTGACTTTTTGTTTGATCCTATTTGCCTCAAGTTCTTGGCCGTTGGATTTAAAATAGTTAATTCGATCCTTTAAATCATTTCGTATTGCTTGGTAAGCCGTCTTGTTTTTGGTAGGATCAGTTATGAAATGCTTCGCGGGAAAGAGCGTAAAGGGGGCTTTCAAGTTTTCCAAAATTTTACCCGTGATGGGGTCGCTAATGGTAATCGTATCAATCCGCTCCCCCTTCATCTCCACATCGACTGCTTGATCCTGATATGAAGGGAAGATGGAAATCGTGTCCCCACGGACACGAAAAGTGCCGCGGTGAAAGCCAAATTCGCCTCGCTCGTATTGAAGATCGATTAATCTATCGATGATTTGCTCACGGCTAATTTTCATACCACTAACAAATTCAAATACAAATTTGCCGTACTCCTTTGGTGAGCCGATGTTGTAGATGGCGCTAACCGAAGC
This sequence comes from Patescibacteria group bacterium, assembly GCA_041742135.1. Classification (GTDB taxonomy): domain Bacteria; phylum Patescibacteriota; class Microgenomatia; order UBA8517; family UBA8517; genus 01-FULL-44-24b. The sequence continues at coordinate 199,500 of JBGSJG010000008.1, read as the reverse complement.
CACCACGATTACATCTTTGCGCGTTAGGAGATTTGCGGTGGCCTCAAGCCGAAGCTTGTCGATAAGCTCATTGATGTCAGAGTCTTTTTCAATGTAAGTATCAGTCGAGGGGATATAAGCCTCAGGTTGATAATAGTCGTAATAGCTGACAAAGTAGCTAACTGCATTTTCAGGAAAAAAATCTCGAAATTCTTGGTAAAGCTGGGCGGCAAGAGTTTTATTGTGTGACAGAATCAATGTGGGCATTTGAAGCCTTTGGATAAGATTCGCAACTGTAAAAGTTTTGCCAGAGCCTGTAACTCCCAAAAGGACTTGATATGGATTTTGCCCACGAACGCCCTTGACCAATTTTTCTATGGCGCTCTTTTGGTCATAAACAGGCTTGTAACGGGACTTAAGTTGAAATTTGCTCACGTAAGAACTATATACCAAATATAATGCGAAAGTAAAGCTAAAATCAATCGTAAATAATTTTAACTTTTGGCCATCGTTCCTTTATCTTCTTATCAATAACTCTTTTGCGAAAAACTTCTTCGTTTACGCTATATTGATTATTTTTATTTCTTCTAAAAACCATATTTAGCAAATCATCAACCTCGTAAGGTACATAGATAAGAAGTTCATCGTCAGCCTGCAAACGTACTCCAACACACGAAGCGGTTTCAGGCCAGCCGTCGATATCTTCTTCGGAAGATTTAAGCGCGGGCCGCACGATCCCCTTATTGGCATACCAAGCGTGTACAAAGGCCGAGTTTTTTAAATCCCAATCTATCTTGGGCATCTTTTTGGCAAGCATTGCTCTAACTCTCACTTCATCAATTGCGTCCGGAGAGTAATAAATAAAATCAACATCCCGGATCGGTGTTCTTTGAGGCCACCCATGTAAAAAATCCCAAACATAATTCCTGATCAACCCTGCTCCGATATACCAGTTAGGTAAGTTAGCTTCTCTTGCCAAGCTCAAAATTCTCATCAGCCGTTTGTCGGAAAACAGCATCTGCCGAAGTTCAGCTTTTCTATTCATTACTAAAGTATATCAAGACCCATTTTGATTATTGACAACTTCGGGTTTTGTTTGTAGAGTGTTTATATGCAAGCACCTATTTTATATAAGCGCCAAAGGCAAATAGTTGATTTTATTCAGCAATTCATTCAGGCAAACCAAACAGCTCCTACACTTCGCCAAATTGCAGATGCAATCGGAGTTTCTTCTTTGGCAACAGTTCATGAACACTTGGAATCACTTCAAACCAAAGGGATAATCAAACGCAAAGGCGGCAAAACCCGCGGAATCGAACTTGTAGATAAAACCGTTGATTTCGTTTCAGAGAAAGCCGTCGAAGTTCCAATCCTAGGATTTATCGCGGCAGGAAGGCCAATCGAGCCTCACACTGATCCGCACGCAAAAATGACAATCGGACCATCGTTTGTATCCAGCAAAAAAAGAGTTTATGTTTTGCAAGTGCGGGGCGAATCGATGATCGAAGAGCAGATTCGTGACGGAGATTATGTAGTAATCGAAGAAACTGCTGAAGCCAGGAACGGCCAAATAGTTGTTGCGCTTTTAGAAAATGGTACAGCAACACTCAAAAGATTTTTCAAAGAAGCAACCAGAATTCGCTTGGAGCCGGCCAACAGCGCAATGTCTCCGATCTTTGTCAAAAACGTAACAATTCAAGGAAAAGTGGTGGGGTTAATCCGGAAGTATCAGGCTATTTGACCTTATCTCTTCTTCATCAAACTTGCAAGTAAATTGCGACCTGTCATTACATTTGGTTTTTCAATTCCCATCAAAGCAAGCACGGTTGGAGCGATATCGGCTAATATCCCGGATGGCAGCGTAACTGGTTTGCCTAAAAACTGCTTGGAAACAGCAATAAACGGTACTGGGTTACTACTATGCTCTGTGTCTCTTTGGTGAGTCGCAAGCGAAACCATCTCTTCCACATTGCCATGATCTCCAGTGATTAACATGGTACCGTTTAGTGCCAACACAAGCGTGCCAAGTCTTCCGATACACCTATCCGCCGACTCCACAGCCTTTACTCCCGCTTCAAAGTTTCCAGTGTGGCCAACCATGTCGGGATTGGCAAAGTTAACTACACAAAAAGTGTAAGATTTGCTTGCAAGGCGTGTATAAACTTCTTGGGTTAAAGCCTCAACCGACATCTCTGGCGCGAGATCATAAGTTGCCACCTTCGGAGATGGCACAATAAGCCTCTCCTCACCTTCATCGGCACGCTCAGATTGGCCGTTAAAATAATAAGTTACAAAACGCTCTTTTTCACTCTCTGCGGCTCTAAGCTGCCGCAGCTTGTGCTGTGACAAAACTTTTCCCAGAGGCATACTAATCTGCACTGGTGGAAACGCAACTGATACACCTAGCTTTGAAAAAAGTTTGGTATATTCGGTCATCGTAGCAACAAAAATATTTTTTGGCTTCGCTCTACCTCGGAAAAGTGTTTTTAAGCTTTTTTGTGCTAAATGGGTATGTTCGTAAACGATGGAGTATGGATCAAAATCGAAAGTAGCACTACTATCATGCTGCTCGTTTCCAATAAAAGCATACGTTAATTGCCTCGGCCTATCAATTCTGAAATTATAAATAATCACAGAATCATTATCACCCACGGTACCCAGCGGACGCCCAGCTTCATCGGTAACAACCGTAGGGACAATAAATTCATCGGTTAATCCCATTTCATAAGCACGGCTGACTGCCTCTTGGGCGCTTTTTACCTTATCGCCCTTGGCCTCAGTTAGGCACTCGTATGCCTTTTCAGTTCGCTCCCACCGCTGGTCCCGGTCCATCGCAAAATAGCGCCCCATGATCGTTGCAATTTTGCCAACTCCTTCTTTGTTTAAAACATCTTCCAATTGGGATATATAAGAAAGTGCCGAGTTGGGAGGGGAATCGCGACCGTCGGTAAAAACGTGAATAAACAGTTTGCTGACTCCTTTAGAGTGAGCAAGACTGATGAGCGCAAACAAATGCTCCATACTCGAATGCGTTCCACCAGCACCCAAAAGCCCCATCAAGTGAAGTGCCGAATTATTTTGATTAGCATGGTCGCAAGCAGCGGTGAACGCTTCGTTTTCCAAAAACGATCCATCTGCAATCGCTATGTTAATTCTAGCCAAATCTTGATAAACAATCCTTCCGGCACCAATATTTAGATGGCCCGTCTCCGTGTTTCCAACTTCTCCTGTAGGTAGCCCCACAGCTTCCCCAGAGGCTCGAAGCTCAGTATGAGGGTAGCTTGCCCAAAATCGATTGTAGTTAGGTGTATTCGCAGTTGCGATCGCATTACCGGGACCTGGTGGCGCTATTCCCCAGCCATCCAAAACAACGAGAAGGACGAGATTCGGCTTATTAACCAGCATTTTGAGAAAGGGTCAATTCAACCTCGATGGAGCTTAACCTGTTGTACTTGACCACACGTTCACCGCGCGCTGGAGCTCCAAACTTAACAAAGTCAGCACCTACTCCAACTGCGAATTCAGCAATAAAGGCATCATTGGTTTCACCTGATCTGTGCGACACAATAACTTTCCAATTAGCATCTCTAGCCATCTTGATGACGTCGAGCGTTTCCGAAAGTGTGCCTATCTGGTTTGGTTTTACCAAAATTCCATTGCAAGCCCCTTCCGCAATAGCTTTTTGTACCCGTTTTGGATTTGTAGCCAACAAGTCATCGCCAACAATCGTAGCTTGATTGCCCAACACTTGCCTCACTTTTTTCCACCCTTCCCACGCATCTTCGTGCAACGGGTCTTCTAAAATCGCCAAGTGATACATTCCATTAGTCTCTTTGTAGTACTCAATCAGCATGTCTTCATTGAGGGGTGCCGACTTGTCACGAATGGTGTAAACATTATTCTCATAAAATGTGCTGGCAGCAACATCTAGCCCCAAAAATACATCTCGGCCAAGCTGATAAGAAGTTTGGCGAATTGCCTCAACTAAAACTTCCAAAGCATCCGCATTAGTAAATAAGTTCGGAGCATAGCCCCCCTCATCTCCAACCGAGTGAATGGCTCCGCGATGAGACAAATTTTCGCCAATAAGCATGTAAACTTCCACTCCGAGGCGAAGGCCTTCGGTAAACTGTTTTGTAGTAGCAGGAATCACAAAAAACTCTTGAAAATCCAAGTTGCCGGCTCCGTGCAAACCTCCATTAATCATGTTAAAAAGAGGAGTAGGCACACGCAGTTGAGATTTGACCCCTTTGGCCATAGCGAGCTTTTGGACCCATTGATAAACAGACATTTTTTGCGCCATCGCAGCAGCTTTGCAAGCGGCTATTGAAACTGCCAAAATCGCATTGGCGCCCATTCTAGACTTGTTTTCAGTTCCGTCCATCTGAATAAGCCGATTGTCCAAGCCTTGCTGGTCCACCGGATCTACTCCAGCTGTAACCAAAGCCGGGCCAATCAACTGATTTACATTGTTAACTGCTTTTAATACTCCTTTGCCACGGAAGCGTGAAGTGTCTTTGTCGCGAAGCTCCAATGCCTCATGAACCCCAGTTGAAGCTCCAGAAGGAACGGATGCAACTGCAACTGCTCCACTGTCCAGCTGGACCGCCGCCTCAATTGTAGGCGTTGCTCGAGAGTCTAAAATTTCTCTTGCCCAAACTCGTTGTATTCTTGTCATGAGTATTATTTAATAATATCCGCCTCTGTATTTGCAATAACTTCACGGACGCGCTCTATCGCGTCGGGGTTAACTGAAATACTAGTGATGCCATAACGAACCAAGCGCTCAACCAAGTCGTCATAAGTGGACGGGGCTTGACCACAAATCGAAGAGCTTATGTGGTGTTTGTTACAAATTCTGATAACGCGCCTTAGTGCCCAGCGAACAGCTTTTGACCTTTCATTAAAGGCTTCGGCCACCTCAGCATTGTCTCGGTCCGTACCCATCATAAGCATGGTTAAGTCATTACTTCCAATCGAAACTCCATCGATTCCAACCTTGATAAAATCTTCAAGTTGAATAACGTTTACTGGAAGCTCTACCATCATCCAAAGCTTGAAGCTGGTGCTTTCAAAAAAGCCCTCGGCGGAAATTAGGCGGCGAACACGAGCCAGTTCCTCGGGAGACCGCACGAAAGGAATCATCATCCACAAGTTGTCGTACTTCGCGCGAACTTTCTTGATTGCCTGAAGCTCCAAGTTAAAAACGTCCGGCTGAGTAACATATCGAAAAGCTCCTCGAAAACCCATCAGTGGGTTTGGCTCCTCGGGCTCCCACGCTTTTCCTCCTGGAAGTGCTCTATACTCATTTGTTTTAAAATCCGTTGCCCGGTAAACCACTGGGCGTGGAGAAAAAGCCTTGCAAAACTTTTCCAAATCAGCTGCGAGCTTATCGATAAACTCGCCCTGCTTCTTTTGGGCAATCGCTTCTTTTGGATGAATTCCGATGCCAGCAATCATAAATTCAGCTCGAAGAAGACCAACTCCATCAACATTTCTTTTGGAAATTTCTTTTGCCCGGTCAAGCTCGGCCAGGTTTACATAAACGCGAGTTGCAGTTCGAACTTTTTTATAAACCTTTGGAGCAATCTTTTCTTCTTCTTTAACTACCCGTGCTCCCATGTAAACTAAGCCCTTAGCCCCATCCACAGTGACCATGTCACCATCTCGAAGCTTTGCTGTAGCTTCTTTGGTTCCAACCACACAAGGAACACCGAGCTCACGGCTTACAATCGCGGCGTGGCTAGTGAGCCCTCCTTCGTTGGTCACGATTGCAACCGCGCGCTTCATTGCGGGAACATAATCGGGTGAAGTCATGGGGGCTACCAAAACATCACCTTCGGCTACTTTACCGATTTCTTTCGGAGATTTTAGAATTCTGACTGTTCCCGATCCTATCCCTGGGCTAGCCGCCGCACCTCGCAAAACCGGGGTCTCAGCAGATTTGAAATTCTCGTCTGCCTTGGACATTCGCTTATTAGTAGTAGTAACTGGCCTAGTCTGTGTAATGAATAGATTTTTGCCCTCCTTGGCCCACTCGATATCTTGAGGGAAGTAATAATGTTCCTGCAAGCGGTTAGCGAGCTTGGCCAGTGCAACAACTTCCTCGTTTGTTATTTTTTGTTTATCGCGAAGTTTTTCAGGAACCTCGCGCTCTTCGGTTTTGTCACCCTTTCGGATAAGCTGTACACGCTGATCCGAAATTTCTTTGGAAAGGATGGCGAAAGTTCCTTTTTGAACAATGTAGGTATCAGGGACAACTGATCCTTGGACAATCATTTCCCCAAGCCCCCAAACAGACTCAACAATGATTCGCTCTTTGTCGTTGGTCACAGGATCAATTGAAAACATGACGCCCGAGACATCAGACTGAACCATCTTTTGGACAATAACCGAAATTTTTACCTTAGGATGGTCAATTTTGTTTTCATTTCGATAAAAAATCGCGCGAGCAGTAAAAAGTGAAGCCCAGCACTCTTTGACACTTTGCATCAAGTGAGCCTCACCTTTGATATTGAGGAAAGTTGCCTGCTGACCAGCGAAACTGGCTCCGGGCAAATCCTCAGCAGTAGCGCTTGAGCGAACTGCCACGAGGGCTTTTTTAAATGGTCCCGAAAGCTTTTTGTAAGCTTTTATAGTTTCATGAGCAACCAGATCCGGCATCGAGCAGGTCACAATTTTGTGCTGAATTTTGCGTGAAGCATTTTCAAGGCTTTCGGGGTTAGCTACGTCTGTGTCTTTTAATACGTCAATTAGATACTGATGAAGTTGATTCTCTTCCAAAAAACGCTCGTAGCCTTCCACGGTAACCGCAAAACCGTTAGGGACAGGAAACCCGGCTTGAGTCATCTCGCCGAGGTTAGCGCCCTTGCCACCCACCAAAGGGATATCGTCTTTGTCTATTTCTTTAAAAAATACTGCTATTGGGCGGACAGATGCCATCACATTCATATTAAACACTTAAACCACATATGGCAAGAAGTTGATTTGTATGTAAAATACACCTATGGCAAACAAGCTAGACAAACTATATTCTGACTTTCTCAAAAATGAGCTTGGCAAGGCGCATATGAAGCTGTCAATAAAAACTAACAGCTTTAAAAAACTGTTAACTTTTCAAGTAGCTTCAGAAAAAGCAATTGTCAGCACAAGCGTCACGCAAAAAGACCTTGACGACAAAAAGCTAGCAAGTTTGGATGTTAAACTCTCATTCAGCCAATTCTCAAAAACACTTTCACCAAAAGACATCAGTTTGGCCTCGGCATCAGTTGTTTCAGCGGTTAAATTTTATAAAGACTTTAAAGACGGAATAGTTAAAAGTGAAGATTTGGATTATTACAAAGCTTATTTTTCAAAAATCGCTAAGCGAGCTTCTCTTTGAAATAATCTACCCAAGGAATTGCAATTGGATCTTCCCCATATAAACTTCCAAGCATCGCTTGGGTGTAGCTTCCAAGCTGTAGAAGTTCAAATACCTGCGCCAACTCACTCGTTCCTTCAAGATGAGCTTCGTAAGTCGCCACATTATTTTTCTCGACAACCTCGCGCGTCAGAGGATAGCGCTTTTGAATGCGTTCGGCATAAAGTGCTGACTCAAAAAAAATAAAAAGGAGTTTTGAAGTGGCTTCACTCGGATTTTTTAGGCCTTCCATCAAGTGATGGTTAAGCTCGGGTAACTCAAAGCTCATAGAAAAACTTTTGGCTGATTCGTTAATCTGGTTTTTAAAAACGTGTGCCGCGCCTGACAAAAACGAGCTGGTCACCAAAATTGGCAACTTGCCCTGTATGTTTTTTGCCAAATCTTCAGCTCGGGATTTAATGCTCGGCTGATTGCTCTTGATAAAATCAACAACCGCCACAATCTCCTCATCGGTCTCAGTGATAGCTCCGACACGCGCCATCACGCCGAAAATCGCACCTATCGAGTAGCCAACAGCCATCCGAGGCTGTCCGGACGGATTAAAATGCGGATCAATTTTATAAATGGGGAGGTTATTCGCCTCGGCAAGATCTGCCAATTTTCCGCCAGCTGCTACAAAATACACAGGGACATGCTTTGAGAGTGCCTCATGCGCACAACTAACCGTTTCTTCGGTGTTTCCCGAATAGCTTGATAAGATGACGAGTGTCTCGCCGTCTACATACTTGGGTAAGTTGTAATCCGTGAGAACGTCAATGCAGGCGTTTGATTTATCGGCTGCGTAAGCTTTAACCACACGGCCTCCCAAGGCTGAGCCTCCCATACCGCAAACTAAAACTCGTTTGAAGTTTTTATAATTTTCTGGAAGATTAACTTTTCGAGACTGCTCCCACGCTTCCCAAAACTGATCAGGTAGAAAATTTACTGTATCGAGTACGTCTTTATTCAAATCCATGAATATTTACTCCCTGGCTCCAATCAATTTGATTGTATTTTTGGAGCAATTTTTTGATCCCAACTTTAAGAGTGTCATACTGCTCTTGACTGCGGCCTTCAAATTTAATGGTGATGTAAGGCCCGTTTTGGCTGGCGCGAACAATTACCATTTCATCTTTTGTGTCAGCACGAAAACCATCAATATCGGTATACTCTGCGCTTGGCATTAACTCTTTGATGTCTTTTGAGATTTCTTCGGAGATAAGCTTGAACTTAAGATCATCAGCTAGACCCAATTTAATTTCCGGACTTGAAACATACTGTGGCATCTCGCTGGCTGCCTGCTTAAGCGATTTTCCGGTCCGCTTTAAAAATTGCAGAAGCCTGAGAGTTGCATAAGCACCGTCGTCATGGCCGTAGAAATTATCCATGAAGAAAAAGTGGCCGGACAGCTCTCCTCCAAAAGGCGCACGCACTTCTTTCACTTTTGCCTTCACAAAACTGTGGCCAACCATACACATAATCCCATTTCCACCAGCATCTGCTATAGAATCAGAAGCAGCTTTTGAGCATAATGCGTTGTAAACAATCGGGGCTCCTGGGAGATAATGAAGAATGTCTTTGGCAAAGAGCGCCACTAACACATCGTTCCAAACTGGACTACCATCTTCGTCCACAAACCCAACGCGATCGCCATCTGAGTCATAAGCTAATCCCAAAACTGCCCCTTCTTCCTTTACTCGCTTGGCCAAGCGATCAAGAACCTCTTTCTCTGTTGGATCTGGAGTTCCAAGGGGGAAGCTTGGATCCAAATTTGTATTTTGCTCAACTACATCGCACCCCGCCTCACGCAAAATTTCTGGCAAGAACTTTCCAGTTGTGGCATTAAGCGAATCAACGACAACTTTTAATCCTGAATCGTGAATACGTGCCCTTTTAAACAAGTCCGCTTTGTAAGCTGGAAAAACGTCATCTTCACGGTAATTTCCTTTTTCTCCCCAAGTCTTGAAGTTTCCAGAATTGGCAATTTCTCGAAGCTCAGCGATTTCTTGAGTGACCAAAGTATCTGAAAAGCCAACAGCCAACTTCAAGCCGTTAAACTCTTTAGGATTGTGCGATGCGGTTATGATGGTCCCGCCCTTAGACAGATAATGATACTGCGCAAAATACATGATCTGGGTCAGAGTCATGCCAATGTCGATTACATCCACACCAGACTCAAGCAGCGCCTCCATAAAAACTTTTTGGTAAGCCGGAGAAGTTTCACGAATATCTCGCCCCACCACACATTCTCGTATTTGCCTGCCGTATAAAAATGTAGCGTAGGCTTTCCCGATTGTGTAAATCGCGTCTTCACTTAATTGTTCACCAACTAGCCCTCGAATGTCGTAACCTCGAAATATCGAAGGATCAATTTGTACTATATTCATCCCAGTTTTTCGATTATTAAAAGCTCCAGTAAAAATCTTGTATTCACACTACTTGTTTTGCTACCAATATCAATGTCACTCAGTGCGTTAATTGTATCCTCCAAGATCTCCTTTGTAAACTTTTGGCTTTGATTTTTAAGCTTTCCCAGCCGCCAAGCGGGAAGCTCGAGGCCACCCACGCGAACCCAATATAAATCTCGCAAATGTCTGCCCAACGTTGCAACAACCGCTTCAGGCGCAGCTTCATTTAAAAATTTGTCCAAAAGCTTTAAGCAAGTTTGAGCGTTGCCAGGATAAAATGACTCTAGAAAGATAAAAATTATTTTAGGAACTTCAAATTGCTCGTAAGTTGTACTTTTTGGAAATTCTTTTTTAATATCAGCAGGCAGTGTTCCTTTTTGAAAAATCAACAAACTTCCCTCGTATTTATCAAAATTTTTGGCAAGCCACTTGATCTCGGTTGGCGTGAGCTTTTTGACGCTATCAAGAGTAAACAATGTGTTGTCACCAAACAAGGTCATTGAAGAAATTCGCTCGGGAAGGCTAAATTTACCAACCGTGGAAACATCGGCTACCTGCCAATTTTTTTTCTTAACAGCTGAAATAATTTGAGAATAGCGCTCTCGCGCCTTCGCCTCATCTTCACCGTAGACAACAACTATTTTCATACTAAGCTTTTTTATACGCGTTTAGAAAATTTTTGAGCTTGTCGTGAAAGCTGCCCACGCTGTGGTGGGTGTGAGGCAAAAGCGCCCCAGAAAAGTTTTTTGGTATATGTGCCAGCTCGTGAAATAATACTTCTATTTTTTTGTGCTCGGGAAGATGGTCGAACTTTTCAGAGATTACTTCAATACAGTAAACCGGCGGCACGCCTATGGTCTCTTGCCAGATTCTACCCATTCCCCAGATTCGGGCATATGCACGAGCGGTGGAGTTTACAGAGCGGACGCAATAAACTTTATCTAAATCTATCCAGTCGAGCTTTATTTTCTTGACCAGACGATTTACTTCTAGCTTGATATCGTCTGCCCTTTCCCATTTGATTGGAGCGTGAGCTTTACGCCTGCGCATTGTGAGTAATCATAACATGGCAATAGGCCACCGCTAAGGCGTCTGCCGCGTTGTCGAAATGAGTCTTCTTTTTAGCCTTGCTTCTCACCTTGGCGCCAAAAATTTCTCTTAGCGCACGTTGTACTTCTTTTTTATCTGCGCGCCCGTTGCCCGATACAATTTTCTTAATCGTCCCCGGAGCGTATTCTGCAATGGGAAGCTTAAAATCAGCCGCAGCCAAAAACATCACTCCCTGTGCCTGGCCAACAGATATTGCAGTTTTTGCGTTATTTGAAAAGAAGATTTTCTCGATAGCCATTACATCAGGATGATTGACGCGAATAATCTCTTTAGTGTGATCATAAATCATGCTTAACCTTTCGGCGTGGGTGAAGGTTTTGGCCGTTTCGATAAGATCAAATTCCAAAGGAATTAGCCCGTGTCCATTGACTTCAAGGATCGAATATCCCGTAGTGGCGGTTCCGGGATCAATCCCGAGTACAATCATTCTACATTCATCATAACCCGAATAAAAAAAGAAGCAAGCCTATTTCGACTTAGAAGCTTTCTTTGAAGTTTTTTTAACTACCTTCTTAACGGCTTTTTTAGCTTTAGGAGTAGTTTTATTTGCTATGGAAGCCTCACGAACGCGCGCGCGGGTATAGATCTTTTCAATTTCACGATTAGCTTTGCTTCGGATGTAGTAAAGCTTTGCCTGCCTCACACCACGCTTGCCAGCTCGAATTATTTCAATCTTTTCAATTAAAGGAGAAGCAACTGGAAAAATTTGCTCGATCCCAACTTTCTGCTCACCAATTCTTCGAACAGTAAAACTTTTACCCATACCGTCTCCCCCAATTCCAATCACAGTTCCTTCAAAAAATTGAGTACGAGAGCCCTTCTCTTCAGCGGACTTATCAGGGATTATAGTGAAGACGCGAACAACGTCGCCAACACCAAAATTAGTTTCTTTAATTGTTGCGGTCAATGCCATGGAAGCTATTATATCTGAATTGATTCATTTGCTCAAGAACCAGGGTTAAAATCCATTTTAAGAGCTGCATTGTAAATCAAACCATATCTCCCAGTCATGGCTTCTAAATCCGCACGGGTGATCTTGTGATTACCCAAAAGCGTAAGAGATACAAGGCTGCGCTCAACATGCATTTGAGCGTAAGAAGTCGCTATTTGGGGTTTTGGCGTTTTTTCCGTTACAAACATTCTTAACCATGGTTTGCCGCTTTCTATCCAACTGGTAAGCTCCCACTTTTCTATAGGGATTTCAATCTTTGCAACTATCAAGCTATCTACAGGGTCTATTTCCAGGGTTCTCCCAATAGGCCCCGTTTTGACTCGGATAAGGCCATTCGTTGGATCGTAGGTTCTTTCTACCTGAAGCCCATTGTTGCGTGCCTCAACCCCTGACCATCGGCGCCATTGGCGGTACGACTCATCAGACATCACTCTAGAAAATTCAGCACCCGCATTGATACGCTCTGGCATAGTATTATCGTAAAAGAGCGCTTATTGTAGCAGAAAGAGTAGGGGTCCAGGCAACTCCGAACGGGACTTTGATTGGCGAATTCCCATTTCCTTCAAAAACCAAATCCACCGCAGCATCACCTTTGTTCTCAGCGAGAATATTTTTCAGCTCCTTTAGCGTATCGGTGTTCACTCCTTTTGGAATCATCACGCTAAAAACCCCCGGCTTTTGATCACGAAAATCCACCTCAGTTTCTACGGTATCCGCCAAAATCGAAAGGCTATCGTCCCGATCGTCAACTTTGCCTGTAATCAAAACTGCCTCCGCACTATCCAAAAGTGTCTTGGCAGTTTCATAAAGCTTCGGGAAAATAACCACATCTACGGAGCCGGTCTCGTCTTTTACGCTAATGAATGCCATCTCTGCACTAGTCTTTTTAGTAACAACTTTTCGAATTTGTGCGACAACTCCAATGATTTTTACAGGACTTTTGCCAACCGAATCAACACTAATTTCATCAATCCTGTGCGTTCTAAAACCAATTAATGGCCCAAAAAGCTCTTCAAGGGGTCTTGCAGACAGAGAAAAACCAAGAAGTTCTCGCTCGAGTGCCTCAAGCTCTGGATCGGGAAACTCGGGAACGCTAGAGACAATCTTTATGATCTGCTGACTCACAGGCTCAACTTCTTTGGGGTCATCCGTAGCAAATAAATCCTGTTGGCCATCAATTGCGTTGGCTGGCTTAACTTTTGCGCGAATTTCATCCATCGATTTCAAAAGTGCTGCACGAGCTCCATATGAAGAAAATGCACCAACTTTAACCAAGCTTTCAACTACTTTTTTATTTACCTTTCGGGTGTCCACTCGTGCAAAGAAATCCGCCACGGACCCAAATTGACGGCTTCCACGCGCGGCCAAAATAGCCTCAATCGCGGCGTTTCCCACATTTTTGATTGCAGAAAAACCGAAACGAATCGCTCGCCCGTCAAGGGATTCTTTGTCATCGACAATCTTAAAGCCAATGTCGCTTTCGTTTATGTCTGGAGGCAAAATTGTTATCCCCATTCGTTTACTTTCAGAAATCGCTGCTGTAATTTTGTCCGAATCTCCCGATTCTGCGCTCATCAAAGCTGCCATATATTCCACTGGGTAATTGGCCTTCATGTATGCAGTTTGATAGGCGACCATTCCATAGCTTGCTGCGTGTGCTTTGTTAAAACCATATGACTGGAAGGGCTCAAAAAGCTTCCAGAGTTTTTCAGCAAACTCCACGGTCTGGCCGTGAGCTACAATGCCAGTTTCAAACTTCTCTTTTTGAGCAGCCATTTCCTCGGGGATTTTTTTACCAACAGCTTTTCTAAACTTATCTGCTTCCTCCCAGGTGTAGCCCGCCAAATCAAGTGCGCAAAACAGCAAATCGTCCTGATACACAATTAGCCCGTACGAAGCACCTAAAAACTTTTCCATTCGGGGATCTAAAAACTTTACTTTAGAAGGATCGCGTTTGCGCTCAATATACTCAGGAATTGTCTGCATCGGGCCGGGGCGATAAAGTGCCACCATCGCCATTAAGTCTTCAATGCGCTCGGGCTTAAGCTCAACCAGCCATTTTGTCATGCCGCTACTGGAAAGCTGAAAAACACCCATTGTTTCCCCCCGGCCAAGCATTTCGTACGTCTTGCTGTCGTCTAATGGAATCTCTCGAAGTTTTACACGATTGCCACGAGTTTGTTCGACTATATCGACACATGAACCCAAAATGGATAAATTTCTTATTCCAAGTACGTCGAACTTTATTAAGCCCACATCCTCCGCCGCATGCATCTCATATTGAGTAATTATTTTGTCCCCCTTAGGATCTTTTTGAATCGGCGTAAAATCAGTAAGTGCAGTTGGTGCAACGACTACTCCCGCAGCATGGACTGAAATATGCCTTGCACTTCCTTCGACCTCGTGCGCGAGATCGAGGATTTTTTTCGCATCGGGATCAGAATCGTAAAGATTCTTAAGCTCAGGGCTTTCGTTTAAGGCCTTAAGAACATCTACAGGGAATCCTTGCTTTGGAGGAGGTATTAATTTTGAAATTCTATCCCCGACTGCGTATTCGTAGCCCAAAACACGAGCCACATCACGCGCCGCGGCTCGGGCTAGCATTCGTCCAAAGGTGCAAATTTGAGCCACGCGGTCGTGGCCGTACTTCTCGCCAATATAATGAATGATTTCATCGCGGCGAACGTCTGATACGTCAAAATCAATATCAGGAGGAGTAGGGCGGAAAGGGTTTAAAAAGCGCTCAAAGGGCAAATAATATTTTAACGGGTCCACTGTTGTTATCCCTAAAACGAACGATACCAAAGAGCCAGCAGCGGAGCCCCTAGTGTTAGTTACAATGCCCTGATCACTCGCCCAGTTGACCATCTCCATCATGATTAGAAAATATGGTGCATAGCCTTTGCCGCAAATTATTCCCAGCTCGTGCTCAAGTCGGTCTTTTTCAAAGTCCCCCGCTTCTGGAAACTTTTCCAAAAGTCGAGTGTGGGCCAACTCTCGCAAGTAATCATCTGGTGGCGCACCCCCAGGCACTTCGTATTTTGGAAAGAACCATTTTCCCAGAGTTGTAATTTCCAAGTTGCATTTTTCGGCAACTTTCACGGTGTTACTAATCGCTTCCGGCAAATCAGGGAACAGCTCCGCCATTTCCTCAGGTGACTTAACGTAATACTCGGGCGTATCAATAAAGCGGATTCTTTTGGTGTCAGACACTTGCTTGCCTGTTGCAACGCAGACCAAAACATCCTGAGCTGTTGCGTCTTCACGGTTAAGATAATGTGCATCGTTTGTGGCTACAATCGGAATTCCCATTTCGTGGGAAATTTTGACCACTCCCTCGTTAATCAGTTTTTCATACTTGACCATCTTTTCCTGCTCCTCCCGAAGTTCCCGATCCATCTGAGGTGTAATATGCTGGTCATACTTATGTCTTTGCACCTCCAGGTAATAATCATCACCAAAAACGTCCACAAACCACTTGGCAGTCTTTCGAGCTCCGTCAAAATCTCCATCAATCAAATGAGATGCCATCTCGCCAGCTGGGCAAGCTGAGGTACAGATTAGCCCTTTTGAGTATTTAGCCAAAATTTCATTACTAATTCTGGGTCTATAATAATAGCCCTCCAAATGCGCAATTGATGCAATTTTCATCAAATTCTTGTACCCCTCTTCGTCTTTAGCCAGAAGCAATAAGTGGTAATTTTGAAACTTCTCACCTTTGGCAGGGCGCTCTTTGTGGTCGTTTAAACATGTGTAAGCTTCCATTCCAATTATTGGCTTTACTTCGTCCTTCTGGCACTGGCGATAAAACTCGATGGCGCCGTACATCGACCCGTGATCGCTTATTGCAACCGTATCCATACCCATTTCCTTAACTTTAGATGTGAGTTTTTTGATTTTAGTCAGCCCATCAAGAAGGCTGTATTCCGTGTGAAGATGAAGATGAACAAACTTATTGGCCATTGTCAGTGATATTATATCTTAACGGCAGACGACCTAGAAAGCCCACAAACTAATAGAATTTCTCGAAGAGACTTTCTAAGAATGGGGAAAAATACTGCGGCACTCCTAGTCTTAGGCCGTATTCCGGGTCTTAGACAAAGCGAAGGAGTCATAGCAGAAGAATTTCCAAATCATACTTCCCCAGGATGGGACAGAATTCAAGTAAGAACTGACTACGGAAACGATTTGGAGCCGGGAACGAAAATATATAAGGATTTTGAAACTATAAAAAAGCCAATAAGCCGCTTGCCTGATGAGTTTGTAGACATATTTGAAGAGCCAGGGCATACAGAGAGCGCAATCGCTGATTTCAACGAAATCAAAGAACTCACGGCTAACGCACTAAAAGAAATTCGGCAAGGTTTTCACCAAGAACATACACTACGCGTTCCAATATTTCGCGAGATTGCTTACTTGTCCTCGTTAATCGAGGACAGGCTCGACGGGCGAGTACAAACGCCAATTGAAGGTCAAGATCACGAAAGGATTGTTAAAGTCCTTAAAAAACTTGAAAATGATAGGTTTTATCCTGATCCAAATCACCTGGAAAACCTAAGAGAACAAGCTCGAGGGACAATTGGAATCTCTGTGTCGTTAGGTGAAGCAAGTAGTCGTTTGACGAGCGACCCAGAATGGAACGACTCTTGGACTGAGACAGCAAATGTCTTAAAAGAGGATATCCTGGTTGGTAAATACCCTGTAATTGCCTCAGGCCTACGGGAAGTCCGGTTGACAGCTGATATAACTGAGACAGTTGGGTCTTATGCTGGCGTCGCACATCGTCAAGAGAGGGCTGTGGAAGTTCAAACTGATCGTGATTTCTTAAAAGTTTTTTTTCATGAGCTTAAACATTATCCCCAAGTAAACTGGCTAGAGTTGTTTGATGGATCTGGAAATTTCACAGACCTTGTCGAAAACGCGCCTTTAAAAGAAACGTTTAAGCTTTTTAGTCGTACGATAGAATCTGCGGGAGAAATCGCGTCAATTGGAGATGATATTGCAACCAATTCATTTCTTGCCAGCTCTACTGTCATGAGAGAACAAGAGTCCGTTATATCAAAAACCGAGTTGGAATCTCTTGCTAATCTAGCTCGCAAACTTGGTATCTCCTACGAAGGGTCAGAAGAGCACATCGAAGAACTTATGACTATGTCCGCAGATCAATCTAGGCAAACTTTCTCACACTTGAACGCCATTGCGCCCGCAGGCTCAGTATTGTTGGCAGTTTTGCATGAAACCAAATCGCGAGATCTGTCAGGAGCACTAAACGAATCTGAAATCGCAACTCTTACTAGGTTAAGTGGCTATGGCTTTGATCAACTAATACACTTTCTTGTAAACCCAGCAGTTAACGTGTCTGGTGGATGGAGATTGCGGCTAAACCAAGAAGAAGACGCAAACACGGGTATAGCTACTAGCGAGCAAGTTGCAAATATTTTAAACAACTTGGATGGCCACTACCAAGAATGGATGTCCGGAGGAGAGGTCTCTGCTCAAGATTTTAATGACGGAACAGTGGAACCATACGGAGCTTGGGTTGTAAGGCTTGCGGGAGCAGGGCTAGATATCGGCAGCCTCGACTGGACTATACCGCAACTCCTACCACACACCGGGACCACAAGTGTTGACGAGCTTAACCGTTCTGCCGATGAATATAAAGAAAAGATACGACCTTTTTTAGGAGATTCTACTGATACGTGCTGGGAAACCTACGTCTCACGAGCAATTGTATTCTCTCCTTGGATAACTAACATTGGCTTACAAAACCCAGAAGATTTTGCAAGCCCAGAGGAATATGTACAATTTCTAGACGAAAATCTTAACTCTTGTTTGGCAGTTTACGCTCACATACTCGAAGACAAAACTGATTTAAATATATTTTTAGAAGAAAGATACAACGAGTTTAGTCGAGATTTTGCTCTTCCTGGCTGGAAACATGTAATTGCTTGGCTGAATGCAAAGAGTTAATGCTGAAGCTCCTGCATCAACTGAGATACCACAAATTTTGTTTCTCCCCTGCCTTTCAGCTCTTTTTGTACTTGACCGACCAAAAAGCCCAAAACTTGAGTTTTTCCAGATTTATAATCAGTGACTGCTTTTTGGTTTTCAGCCACCACTTTACGAATAGCCAACTCAATTTCAGAAGCTGATGCATAATCCACATTTTGAAGCTCCAAGAGTTTCTTAATTAAGCCAACGGGCTCGGGGAATTCGCGATCAAGATTTTGGTTCACCATCACTCCAGCTATTTCTTTAGGAGAAATATTGTGCTGACTGGCCAGACTAGCCGCTTTATCGAAGTATTCACAGCGCCCAGGATCGGCAATCAACACATCCACATAATTTGCGGGTAGTATTTGCATGAGCCGCGTTCGCTTTGCCCCGGGAAGCTCTGGCAAGGAACTTCGAATTTGCTTAATTTGCGTTTCTGCCAGCTCAAGCGGCGGAATGTCAGGCTCAGGAAAATAGCGATAGTCTTTTGCTTCCTCTTTGCTACGCTGAGAAAAAGTGCGATCGCGCTCTTCGTCGTAGCCCCGGGTTTCCTGTTTAACCTTCTCCCCTTTTTCCAAAATCTCAGACTGGCGAGCGATTTCTGCCGCAACTGCTTTTTGTAAAAATCTAAAAGAATTAATGTTTTTAAGCTCAACTTTATAATCTGGCAACTCAGTCGCACCTTCCGGTCTAACTGAGATATTGGCCTCGAGGCGCATAGAGCCCTTTTCCATGTCCGCTCCTGAAATTCCAAGATACCGAACAAGCATTTGAATTTCTCTTAAAAACTCGTCAGCCAGCTCGACTGAATCAAAATCAGGCTCAGTGACTAGCTCAACAAGAGGAACTCCACTACGATTAAAATCAACCAAACTAACCTTTTTGCCATCTATCTCAGCATGTACCAGCTTTCCCGTATCTTCCTCCTGGTGAATCCTGCGAATTCTTACCAATTTGCCGGCGCTAGAAGTCCACGAGCCACCTTCACAAAGCGGCAGATCGTACTGGCTAATCTGATACGCCTTTGGCAAATCAGGGTAAAAATAGTGCTTGCGGTCAAATTTTGAAAAACTGGCGATCCGGCTCCCCAGTGCTAAACCAAATTTGATACAGCTTTCAATCGCTTTATGATTAGTAAAAGGAAGAGCTCCTGGCAAACCCAAACAAACAGGGCAAACCTGCGTATTAGGTTTTTTTCCAAAATGATCAGCCGGACAACCACAAAACATTTTAGAATTTGTAGAAAGCTCTACGTGAACTTCTAAGCCGATTACAGGTTTATAGCTAGTCATTTTTCCTCCTTTTGAAAATTTGCTGAAATCGATATTGCAATGCCCCAGGCTCGGCAAACTCAGAAACAAAGAACATGCTAAAGCCGAAAAGTCCCAATATTGTCGTTGTTAAACCTACTCCAAAAACTTCTGTGATGGTTGCTGAGAACAAAACAGGAATAACCGTGGCTGCTGTGGTAATAAACCAAATACTTCCAAAAACACGCCCTAATTTATCTTCTGGGGTTGATATTTGCAAGTGTGTTAGTGTCGGAATAAGCGTTCCTACGTAAGCCGCTCCAGCTATAAAAAATATCACAACTGCGGCGGTGCGCCCCGCCCAAAAATGCAAGCTCGGAACAATAGCTCCCAAAAGCACAAGAGCTAGAGAAAGTGAAAACAAAGAAATTTCAATAATCCGCTTTTGCAAAAACCCTCTGGCAATGGCCTTTGAGATCAATATGCTGCACAAAACTGCTCCGATAATTGCAGGCGCAATAATTGTTACGCCAGCAAGACTTGGGCGTACATGAACAATATCTCGGGCCAAAACAGGCACAGTGATCATGAGAACAGAAAGTGCGGACTGAAGTCCGATCAAAAGTAAAAACGGAAGAAAAATTTTCTTAGTATCTTTAATAAATCTGTAGCCTTCCAAGAATTCTTCAAAGAATTTGCTGACACCTGCAGAAAAGCCTTTTGGCAACTTGGTGGTGGACT
The DNA here is from genome assembly GCA_041742135.1 of Patescibacteria group bacterium. Taxonomy (GTDB): domain Bacteria; phylum Patescibacteriota; class Microgenomatia; order UBA8517; family UBA8517; genus 01-FULL-44-24b. The sequence goes on along the minus strand of JBGSJG010000008.1, from coordinate 179,667 downwards.
TAAGCTTTGGCAAAAAACTTACAGACGTGCCCGCAAGAAGCAAGAGTATTGAGCTAATCAGAAGACTCGAGCGAAGGCCGAAGCTCTCATATAAAACTCCCGCAGACAAAAAGCCAACAGCCAAACCCAGTTGAGTGGTCATGAAAAACAAACTGTTTGCGAATGCCAAGCTTTTCTTTTTGACAAGAATCGGAAGAGAGGCTGCTTCGGCAGGAATATAAAAATGATTTGCCATTGAGTAGAAAAACACGATTCCATAAGCCAAAAATAGATAACGAGAATATAAAAACGCGAACACAAAAACTATCGCCGCCTCTGCCATCAACGTAACAACTAAAACTTTGCGCTTATTGGCCACATCAGCAGAGACCCCAGCAATGGGGCCAAATACTACGGCCGGCAAAGCGTATGCCACCCAGATTAACGACGTTGCAATGGTTGAGCCAGTTTTTTCAAAAAGATAAACCAAAAGCAAAAAGCTCAAAGTGTTCACGACAATTTGCGAAATGATCTGTGATGCCCACAGATGCACAAAATTACGATTTGATAATAAACTTCTTATTTCCTTCATAAACTCGGTGTTTTGAGATGAAAATCGGTCATGCTTTGATAAGAATTTCCCAGCTCAAAAAGACTTGATTCCATAAAGCGAGGTGCAAATAACTGAAAACCGATCGGAAGCCCACTATCACTGAAGCCCGCGGGGATTGAAATTCCCGGGATTCCAACTAAGTTGGCAGATACTGTGAATATATCAGCTAAGTACATCTCAAGTGGGTTATCCATTTTTTCACCTAATTTGAATGGAAGCGTGGGCGATGCTGGAGCAATTAACGCGTCTACTTCCGTAAATACTTTGTCAAAATCATTTCTAAGTAATGTTCTGGCTTTCATTGCTTTATTGTAATAAGCATCGTAGTAGCCACTGGATAGTACGTGTGTACCGAGCATTATTCTTCTTTTGGCCTCGGCGCCGAAAGAATCACGTTTATTGCCGTATCGGATCCCATCATAGCGGCCAAGATTTGAACTTACTTCCGCAGGCATGACTATGTAATAAATTGATATCGCATACTTTGTTGACGGGATGCTCACATCGACAATTTCATAACCAGCCTTTTTGTAAACATCGACAGCAGCCATTGTTTTCTCCCGGACTTCTTCGCTCAACCCGTCTGAAAAGTACTCGCGCGGAAGACCAATCTTTTTCACATTTTTATGAGCATAGTCAGCATTTCGAAGTGTTCCATCGTGGCCATCAGTCCCTCTTGTAACTTTGAAGATCTTTTCAGAGTCTTTGACGCTACGCGTAAAATGCCCCATCGAGTCAAGCGAGCTGGCCATGGCTATTACGCCGTAGCGCGAGACTGCGCCGTAAGTAGGCTTTAGGCCAACGACGTTACAAAAGCTAGCAGGAAGCCGAATTGAACCGCCAGTATCGGTGCCCATCGAAAACATGCTCATCCCAGAGCTTACTGCTACCGCCGATCCGCTCGAGCTCCCACCCGGTACATAATCCAAATTCCAGGGATTGTGTGTGGCACCAAAATCGCTATTTTCACCACTACTTCCATGCGCCCATGCATCACAGTTGGCTTTGCCAACCAAAATCGCCCCAGCTGCCTCAAGCCTTTCAAAGGCAGTTGAAGAATACTCAGGAATAAAGCTCTCAAGCACTTTTGAACCCGCTGTGGTCCTTACTCCGCGCGTTAAGTACATATCTTTGACTGCCATAGTAACTCCCAAAAGTGGAAATTCCTCAAATGCATTTGGGTTATCTGCCAATATTGTTTCTAATTTTTTTGCACGCTCGCGAGCGTAATCGTGAGTAACGGTGACAAAAGCGTTAAGATTTTTATCAAACGCTTCGATCCGAGATAAATATTGCTCAATAACCCCAGAAATCGAATGAGTTTTATTTTTAAAGCCTTTGTGAAGCTCGTCTATCGTAAGTGGTATATCCATTTTAAATTGCGTCCTTATCCAGTAGTGCAGAGACTACAAAATAATCGTTGTGTGTATCTGTGCCACTGGTTGCCGAACTGACAGGCAAAATAGAATCAGGGTTTACTTCATCTTGACGTGTAACGTTAATTAAACCAGTTGTCTGGCTGGTTGGCATAAGATTATCTGTGTTTAAATTTTTAAGATCTGCAAAATGCTCAATTACAATTGAAAGGTCGCCTTTTAGTTTTTCAATTTCGGCGGAAGTTAGGTCGAGGTTCGCAAGTGCGGCCAAGTGCAAGATGTCGGTGTTACTTAGCATTACTTCAATATGATACTTCCCAAAGCTCACTCAAACAAGAGGTTTTTAGACTATTTAAGCCATTTTTTGAAGAGCTTTTATTCGTTCTTCAACTGGAGGATGCGTGTTAAAAAGACTGGCAAAGTTGCCTCTGGCATCACCTATCTTATTTTTAAATGGATTCTCAATATAAAGATGGGCAGTGGCTTTATTTGCCGCTTCCAAAGGCTCGTGATCATGGGCAATTTTATCTAGCGCAGAGATAAGCCCTGCAGGCTGACGAGTAATAGCTACCGCGCCAGCATCGGCTACAAACTCACGGCGCCGGGAAATTGCAAGCTTAATTAGCTGGCCAATAAATGGCGATAAAAGAGCGAAGACAAAACCGATGAGAACAAGTGCTCCCCCTCCTTCTTTTTTTCGGCTACTTCCACCAAAATAACTCATCCGAAGAAACATATCTGCCAAAAGCGCAATCATTCCAACAAGCACCGTGACAATCGACATTAAAAGTATGTCGTAATTTTTAATGTGTGTTAGCTCGTGAGCGATTACACCTTCAAGCTCGGTTCTACTTAAGTAAGACAAAAGTCCGGTTGTTGCAACAACTACAGCGTGCTCCGGATTCCTGCCCGTTGCAAAAGCATTCATTGCGGTGTCTTCGATGACGTAGAGTTTAGGCATAGGTAGTCCTGCACCGAGCGCCAAATTTTCAGTCACCGTATAGAAATGATAATCTCGTTTCTTGTCTGCCGGGCGAGCGCGGCTTATTGCTAAGACGATTTTATCGCTATAGTAGTAACTACCAATACTGGAAATTCCCGAGATAATTAAAGCCAAACCCACAAACCCCAATCCTCCTGCCTCGTATCCAAAATACAAAGAAAAAGCCTGAGTAAGAAAATAGACCGCAGCTGTCACAAACACGACAAAAAGCCCCATGATAATAAAACTTTTGCGCTTATTGGCGGCAGCTACTTCGTAGATGTTCTGCATTACTTAAAGATTAATTTTTGGAGAACTAGTTTCTGAGGCACTGACTTCCATGTGCTCTCCGGAATCTGGAGTGATAAGGCCTTTTTGCTCTTCGAATTTAAACATATTAGCAACCAAATTTGTTGGGAAAACGGCGCGCTTGACGTTGTAGTCCGCAGTCAAGTCAATTACTAGTCGTCGTGCATACATTACTTTGTCTGAAGTGTCACGAAGCTCATCCATAAGGCGAGCCACAACTGTATCAGATTTAATTTCTGGATTATCTTCAACTGCAATCTGAAGCTTTGGCAAAACCGCAGCCAATTGAGATCCTGCATCAGACATTTTTTGAACATCGCCTGACGCCACTGCCGAGGTGATTTGCTTTCTGGCATCGGTTAACATCGTAAAGACCTTTGTCTCCTGCTTCATGTAACCTTTAACAGAAGCTTCTAGATTCGGAATTAGGTCGGCTTGACGCTTAAGTTGATTGCCAATCTCCTGCACCGCAGCCTTAATTCTGGCTTTGCTCGAGACGAAGAAGTTATATTGGGAAATTACCCAAACGACTACTAAAACTAGTGGTACAAGAATTAAAAAAGGCATAATTTATTTTAACATGTCTAAAAACTCATGCAAGTGCAAAGTGTTTACAATGTCTTTTTTGGTAGCCCAGCCTCGTCGCGCCATCGCAACTCCATACTTCATATTAAGTAAGCCGTCTTTGTGATGCGAGTCTGTACCCAAAGTTAGCTTTACGCCAAGGCGAACTGCATCGCGGATTAAAAAGTCAGGCAAGTCAAGCCTGTGGGGGTCAGCATTAATTTCAATCCATTTATTGTGCTTGAGGCAAAAATCAAAAATCTTATCCCAATCAAGCTCGATGCCTTCTCTTTTTTCCAAAAGCCTAGCTGTGGGGTGAGCGAAGATTTTAACTTTTGGGTGATCGAGTGCTCGCAAAACTCGCTCGGTCATTTTGCCGCGATCTTGTTTAAAACTAGAATGAATAGATACCAAAGCAAAATCCAAGCTCATGAGCCCGTCTTCATCAACTGGCAAGCTTCCGTCAGGCAAAATGTCGACCTCTAAACTATTGAATACTTTTTGTACGCTAGTTTTCATACCTTTCACGGAGTCGTTAAGTTGATCAACTTTATACCTCTTTCTCTCAAGCAACTCTTTTATCTGAGCTTGGTTGTGCCCTTTCTGGCTTGGGTTGTGCTCCGTAAAAGCTATGTATTCATAATTAAGACTGCCGGCGAGCTTAACTATCTCCTCCATCGACGAGGCTCCCACATCATGGCTTGTCTCGATATCAAAATCAGAGTGAATCTGTAAATCACCCTTAATGTCTGCTAGTTCAACTAACTGAGGCAATTCACCATCAAGCGCTTTTTGGATTTCATCTTTGCCTTCACGCAGCTCAGGGGCAATCCAAGCCATTCCCAGTTTTTTGTAAAACATGACCTCTGATTCAATCTTTTGAGTTTTACCCTGAGTTTTTATCCCATGCTCCGACAAACTCATACCTTTTTTGAGCGCAAATTCTCGAAGCGCAACGTTGTGGTGTTTCGAGCCTGTAAAATGCTGAAGAAGCGCACCATAAGTCTCGGGTGATTCTACTTTTAAGTCAGCACGAACATTCCCCGGAAGAAGAATTGAAGCCGATTTTTCGCCTTGATTTAGCACACGAATCTTCTCTGGGTATTCAACAAATCGACTAATAACTTTTGCTGGCTCACGCGTGGCGGCGGACAAATCCACGTCCCCCACTGTGGGAGCTTTTCTTCGTAAGCTTCCCAGTGTATCAATTTGCAGTACTTCAGGGATTTTTTGCATCCACTCAATAAGACTTTGAGCGTATTCCTCAGCCTCGGACAAAAGCATTCGGCTTGGAGGCTTGAGCTTAAATTCTTCTATCGCCGTTACAATATCGCTTTGGATCTCCTCACCAAAACCGTCCAATGCTGCAATGTCTCCGGACAGAGCATGTTTTTTAAGTGCTTCAAGCGTTCCCGTTTCTGGTAAATTAAGCTCGCGCGCAAGTCTATACGCCCGCTTTGGGCCGATTGCAGAAAGATCTAAAAGCGAAAGCGCAGCTTTTGGAATGCCTTGAAGAATTTTATCAAAATGGCTGGATTTGCCAGTTTTGAAAATTTCCTCCAGATGTTTCGCCAAGCTTTCGCCAATTCCGGGAACGTCATCCAAATTCCCCTCGTCCCAAATGTCTTTGGCCTCGGTTCCAAGGTGCTCAATTGCATCCGCGGCGCGATTATAAGCGATGATTCTAAACTTATTTTTAGCCTCATTTTCAATTTGGTAAGAGGCCGCAACAGCTCGCAGAAGTTCTGCAATTTCCCCATTAGTCATGTTCTTACTTATTTTCATTCCTATCTATTCTATTATAAACTGTGAAGCTGAAATTGTACTGAGCTTAATTTCTGCTATAATTCGTTTACGTGTCTTTGCCAAAATTGTATAAACAATTTTGAAAAGGAGAAACGACGGAACGATAAGCAAAAGCGCAAGCATTTTGCGATAAGTGCAGTCAGTTTCGACACGGGGTTGTAGCTCAGTTGGTTAGAGCGTCCGCCTGTCACGCGGAAGGTCGCGAGTTCGAGTCTCGTCAACCCCGCTCACTTTGTTCGCGAGTTTGTCGATCCTCCGATTCAATTTGTGCCAAACTCAACCGTCACTCGGCTTACGAAGCGGATAATGGAGCGTAATTCTTCCCCAATCTAACAAGTTTGTTCCAACCCGTAGCCCTACCCCTAAGGAAATTGAAGGCAGCTTTAGCGGTAATAAAGCTGATCAAATGGTTATACCACAAACTATCTATGCCTGCCAGAAAGACCAATTTTTTGTCCTCCTTGTCCATCACAAGCGAGTAGAGTAGTAAAGACCCTTGCACTAAACACATAAATGTATAAAACAACATTAACTCAAGGACATTTCCTCCGACTATTACCTTTAGGATTGCTACCACAAACAGCGAACTCACCATCACGTCTATCCACGGGAATATCATGAAGTAAGGAATACCAACCAATCCAAGGCTATTATGCTTTCGATTGAAAATCAAATTCTTGTGTTTTTTAAGGACCTGGAATCCGCCATAAGTCCACCTATATCTTTGTTTAATGAAATCCTTAATTGACTCTGGGGCTTCCGTGTAAGCAATAGCCTTACCATTGTACTCAACCACACCACCAGTCATGGCCATCGACAAAGTAACATCCATATCTTCTACTATCGTGTCTTCAGAATAGCCACCAATAGAAACAATAACATCCTTACGAAACGCTCCAATAGCACCAGAAATTACTTGCATACAACCCATAAACGCGAAGGCGCGCCGTTGCAGATTCAGACCAGTTATGTACTCAACAGCCTGATGCTTGTTAATAAATTTGGATCTATTTGCCACTTTTACGCTTCCGCCTACTGCTACAACGTTAGGGTCATAGAAAGATAAGACTAAATTCCTAACCGCATTTCTCAAAAACATGGAATCAGCATCCATACTAACAACTATATCGCCTTTGGCCTTTGATATTCCAAAATTAAGAGCAGATGCTTTGCCACCATTAACCTTTGAATATAACCTAACCTTACCGTGGTGTAGCCTTGCTATCATTTTTCCAATTTGCTTCGTTTTGTCCTTACTCCCATCATCTACTATTATTATCTCGGTGTTTGAATAATCTTGATTAAGAAGACTTATAATGCAGTTTTCCAAGACGAGCTCTTCGTTGTAAGACGGCACTAAAATTGAAACCAACGGCCTGTATTTTCCAAGCCGTCTCCGTCCGAGGGCAGACATTTTATGATGTTTTGCAGACAGCACTATAAAGACAAAAACTTTAGCTCCAAGTCCAAATAGTAACATCCAAGATAGTACAGTTATAGTGTTTAAAAGAATTTCCATATTTATGCGAAAGGGTCTATAATACCGACTTTTTCGCTAGGCAGTATAACATTAAACAGTCCTATAGTCTATGACAGTCAACTTTTTCTGTCGATTAACATTTTAAATTCTGATGGAAACCTTTTCACACACGTTTTCACGAAGATCTGTCAATATATTCCCATAAACTCGGTAAAACGTCTATTGACTTTGTACTCCTATTGAGTTAAATTCAGTGAACTTAAACTGCCCCGTTTGAGGGGGTGAGTGCAATAAAAGATTTTCTTAAAAATTTAAAACTACACGAATCAACAATTAGCACAATTCTAGGCTTTCTAGTTATAGTCGTTGTTGGTCTTTTGGTCGTTAACTACTTCAGAAACCTTGATGAGGGACAAACGTTCCCTTCTGGCGCTCAAACTGAAGAAGCAGGAAGGCCAGATTCATACACTGTTGCCGCAGGTGACTCTCTATGGAGCATCTCGGAAAAGGTTTATGGTTCAGGGTACAACTGGGTTGACATCAGGGACGCAAACAGCATAAATAATCCAAATGACATTGCTGAGGGACAAGAATTAGTAATACCTGACGTCGAAGTACGCTCAATAACAGATACTTTGGCCGAAGCTAATACTACTCCCGAAGCTCCCGAAGCTACACCTGCTGTCACTATCACACCGGAACCTACAGTTACTCCTAGCCCAAGCCCAATCGCTACCTTAGCACCAATTGCCCAAGTTGAGCCAGAAATTACAGCTCAACCTGAAGCAGTTATAGGTGAGGCAACGACAAGCATTCAAGCAGGAAGTGAGTACACAGTGGTCCACGGAGATAATTTGTGGGACATTGCAGAAGCAGCTTACGGAGACGGCTTTAAATGGACTGAAATTGCTAGTGCAAATGAATTGGTTAATCCTCGTGTAATTCACGCAGGTAACGTGCTGACAATCCCAGCCTTGTAAGTAGTTTTGATATAATATCTTACTTAGGCGGGATTAGTTGAGCGGCTCAATGCCACCTTCCCAAGGTGGAGAGACGGGTTCGACTCCCGTATCCCGCTCAATTTGTGGCTGTGCTACAATCATGGCAGATTGCCTACGTAGCTCAGTTGGTAGAGCAACGGTATCGTAAACCGTGGGTCGTCGGTTCGAATCCGACCGTAGGCTCATCATATGGCATACAACACACGTCCATCCAGGCTAAAACGTCTTGAAGAACGGCGAGCAGTAAAGTCAACTGCTTTTTATATAGTGCTGACTGTGGCTGCCGTGGGTTTATTGGCTATTTTTGGCGTGCCCGCGCTTTCAAAGCTCACAAGCTTGACTGGCAACATCACGCGCTCTGGAGTTGACTACACTGCAAATACTCCTCCGCCACCGCCGCCAGCAATTAACACCCTTCCTAAAAACACAAACCAAGACAAGCTCAAAGTTACTGGGACTACTAAGGCTGGCCAGAATGTAATCATCTTCTTTAATAACGACAAAACAGAAGTACTCGCAAATGCAAATGGCGAGTTCACAAGCGTGTTTGACTTAAGCCTCGGAGAAAATTCACTTTATGCTCAAGTTGAAGACAACAGAGGCCAAAAAAGCACCGAAACTGATAAATTTACTGTGGTTTTAGACAAGACCGAGCCTGTGCTTGAGCTTATTTCCCCAGAAAACGGAAAAAGCTTATTTGGCCAAAATCAAAAAAACATCCAAATCGAAGGTCAATCCGAGCAACATGCTCGTGTAACAATAAACGACAGAATCGCGATCGTCAGAAGCGACGGCAAGTTTAACTTCCCCGTAACACTTCAAGGTGGAGAAAATATATTTAAAATTGTGGCAACTGACGAGGCGGGGAACAAAACCGAGCTGGAACTTAAGCTCACTTACGCTCAATAAACTCTTCTGAGCTAAGTAATATTACTAAATAAAACAATACCCAGGGATAATAGGCGGTGTTAGAAAACATGGAATGTAGTAAAACTGCAGACATCGATGATGTTATTAAGCCTCGACTAGAAGCTAAAATTGCACTTTTCATAGTTTTCGCGATGAAAAGCGATATGATTGCCAAACCGACAACTCCAGTTGTTGCCAGAGTAAACAAAACACTATTATCCAATCCGTGGCACGAATTGACACCTGACACAAAACCACGCTCATTTTTTGCTGTACAGACGTTGTTAAAGCCCACACCAAAAACAGGAGAAAGTCCGATTATTTGCGCGCTTTCGCGGTAGTTATCAATTTTTTGGTAAATCGAATTAGTTCGGGCTAAATTAACTCCTTCCCCGCCGGGGCTCACTGGGAGCAGGTTTACTATTAAAACTAAAAACGCTATAAAACCCAGTATGAGTAATTTTTGCCTACGCCAGAGTAAAATTATTACTCCAAGTGCAAAAGCTAGGAAGCTTGCCCTAGAGTAAGTAAAAGCCAGTGTGGTTAACAGAAATAATGAAGTTGCTACAAACACTGCACTTCGAGTTTTTATAAAGCGCTCAATTGAAAGAAGTGTAAACAAAACCATTAGAACTCCGAAGAATGCTGGGTCCAAAAATGTCGAGACCATTCTGAAATAATGATCATCCCAGCCAAAATACTTAAGCGCCGTAAGATCGGCAAAAACAAAGTACTGAAGCCATCCAAAACAGGCCAGGACAATACTAGTCAGAAGTAGGGGTGTGGCTAAATTACGTTTTGGAAAAACCACAAACAAACTCAGATAAACCAAGAGCCTAACTAAATACATCATCCCTTCAAAGCCAAAAAACCCAGTCGCAAGTGACAATAGTGACGAGAACACAAGGACTGCGACAGTTGGCAGCAGCATTTTTTTAAGCTTAACCAAGGAATTACGGTCAAGATATGAAATCAAAAGTGAGAGTGCTAAAACGTCAAGCAAGTGGATACGAAAGCCGGTCGCAAGAATGTTTTGCATTAATACCCCTGGCAATTGGCCTAGTGGGAAAATTGCCAAAGTTAATAGCGTTAGCGCGTCCTGGATTTTTGATTTCGTGATTCTAGCCATAAACTACTCCAAGCCAAAAACGAGTGAAATGACATTCCTGTAGCATACACAAACCCGTGAGTGCCGTCTGTTAATCCCCTTTTAATCACAAAAACCCAAACAAACTTAGCAAAAGGCATAAAAATAATTTTAAAAAAATTCGCATTTTTGCCTTCCTGAGCGTTACTTATGGCGTGGATGGGAAAGTAAAAACTTATTTTATTAAAAAAATCATGTAAGTTTTCGAAAGGGGAGTGGAGTAGTGGGGCAGTAAGCGTTCCTATTTTTCCGCTTACCTCCCACCCTTCGTGCACCGCTCGCCTCCAAGTACCAGCATTTTTTCTGGCAAGTCTCAACAGTTTCTTCTCTCCCCAATCTCCCGCCGTAAGATTGCGGCCCACAAAACTATCTTGACGTCTTAAATAATAGCCATCACACGATTTGCTTTCTACTGCCGTTTTAATTTCTGCCCGAAGCGACGAATTCACCGACTCGTCAGCGTCGACAAAAAGTACCCAATCCCCTTTTGCCCGAGTAAGCGCAAAGTTTCTCTGAGCGGAAAAATCTCCATTTAAATGTCTTTTGTACACCTTTGCAGCGTTTTGTTTTGCAATCTCGATCGTCTTGTCACTTGAATAATCGTCTATTACAATTTTTTCATCACAAAAAGAAAGCTCTTTCAGCCTTTTGGCTATAGTGGCTTCTTCGTTTTTGGCTATTATTACGCTCGTAAGCATTTGTTGGTTAAATATACGGCAACAGGCAAGCCTAATACACTACCCACCAAGGGAGAAAGAGCAGCACCTTGTAATCCGAAGTTTTGAGTCAATGGAATTATTGAGATCGCCAAACCAAAAATGTTAAGCAGTGTCACCGCACTTACAAACTTTTGCTTCCCCTGCGCCAACATTAAAGAGTTGAAAGAATTTGTAATTGCTTGAATTACACCAAAAACTACCAGAATTTTAATCAGAGGAACAATTTCTACCCAAGAAGGCCCCAAAAATACATTGACAATAAATTCACCAAAAATCAGTAAAATTGTACCTAAGGCAAGTGCGAGTAGCGAAATAACCGCTGTGCTCTTGAAAAATGCTTTCCTAAGCCTCACTGTATCGCCAGAAATCTTTACATATACGGGTAATGTGACTCTGCCTACAACATCAGTTACCTCAGAGATTGGAAGCGTCGCGATTTTGTATGCTACCTGGTAAATGCCGAGCGAGCCTTCTCCGAGCATCTTCCCCACCACAGCATCGTCGCCTTGCCTAAAAAGAAATTGAAAAATTCCAGCTCCCGTAAGCCATTTACCTTTTGAAACTATTTCTCGCAGTTGGCTTTTGGCAAACGCCAGTCTTGGCCATGGGCGGACAAATAAATATGACATCACGAGTTCAAGCACTGCTCCGGCGACTAAACCCCAAACAATTCCGATTGCAGATCCAAGATGGACAGCCAAAGCTACGGCGACAGTAGAATCAAACATAAAAACAACAAACTTAAACCAAAACTCGCTTGAAAAACGGAGATCTTTCTGAAAGTTCACAATTGCGGGATTTATGAAGCCCCGAATCAGTGCGACCAAGCTTATGAGCTCTATGGCGTTTTTGCTCTGGGGTGAATTAAAAAACACTGAAACGGGCGATGCTAATGCAAGAATCACTAAAAATATCGCGATACCGCGAGCGATTGACACAATCCAGGCTGTTCCCAAGTATTTGTCTATTGGTTCTTTGCGCTGAATCAAGAAGACGTTAATCCCCGTTTCGGTTAATATTTCCAAAAAAACTATTACTAGCGAAGCAATGCCAAAAATTCCGAAATCAGTTGGACTAAGTATGCGAGCCAAGATCAAAGTGCGCACAAACGCAATGCCCCGTGTCGACATTCGAAAAGCCCCTACCCAACTTACGCCGTAGACTGCAGTTTTGAAGTATCCCACTGGACAATAATATCAAATGCTTCGAGTGTGGTCGATGAAGGACTCGAACCTTCGGCCTTTGCAATGTGAATGCAACGCTCTAACCAACTGAGCTAATCGACCTTACGCCTATTATACCAAAGCCGGGCTTGAGAGGCAGGGCCTAGAATACTATAATGTTTGAGTATGCAAAAATTAACATCATTTGTCCTCGAGCTTCTTCAGGTTGTCGTTTTTGCGATCTCGATTTTCTTGTTCGTATATCTTTTAATTCTCCAACCACACAAAATAAAGGGTGCCTCGATGGAGCCAAATTTTCATGATGGCGAGTATTTACTTACCGATAAAGTAAGCTATCGCCTTGGAGAGCCTAAGCGTGGGGATGTTGTGGTTTTTAGGGCGCCTCCCAGCTATAGTGATGAATTCATCAAACGAATAATCGGCCTCCCAGGCGAAGAAATTAAAGTGGAAGGTGGAAAAGTTTACGTCAACGGGCGAGCTCTCGAAGAAAAGTATTTGCCTAGCGACACTTACATAATGGCGGGGCGCTTTACCCCAGAGGGCGAAGTTGTCAAAGTCCCTGAAGATTCATACTTTGTCCTTGGCGATAATCGAGATCATTCTCTTGATTCTCGAAGCATTGGTACGGTTGAAAGGCAATACATCACCGGCCGCGCATGGCTTGTTTATTGGCCTGTAACTGAAGCTGGAACAGTGAAGTCTCCTGTTTATTTCTTCTAAAAAAATTAAGGCTTAGCCTTGAGAAGGAACAACTCCGTGGTATATTCTTTGAAGTCTTTCTTCTGTTTCTTCTGGGGTTCCTTTAAAGACAAATGTAATTTTGGTCTGGCTTCTTGAGCGCATTAGTTTCACTTGAGTTTTCACAGCATCGTTGTCCCCCGCCAGCGAATTCAAAAGTGCTGCCTGCATATTGTCGATTTCCTCAGAAATCATATGCATATGGCGCTGTTGAGACTTGGGCTTTGGTCCCTCCCCTGCTTTTGCACGCATTCTACGAGCCAAATCCTCGGCTCGCCGTACTGATCCATTTTCACGAAGAATTATTTTATAAGCTTCAATTACCAAAGACTGGTCATCAATTGACGCGAGGGCCCTAGCATGGCCTTCGGATATCAACTGAGACAAGAGACCATCTTTAAGGGCGTCTGGAAGAGCCAGGAGACGCATGGAATTTGATACATAAGCTACAGATTTTCCGATTCTTGCGGCAATTTCGCTTGTTGTTAAGCTAAATTCATTCATAAGGCGTTCAAATCCCTTGGCACGGTCAAGCGCATTAAGATCAACTCTCTGAACATTTTCAACCAAAGCCATCTCAAGCATGCCCTTAGGACTTGTTTCTCGGACAACTACAGGAACATGTGTAAGCCCAGCGAGCTTTGAAGCGCGCCATCGCCTTTCGCCTGCGATAATTTGAAAACCCGCCGGAGTTTTGGCAACAACTAAAGGCTCCAAAATTCCATGCTCTTTGATAGAATCTACTAAGTCGACCAAACTTTCTGGGGTAATAACACCTCGAGGCTGTAGAGGATTTGGTTGGAGTTCCTCTACTGGGATCTGAATAATCTCTTCGGCCATATTAAACTATCGTAATTGTTTTCTTGCCCAACGAACTTTCAAATTTAACTTTCCCTTCCAAAAGAGCAAAAAGCGAATGATCACGGCCGACTCCGACGCCTTTGCCAGCTTTGTAAACTGTGCCTAGTTGACGAACTAAAATCATTCCCGGCTTAACAGGCTGACCATCGGAAAGCTTTACGCCAAGACGCTTACCTTTTGGGCTAATATGTTGGCTGGCTTTACTACCACCTGCTTTATGATGAGACATATTTAAAGTTTAGATAAAGTTTTCACACATGTCAAGAGATCACTTCTATATATATTGATGTAGACTATTTAATCTTTTCTACTAGAAGCTTCGTAAATTTCGCTCTTGAACCAATTTTCTTTCTGTAGCGAGACTTAGATTTGTACTTAAAAACGTGAATTTTCACACCTTTTTCTTCAGTAAGCCTCTTGAGTGTAACTTTAGCACCGGCAACAACAGGATCACCGACTTTAGTTTCTGAATCAGTTCGAACAAGAAGAACTTCAGCTTCAAGCTTGTCATCTTCTGGAAGTTTGTCCACCAAAATTTCCTCGCCCTCGGTTACTTTATACTGTGCCTTGTTGATACGAATAACTGCGTAGTTCATGAAGTGTATTTTAGCCGGAAATGGCGGCAAATACAAGTTTTTGCTATAATACCTCGATGTCTGAACGGACAAATGGTACTAGGTACATCGAAGACCTTGCTGTCTCGCGCAAGCGCGCTGAAGGGCAAGCTGAGCGGAGGAGGCACTTAGATGAAAACGTCGAAGTTGTTGGCTTTGGGCGTAATTCTGGGTGGATAAAGGATCGTGCTGCTCAGCTAGGTTTTCCCGTTGACAATATTAGCCGGCTTCGAAGTTCATCGAATACTCGTGAGACAAAGGATGTATTAGGTTCATTTACTTATAGAGGAGAGGATGAAGGGACTCTTGATATTTACAAACACAAAGAGAACCTAAAACCAATAGTTCTCTTTGGAGTGCTTGTGCATGAGTTCCAGCATGAAAATACTCCACTCGACAAAAAAAATGCGTTTTTGTATGGGTCTGAAGCTAATCGAGCAAATGCAGCTAATTTTGCGACATCTGCTGCAAAACAAGCAGAAGCAACTCAAGTCTTTTTAAATCCATATCACAAATCGCACTTCCAAAGACTGACAGAGGCTAGAGCAAGATTTGAGCGTGGCGAGAAGAACGAGGAAGACAGACTTTCACTTGAACAATCAGAATGGCTTTTCCAAGAAGAAACCCTTGCAATTATGTCTGAACTCAGACTGGCAAATCCGGAGCATTTGTGTCAGGTAGAGCAAGCGCAGATGGAATCTTTAGCGAGGAGAACACGCGGAGGCGAAGTTGACCTTCCAGAAGGTATACATTTAATTTCCTCAGCAGTTTCAGATCCCTTAAACTCTGGGCAGGGAATTGATAGAGTGCTAATTGATTTGTTTGCTGAAGTTAATAATCTTCAAGAGTTAAATCTACATATCGCAACGCAGCGCCAAGCGTTCATGGAGGCTGATATTACTTTCGACGTAGATAATGTGGCAATAGCTGCCTAATCCCCAGTTTTCTTCACCTGGATAAGCATTCCGAGGGTTGCGAGGGTGGCCACGAGAGAGCTTCCCCCTGCACTAACGAGCGGTAAGGGTTGGCCGGTAATTGGCAGTAGCCCCATGTTCATACCAATATGAGTAACAACTTGTAAAAAAAGCGCAGTAAAAATACCCGCCGCAAATGCACGAGCTTCGGGATTTTTGGCATTTTCCAAAATCACGATGATTCTATACAAAACGAAAAACGTCAAAACAACTACAAGCGCTGCTCCCACAAGCCCCATCTCCTCGGCGACGCTCGCAAAAATAAAATCAGAATGGCGCTCTGGTAAAAAGGATAACTGAGTTTGCACACCCTCCCCGAGCCCCCGACCAAACAGTTTTCCCGACCCGACCGCAATCATTGACTGGATGCTGTTATACCCAGCCCCGCTTGGATCGCTTACAGGAGACACCAACGAAAGCACGCGCGCTTTTTGATACGGCGCTAAAATAAACCAAAACAAAGGGCTTAGTGCCACACCTGCCAAACCCAAAAAAAGCAGTATTCGCTTGTTGTACCTTAGAGTGAGGCTAACGCCAATAAAACCGGCAATTGTCAAAACTGTCACCCCCAAGGACGGCTGAAGAAGTATCAGAAGCACTGGGAGAAACAGAAGCGCTGAAGCTATGATCAAGTTTTTACGAGTTAGTTCGCGGCTAATCAAAAAATGTGCAAAAAATATAACTAAAAATGGCCTAATAAGTTCCGTTGGCTGAATAGTAATCGTGCCAATTTGAATCCAGCGCGTAGCTCCGCGAGTCACTTCTCCGATAATCAAAGGCAGTATTAAAAAAACGATGCTAAGTATGTAGAAATGCTTCCAAAACAGCCCCAAAATATCAAAGTCTATCTTTGAGAAAAAAATGAAAGCCGCAACTCCAGCAACAATATAAACAAAATAAGAAGGAAAAAGAACAGGCGCGATAGCTCGAAGCGTCATAATGCCAATCACCATGAGTCCAATCGAGCCCACTATCAACCCCGGCTCATTTTTGTAAACCGAGAAAAAGTTGTTCCTAAGCATTACTGAGGCGTGACTTTAAATTCTCCTGTCGATAAATCAGAAACTATGGCTTTTGATTTGATGTATTCCTCGTGCTCGGCTGGCCAAGAAGGCAAACTCACTGCAATTTGCTGATCAAGCCTTGTTCCCAACTTCTTTCTTTCGTCTTGAATTTGGCGGACTATCTCTCGAGCTTCACCTTCTGCTTTAAGATCAGGCGTGATCTCAAGTACAAGGTCTACTTCAAGCTCACCTTTACCTTGAATTTCATCGACCCCTTTAACATTTAGTTCATCTTTCAAAAGCTCGTAAAAAGCCTCTAAGTTTGAACTGTTTTTTACAACAACTTTCAAAAGTGGCTGACGGACTTTAATTTGCTTGCCTTTTCGAATAGCGTGAGCTTTTTCGACAATTTCACGGACCAATTGCATTTTTTCCTCCAGATCTTTGTTTATCGAATTAACATCAGCCTGCGGCCAATTAACCAAATGAACACTTTCTTCATGAGTCAAATTGGTGTACATATCATCTGCCAAAAATGGCGTTACGGGAGAAATTAATTTTGAAAGTGTTACCAAGACTTCGTATGTTGTGCTAAAAAAGTCTTCGCCTACTCGATCACGGCTTCGCCTTATGTACCAGTTGGACAAATCGTCTACAAATGATTCAATTGCAAGAGCTGCTTCTTGTACACTAAAGCCGTCGAGCGCTTTTTGTGCTTCCGAAACAGTACTCTCACGCCTTGAAATTATCCATATGTCCAAAATGTCGCTCGATGATTTTGAATTTGCACTTGGCTCCCACCCTTCTAAATTGGCATAAGTTATGAAAAAATTATAAACGTTCCAGAGTTTTAGATGGAACTGTCGCCTCGTTTCATCCGCAATTTTGTAGCCGAAAAGCATGTTGTCTGATGGATTTGTCCTTGCATACATCCAGCGCATGACATCTGCGCCAATTTTGTCCGCCCCTTCGTTAAATTCGATCGAATTTCCCCAGCTTTTGTGCATCGGCCGGCCGTCTTCCGCCAATAGCGTCCCAAAACCAAGCACGGTCTTGAAGGGGTTTGTGTTTTCAAGCACTGTGCTCATGGCAATAAGCGAGTAAAACCAATTTTTAAACTGGCCAGGGAAGCTTTCAGTAATAAAGTCCATTGGGAACCATTTTTCCCACTGCGCTCGGTCAGTAAGATACAAAGGATCACCCTGATTATTTTTCTTAATAGTTGAAAAAGAGACGATACCAGCGTCAAGCCAAACATTGCCAACGTCGGGCAAGCGATTTACAATTTCACCGCATTTTTGGCATTTTATTTTAACTTCGTCGATCCACGGCTTGTGTGGAGTGTGCCCTTCAAATTTATCCCAGCCAGACACAGCTCGTTCTTTTAGTTCCTCACGGCTTCCAATCACATCAAAATTACCACAACTTTTACATTCATAGATAGGCAGTGCCAACCCCCAATAGCGATTGGGTTTTGAAATGAGCCAGTCATGCATATTGTTAAGCCAATCAAGCTCACGCTCAAGGCCAAATTCAGGAAGCCATTTTATTTTCTTGGCAACTTCGATCATGCGCTCGCGAAGAGATGGGGACCCCTTATCCATCGCGATATACCACTCATCAGCCACTTTCCAGACAAGCTCGGTCTTGCACCTCCAACAGGCTGGGTAACGATGAGTATAATTTTCCACCAAAAACAACCAATTTTCCCCTTCTTGTTCTTTTTGAGTCAAATAATCAACGATAATCTCGGGGTGCTTTTTGGCGTTTTGGCCAGTTAGAAAACCAAGCTCGGGAAGGTAGTCTGCGTTATCAGCAATTACTGGGATCATCGGAAGATTATATTTTTTACCAAGCTTAAAGTCCTCAGCCCCAGCACTAACGGCGGTATGCACAAGCCCTGTGCCTTCAGTCGTAGTTATGGGCATAATAAGAGAATCTGTAGCGATCACAGTGTGAAAAAGCTCACTCTCACTAGCGGCTTTTGCAACTGCTGGCAAGTCATCAAATGGGCCTTTGTATTTCGCGCCAACAAGCTCTTTGCCTTTGACAGTTCGTATAATTCTTTTTAGTTTTTTTCCAAAAATTGCCTCGACCCGTTCTTTGGCAATCCAAAACTTGTCTCCACTTTCCCCTTCAACTAGGCTGTAATCAAGCTTCTCGTCCACCGCGACTGCAATGTTTGCTGGAATGGTCCAGGGAGTCGTAGTCCAAACCAACAAATACTCATTCTCGCGATCAACTAGAGGCAGCTCAAGGTATATCGCTTTATGTGTGATTTCTTTATAGTCTTCAGTAAGCATTTCGTGCTGAGAAATCGCAGTTTCACATCTTGGACACCATGCCACCGAATCACGCCCTTTATAAATCCAGCCGTTCTCGTGGGCCACTTTCAGAAAATGCCAAATCATGTAATTATTGTCATCACTCATTGTGAAATATGAGTGGTCCCAATCCATAAAATTGCCCAATCTTTTGGTCTGCTCTGTCTGGATTGAAGAAAATTTTAGTACTCGCTCTTTACACAAGTTAATAAATTTCTCAATACTTGCCTCTTTGTCCCCCGGTACGAGGTTTTCAATATCTTTTTTTGAATGAAGATCAAGTTCTTTTTCTACTTCCACTTCCACCCACAAGCCCTGGCAATCAAAGCCATTTTGAAATCTCTGTTTGAATCCTTGCATGTTTTTATATTTTTGCCAAAGATCTTTATACGTTCTTCCCCAAGCGTGGTGAACTCCCATCGGATTGTTGGCCGTGATAGGCCCATCCATGAAAGAAAAATACTTATCAGAGCTGTCATTTCTATGAAGATATTTTTCAACAATTCCATCTTTATACCACTTTTCCAGCCGTTCCTTCTCCATTTCTGGAAAATTTATATGAAGATCTACTGGATCAAAATATGGTTTTATCTTAGAACCCATGAGGCTATTCTACACTAATCCAGTTATTAATGAAAAAGAAAACTAATTTGGTTCAACTAACAAATAACCTGTAACTAAATTTGTCGTAATAATATTACTTCTTTCAGACAAATAATTTACGCGTGCCACGGAATGTAATTTAGGCCCAATTCCTCTTTGCGCCGCCTCACTTAGCCCAGAAAAAACTGCTCGTCCTCTGGCGATCTTATCTACGCGATCTGGAACAAAGAGAGTCCTAGCCTCTTCAGGAGTAATATACCTACCTTGCTCTAGTGTTGATAGCCCATTCGAAAACGCTTCTAGGCTGTATTTCGGAAACACGCCTGCAGACGTAACAACCACCAAAGAATCGCGCAAATTCTTTAATACTGAAGCATCTCCTTGTCGATTGCGCGTTGGGATACGAACTCTAGCCTCTTTCATCTTGCGCTGGAAGTTCGGTTCAGCAAATATGTCAAAGGTTTCGTCAATACTTAATCCCGAATAAGTTGCGGTCAGCATTGCTTGCGCTACACCTTCATCTTCAGCCAAAGCACGGAGTCGCCTTGCCTTCATCTTTATATCCGATTCTTTAGCTACAGCTTCACCAAGGCTAGATGCCCGAGGTATAAAAGCTGAGCGATTTTTAGCCTCTGATTCTATTACAACTCTTTGTACTTCGATGGACTAAGGGCCAATTTCTGTCCTAGCTTCAACCTTATGCGACTGAACTGAAAAATTGGCAGTTCCGTCTCCAACACTATCTTTGACCCTTTCTACGGCTTCATCAAATACCGCGTGGTCCTCCGCCCCATGTCGACAAAATGCCGTGTCTTCAGGATTCGTAGCATAAGTGAGGGCATCAGTTACGACTCGTCTTAACAGTTGAGGACTTTCATTCAAGGCTACTGAGACATGAGCAATTTCCCTTCTCTCGTAAGCATCAAGTACTAATGGTGTTTCAGGAGTTACTTGCGGATATAAGTCAGCCAGCCTTTTATTTGCTTCGGTCGTAGCATAAATTGTACTCTCGACTCTAAAAAGATCTCCGCGTTGATCGTGAATGTCCGGCATTTGCTCTTCATATTCCTTTCCTCTCATTATTGTATCAGTAATAACTGAAAGAATAAAATATTTTTAGTGTACCTTTCTTAAAAATGCCGGGATGTCGAAGTCTTCTCCCGAGTCATCGGTTTCCTCCGCCTCTTCTGCGGCCGCATAAACTTGTTCTTGCGGTTTTTGCTCTTGAGCCAAACGGTCTTCCTCTTTCGGGCTTTCGCTTACCACCCCTTGGAATCGAGGAGCTGGCTCCGGGAGAACTTCACCTTTATGCATCTTGCTTATTCTCGCCTGAGTTTCATCAAAACCTGTAGCGATAACTGTAATTTTCACCTGATCTGCAAGATCTTCTTTGATGACTGATCCAAAAATAATATTTGCATCGGGATCAGCGGAGCTTGAAATTATTCGAGCCGCTTCATCAACCTCAAACATTGTCATGTCTGGGCCGCCTGAAATATTAAACAAGACTCCACGAGCACCATCAATTGAAAGATCCAAAAGCGGAGAAGATACAGCAGCACGCGCTGCCATCTGAGCTCGATTTTCGCCAACTCCCTGACCAATTCCCAAAAGTGCCGAGCCAGCGTCTTTCATGATTGTCTTAACATCGGCAAAGTCTACGTTGACTAATCCCGGAGTGGTTATAATTTCAGCAATTCCTGTAACTGCTTGGCCCAAGACTCCATCGGCTACCTTAAACGCTTCAACCAAAGTCATTTTTCGGTCAATGACATCCATAAGTCGCTGATTTGGAATAACAATGAGAGTGTCGACTTCTTCGCGAAGTTGTTCGATTCCCTCTTCTGCCAGAAGTTGCCTGCGTGCCCCTTCGAAGGCAAATGGCTTTGTCACAATAGCAACGGTCAGTGCCCCAGCTTCTCGGGCCATTCGTGCAATAACGGGCGAGGCTCCAGTTCCTGTTCCCCCACCCATACCAGCAGTAACAAAAACCATATCAGAGTCTACTAATATTTCTTTAATTTTTTCTGCGGATTCTTCTGCGGCTTGGCCTCCCACTTCAGGATTGCCACCTACTCCCAGACCTCGAGTGAGCTTTTCACCAATTTGAAGTTTTGTCGGAGCTGCATTTGCGAGAAGCACCTGAGCATCTGTGTTTAACACAATAAACTCAACACCTGAAATTTCGTTGCCAGCTACCATGGAGCCTACGGCATTTCCTCCTCCACCACCTACTCCAACAACTTTAATTTTGGCAAGTCTTGAAGCATCGGGTTTAACGAGTGCCATAGTTAATCTTAACGGCAGTGTAGCAGATTGATACTAAACGTCAAGGCAGAAGATCGCGAATTGATTCGATAATTTTGTTGAGAGCTCCTCCTCCACCGGGCAATTTCATCTTCTTTGGAAGTGACGGCATCGGGCTTTTTTTCTTACCAACATCACCCTGAGACAGGCCGTACAAAATAAGTCCTACAGCCGTCGCAAAACGTGGATCCTCGATATCATCAATTAGTCCTCGAACTCCGCCCGGAATTGCCACGCGAGTAGGAAGGGATAGAATTCGCTTTGCCGCTTCTTCGACTCCCAAAGTCATTGCCCCACCACCAGTAAGAATCGCACCTGAAGGGATTTTATTAATCAGTCCCGCCTTATCCAAATCACTTTTCACCATCGAAAATATTTCATTCAAGCGAGGCTTAATTATCCCCTCCGTGATAGTTCGCTTTGATATTTTCTTAGGATCTTCACTTCCTGTTTCTTCAATCTCCACAATTTCTTTTCCATGATTGTCTGTAAGTTTGGATTTTTTATTTAAACTTAGTTTTATTTTTTCGGCGTTATCCAAAGAAACTCGAAGGCCTATGGCCAAATCGTTAGTTACGTTTCTGGCCCCAACAGGGAGGGACCCCGAATATGCCAAGGCTCCGTCCACAAATGCAGCAATAGAAGTTGTTCCAGCCCCAATATCAATTAACGCGCAGCCAAGCTCTTTTTCTGTTGGTGTTAGAGTTGCGTAGCTACTCGCAAGCCCGGCGAACACCATTTCGTCAACTTCAATCCCCACTTCGTTTACACTTTTACTTAAATTCTTAAGCGCGGCTGAGCTGGCAGTAACAATATGAGTTTCCACTTCAAGACGGACTCCGCTCATGCCAACTGGGTCTCGCACACCCGCCTCGCCATCAACGATAAATTCTCTGGGGATTACATGGATAATTTCACGAGATGCGGGATGGCTCACAGCTCGAGCGGCATCAATAACGCGCGCAATATCTTCATCGTTAACTTCACCGTTACTGCTCGACACCGCCACAACACCCTTTGAGTTTTGGGAAGCGACATGTGCCCCACCGACAGAAATGAAAGCTCGGTCCAAGTTAAACCCCGCCATGCGCTCAGCGGCTTCGACTGAAGCGATAATTGCCTCCACGGCCTCCTCAATGTCTACAATCTGGCCCTTTTTAACGCCTTTTGAGTTGGTATTTGAAACACCAATAATGTTTACAGAAGTATCCTGCGTAATTTCTTCCACAACCACTTGAGCAATTAGCGTGGTTATTTTTGAAGAGCCAATATCTACACCTGCGATTAACCGAGATTTATTCATATTCCATAAACTACTGGATTTTTATACCGTAGATCTATCGTAATTGTATGATTTTGCGGCGAGCGATTCAACTGTGAAAGAACAGCCTCTAAAGAGCCCAAAACGACGTCCACGTCTCCCGAAAGCGGAAACGTTACTTCTCCACGGTTTGGCAAAACCGCGTAAAAGCCATTTTTGTCCACTCTCATATTTTCTGCTCCATAGTACTTAACCAACTCAAGCATTAATTTAACCCCAAAAACTAACTCGTTATCAAGGGGAACTCCCAAAACTGTGGCGTAAGGCAGATCGGTACTTTCCGACTCACCAATAAGGCTTGCATCTTCGTCAAACAAAAGATAGCGATTTTGAGCAAACTTTAAACCAAAGGCCTCTTTTTTTTGAATTAAAGAAAGGCTTAAAGTAGAAGGAACAGCAAAATGAATCTCGTAACTTTCAACTTTTGGGTGCGAGGACAAGGAGTCGCCTAAGCTTTTTTTGGCTGCAAAATAGTTTTTGCCTTTCTGAGATTCCAGTAAACCTACAACCTCACCATCACAAGAGCCTTCGCTCGTGCATTGAATCGAATTAATCGTAAATGCCTTTGACAAAAAAACTAAACTCAAAATTATGATTACGAGGACAAGAACTGCTGCGCCAATTTTTCTTTTCATAGTGATAATGCCAAGAGCGCTAGTTTTTCTGCGGCCTGTCGATCCAGTTCACGCAAATCCGAATCGCTGTGAAGTGCGTACTTTCCATAATCAGCCTTAATTTGGTGTATTGCTTTCAAAAATGATTCCGAGCTCATATCGTTTTGATTAAGAACAATCGCCATGCCTTCAGCCTCCATAAGTTTGGCATTTTTGGTCTGCTCGTCATTTTGGCTCCAAGGGATGGGGATAAAAATTGCTGGCCGGCGCGCGGCGATTACCTCAGAGACGGTATTGGCCCCTGCACGCCCAATGACAATGTCGGCAATTTTAAGTATTTGTGGGACTTTGAGTGGGTCGATAGTAGAATGAACTTCATAGTGATCTTTTTTGAATCCCATAAGTGAATCTTTAAAGGTCGTAAATAATTCATAATCAAAATCGCCACATTGGTGGATTACTTTAAACTCATCAAGAACGCTTGGCAAAATTTCAAGCAGCTTTGCATTAAAATTCTGAGACCCACGCGAGCCTCCAGTTGCATATATTGTTGGTGGCACGGCCATTTTAGCTTTTGCAGGAATTTCAAAAAAGGCCTTACGCACAGGATTGCCTGTGAGAACTATTTTATTTTTGGGATAATACTTGCGGCTCTCGTCACGAGAAATTGCGACTTTAGCAGCAAATGGTACTGAATATTTATTGGCCATACCAATTGCCGTTGTCTGCTCGTGTATCACCACAGGCACGCCCAATAGCCTGCCCCACACAACAACAGGGAAAGCAGCAAAACCTCCAAATGAAACAATCGCGTCAGGACGAATTTTTAATATTAGCCACAAAGCATGGACAAAACCCAAAGGAATTTTTAAAAGCGAAAAGATTGTATGTCTTGTGAACTTCCTCTGCACTCTTCCTGTTGTAATTGCATAGCAGTTAATTCCCAAAGCATGAAAAGTTTTAAATTCCAAGGTGAGGCCCTTTTTCCCTTCCACAGCATTTTTTGTTCCTATCCACGATATTGTTGCGTTCTTGGACAGTTTTTCTTTGAGAGCTTCGACCAAAGCCATAGCAGTTGTTGCTGCGTGGCCACCGGTTAAAACTAAATTATTTTTTGTCTTTGGCATAGCGGGAGATATTTAGTATTATACCCACTCCGAAGAGAATCATCACAAGGCTTGAGCCTCCATAACTAAAAAATGGAAGTGGAATGCCAGTCAAAGGTGTAACTGCAACAACAGAAGAGATATTAAGAAACATCTGAAGACATAACCAAATGGCAATCCCCGAGGCTAGTAATTTGGAAAAATTGTCAGGTGCATTAACCGCCACTTTCAAGATTTTAATAATAAAATAAGCCAAAAGAATAACAAGAAGAGCAGCGCCAACAAAACCTGTTTCTTCAGCGACAACCGCAAAAATCGAATCGCTTGCACTTTCAGGCAAAAAAAGGTGTTTTTGGCGTGATTGGCCAATACCTACACCAAATAAACCTCCCGATCCAAGTGCTATCAAGATTTGCTTCATATGATACGAGTTTCCCAATGGATCACTGCCGCTTTCCAAAAAAGTCATAAGGCGCGCGCGGCGATACTCGGAAGTCAAAATTAGAAATCCAGTTGCAACTGCTCCCGAGGCAATAGTAGCAAACAAAGAAGCCAGGGGCATTCCGCCGACAAATAGTTGCAATAGGCCAGCTCCCGCAATTACAATCGTCGTTCCCAAATCTGGCTGAAGCATTACAAGCATGCTAATCCCCCCGATTAGAGCC
The DNA here is from genome assembly GCA_041742135.1 of Patescibacteria group bacterium. GTDB lineage: Bacteria > Patescibacteriota > Microgenomatia > UBA8517 > UBA8517 > 01-FULL-44-24b. Next base: position 154,467 of record JBGSJG010000008.1, on the reverse strand, counting down.
ACTGGATATTTAAACGGGTATTTTTCGTCCAAGAGACGTGCAATGACTACTATGACTGCAAACTTGGCAACTTCTGAAGGCTGAAGCGCCATTGGCCCAAGATTAAGCCACCTGCGTGCCCCCAAAGCTTTCGTGCCAACTCCCGGGATCAGAACTACCAGTAGTAAAATAACTGCTGATATGCCGATTATAAAAGCCACTTTCTTCCAATAAGAATAATGAATTCGAGAAGCAACAATAAGGCCAACAAAACCAACCACCGCCCACATAATCTGTTGCCGTGCAAAATAAAAAGGGCTGCCAAAAGCTGCCATAGCTTGAGGTCCCGAAGCATCAGAGACTGCAAGAAGGCCAATAACTGTTAGAAGCACCGTAAGCCAAAATAGTTGTCTATCGAAGACACCAGTGTTTTGAGTTTTGAATCGAAAATTTTTCTTTCGTCTGGCAGCCATTTTTCATATAGTAGTCAACCAAAGGCCGAAGACAGCCAGCATTAAAGCTGCCAGCCAAGCACGCATTACAATTTTTGGCTCTTCCCAACCCATGGCTTCAAGGGCATGGTGAATCGGCGCCAAAGGAAAAATGCCGCGCTTAAGATACTTCCAGCCAGCCATCTGAATCAAAGAAGAAGCTGCTTCAAACACAAATAATCCGCCGATAATAAACAGTGTAGCCACGTTTCCGATCATAAGCCCAATAACCGCGATCATTGCCCCAAAGCTTAGAGCCCCGGTGTCGCCCAAAAAAATTCTGGCAGGCGGAATATTGAAATAAAGAAAAGCAATAATCGACCCAAGCCAAATTGAAATAAACATAAACAGTGGAGTGTCCAAGTGCTCAATTGCGATGATTATGTAGGCAAACAGATAAATCATCAAAAGTCCCGATGCCAAGCCGTCCAAGCCGTCAGTAAGATTAAAAGCGTTCGCAAAAAACACAATCACAAAAGCAGCAAATGGAATATAAAGAGGACCAAGATTAATAACTATTTCAAAAAGTGGGATATGAAGGATTCTAATTCCAAGATTATTATAAATCAGGAATCCAATGATAAGCCCCAAAATCCACTGTAGAGCAAATTTCTGAAGCTTGGTCATACCAAAAACTGCGCCAATTTTGCCAGCTTTCGGTTTACCAAAAATCTTGACCACGTCATCAAGTAGCCCCAAAAGCCCAAACGAAACAAAGGTTACAAAAATTACCACAAGCTCGTCTCGCAGGTTAAAAGAAGTATGAATAAAAAGTCCCATTTTTGCGGCAAAAGGAAGGATGACAAAAAATAATATCGTGGTAATAAAAATTAAGATAATTCCTCCACCTATGGGCGTTCCTGCTTTTTTGTCGTGAAGTTTGTCAAAAAGAGATTTTGTCTTCCCCCCAAACTCACCTTCTCTCCTTCTTACAAGCTTAATTCTATAAAGCAAATTGATAAAAGGAACAATCAGTGAGCTGGAAACAAAAAACGACACTATTACGAGCCCGAGAGCTAAAGGCAGAACTGACGGAGTATTCATCGTACCACTCATTATATCAATCTCTGCCCAACTTTTCACGGCACAAGTTGTTTGTAGTAAAATAAGGACATGCCAATAGTAATCCTCCATGGATGGGGGCATTCAAAAGAAGCGTGGCAAGGCTTTGCACAAAAGTTTGATAGAGACGTTCTTCTAATGGACCTTCCTGGATTTGGGAATGAAAAACTAATTTCTTCAGACTGGGGAATCAAAGAATATGCCCAGTGGGTAGCAAAAAAAATTAAGAAAAATAATCTTAACTCCATTGTGCTTGTTGGCCATTCTTTTGGAGGTAAAATTGCAGCACAAGTTGCCATTGATCATCCGGAGCTTGTCAAAAAGCTGATTCTTGTCGCCGCGCCTCTTTTGTATATGCCACCCTTAAAAATTCGTCTTAAAATCGTTTTACATAAAGTTGGCAAGCGACTCTTTCCCAAGAAAAGATCGATAACTAAAAACATGGAGTACAAGGAAGCTATAGAAAAAGGCTTGGGCGAGGTTTTCAAAAAATCTGTTAACTACGACATGACAAAACAACTGCCAGAAATAAAATGCCCAACGCTAATTATCTGGGGATCCAAAGATAAAACAGCACCTATTGCCATAGGGCAAAAAATGCATTCACTTATAAAGCACTCAAGGTTTGAGGAAATTCAAAATAGCGGCCACAACATTCAGTTTGAAAATCCAAACTTACTTTGGGGACTCATAAACAAATTTATATGATTGACAAAATTTTCCCCTTCTTTGACTTTTTGTACCTTCTTCAACTCGAAGAGTATGATACTAAACGCTACTTAAAATTAATCTCCAGATTTTTTTTAAAAAGAGGCTTTCAAAAGCGGCAAAAGCTGGTTTTAACTTCAAGAGTGAGGGTTACGTTGGCACTTAGCGTAGTGCTCACCATTCTGGGATCATACTTGACGATTATTTTCACGGTTCTTTTGATTCCTTTTTGGGTTGCTCTCGCAAACATTGTTTTAAACCCGATTTACGAGCGTATTAAGCATGGCATCCAAAAATCCGCGGCAAAACATTTTGCTAACAAATATAACGGGAAAGTTATAGCCGTCGCAGGAAGCTTTGGCAAAACCACGACCAAAAATTATATTTACGAACTGGTTCGCTATAACTTTAAAACCCAGATGATTCCGGGCAACATTAATACGCCGACAGGAATTGCTGCGTGGATTCTAAAAAATTTAAACACAACTACTGAAATTTTAATAGTCGAAATGGATACGTACTTTATCGGAGAAATTAAAAGAAGTTGCGCGATAACTCCGCCCGACATCGCAATTTTAACAAACGTGGGGGACCAACATTTGGAAAGATTTGGCAGCAAGGCAAAGCTTAAAATCGCGCTTCACGAAGTTTTTAATTACGCAAAAGCTGGGGCGATTAAAATTTCCGACAAGGAATCTAATCTTGAATATGCGTTGGCAGTTGCCAAGGCTTTGAAAATTCCTAAAGATATTGTCGATGATACTGCTAAAAAACTTGCCAAACCAGACAGACGCGGAAACATCATTGATCTTCACGGTTTTGAGACAATTGACGAAAGCTACAACATAAGCTTTACCACAGCAAAGTTCACGCTTAAAAATGCACTTTTGTTGGCAAAACAAATGAAGAAAAAACTAATTGTAGTTACTGCGGGAATACCAGAGTTGGGGCGCGAAAACAAAGATGCCAACTTCGAATACGGCAAAATATTAGCCGAATCCAAGGCGCAAGTAGTCCTTTGCAAAACTGTTCTTCACAACGAAGTCTTGGAAGGAATTAGCCAAGAAGTACTACTTGCAGAAGGCATGACTGATGCTTGGGAAATTATCAAAAAAAACTTTAGCCCCAAAGAGTATCTTGTCCTAATGCAACCGGAGCTTGGAGATAATTACTACTAAACTTTTACAAACTTCTCGACAATATCACTTTGATAATCTAGTTTTTTCCCCACTTTACTCTTGAAATCAACGATGCTTTGCTCAATTAAATCAGTAATTTGCTTAGTAAAACTAACTCCGCTTGCTTCCCACAGATAAAAAGCCATCGATCCAGGAATTGGATTTACTTCAGTTACATAGACTTCGTTATCACTAGTTACCATAAAATCAATTCTAACCAGTCCTTTGCATCTAGTAGCTTTAAATACTTCACGCGCAATTTTTTGAATTTTATCTTTAAGACTTACTGGAATTTTAGCTGGGAGTTCCCGCACAAGCGACGCCATCCCTGCAGCTTTTTTATTTCCACCCTTTTGGTATTTATCGGCAAAGCTTAAGATCTCATCCGACTTGATGGGTCGCTCCACTTCGCTTGCTTCAAGTTTTCCGTCAACTGCGCGTACCGAGCAATTATATTCTACGAAGTTGACAAGAAGCTTCTCTACCAAAATCTCGCTATCAACATGGGCCGCTTCTAGTAAAAACTTTTTAAGCTCCACTTCTTTTTTGGCAACATTAATTCCGATACTGCTACCTAAATGTACAGGCTTAATTATTGCGGGCAATCCAATTTCCTTCTTCACTTTTTGCATTGTAACATCGGGGTCTTTGAGCACATCATCCGAAAAAACTGAAACCCCCCGGACAACATTTATCGTGTTCTGTGACAAAACCTGCCGAGTCAGCTGCTTATTCATAGATATCGCCGAGGCTTCCAAGGGCGGAGATGTAAAGGGCAATTCAAGCGTTTCAAAAAAGCCTTGAACGGGCCCAGCTTCCCCATATCCTCCATGAAAAGCAAGATATGCCGAGTCTACATATACTCTCTTGGCTAGGGGAGTGCTACCAATAAAATAAACGCCTTTTTCATCTTTGGCAAAATTCACAATTTTTCCCCCATCGACTTTAAAGTCATGTCGCTTTTTAATATCTTGAAACTTAAGAAGTCCTTCTTTGGTAAAATAAATCGCAAATGGCTCAAATAAATCTCGGTCAATCTGCTCCATCACCTGCAGGCCAGTAATAACGGAAACTTCATGCTCGGGAGATACTCCCCCGAAACAGACTGCAATATTTTTTTTCATCTTTTAATTTTTAAAGTCTTGCCCTTTAGCGCCATATCAACTGCCTCAAAGTCGCTCCATGGATATTCAATACCATTATAAGCCATACTTTTTTCGTGCGCTTTACCTGTTATGACCAATGTATCTCCGGCTTTTGACAGCTCGTTTACGGCAAAACTGATTGCCTCACCCCGCTCGGCTATTTTGAAACGTGCAGCTTTTTTGTTTTTAACTCCTAATTCCATTTGCGCCAAGATATCTTCAATCTTTTCACTTCTGGGGTCTTCAGCCGTAAAGACTGAAAAATCAGAGATATCTGTTGCAATTCTAGCCATCATTGAGCGTTTTTGCTTGTCTCGCTCTCCGGCGCAACCAAAAACGACAATCAATTTGCCTTCCGTTTGCTCTTTAAGTAACCCGAGAACTTGCTGCAGTGCATTTGGCGTATGGGCAAAATCGACGTACAGGTTGACTCCTTTTGTGTTTTTTATTCTCTGGAGCCTGCCTTTGGGCAATTGCATTTTTGCCAAAGCATCTTGAGTTATTTTGAGTGAAACTCCGAGTACCGAGGCAGTTGCCGCGGCAGCAAGAGCATTTTGAATATTGTATGAACCAACTTCTGGAAGTGATAAGCCCATTAATTTATCAAGCTCAAGAGTAGAAGGAGTGAAATCTGCGTCTTGATTCAAAGAATAAGAGATTTTTTTATTTTTAATTTTCCCACTCAAATAATCGTAATTTTTATCATCTTTATTTAGGACAGAAGTTTTCGCATCCAAAAACAACCTAAGCTTGGTATCCCGATACTTACTAAAAGTTTTATGATAATCAAGATGCTCGTGTGTGATATTTGTCAAAACCGCCAAATCGAAATTGATTCCAGCAATTCGCTCTTGATCAATGCCATGCGAAGTTACCTCCAAAACAACATAGTCAAGTCCTGATTTGACCATTTGAGATAGCAGTTTTTGTAATTCTAGAGGCTCAGGATTTGTAACATGAAAGCCCGTATCGACTTCACGATTTTTGATCTTTGCCGAGATTGTTGAAATCAAACCCACTGGCTTACCAGCTTTTTTTAAAACTTCATAAATCATATGGGAAGTTGTCGTTTTTCCGTCCGACCCTGTAACACCAATAACCGTCATTTTTTTTGAAGGATTGGCGTAAAATTCACAAGCCAATAACGAGAGCTCACGACGGGCATTGGCAACCTTTCGGTAATTGACCTTAGAGTCCCAGTTTATCGGCATTTTCTTTTCGCTTACAATTTCAGCCGCCCCATTATCGATAGCTTCTGAAATATAATCGTTGCCATCAAAATGCTCTCCTTTTATTGCCACAAAAACAAAGCCTTTTTTAACTTTTCTAGAGTCATCAGTGACACCTTTGATTGATTTCATATAATTACGACCTCCGGCTCAAGCTCGATTCCAAACTTATCCAGTACCGCCTTTTGCATCTGTCTCGTAAATTTCAAAATATCCTTAGGCTTGGCTCCGTAATTAACTACAGCAAGCGCTTGTGTGGGGTGTGTTCCCACTTTGCCAATTTTTTTGCCTTTCCATCCTAGAGTATCTAAAAGTCTGGCGGCCGGGATTTTGACCATCTCGCCGTTTACTTTTTTTGTGTACCTCAAGTCTTCGACTGGGTAAGATTGCAAATCAGGATCTGCCTCTTTAAGTGCTAAGTATTTCTCTTTAGTAATAACAGGGTTTTTAAAAAAACTACCAACAGTTCCTACGTCGGAGACTTCAGGAAGTTTCTTTTTGCGAATACTCATAACTGCCATTGCAACGTCGTGAATTGTATAAGGTGGCTTTGCGATTAATGCTAACTCTTGCTCAAGTGAAACATTTTTTGCAAAAGTCTTACCTGTTTCAAAATACGAAGTATTAATATGAGCGGTTTTTGCGAGCTTTAGTCTAACTTTTGTGACAACAAACCGACCCGGAGCTTTTGACTTAAAATAACTATCTCTATAACCAAACATGCAGTCCTCTTTACTGAAAACTTTCTTTTTGCCTGTTTTAGTATCTATAGCGTCAAGGCTAACAAACACGTCTGAGAAATTCTGGCCATAAGCTGCAATATTTTGCACCGGAGCCGCACCAACAAGTCCTGGGATGTAAACTAAATTTTCAATACCAGCCCATCCGTTTTTAACGCTATACATAACCAATTCATGCCAGCTCTCGCCAGATCCTACCTCGAGAGTAACATAATTTTTACTTTCACTAATTAAACTGATTCCCTTTATAGAGTTTTTAATGACTAACCCATCAAAATCTTTTGTAAAAAGGATATTTGCTGCAGCCCCGATAATTAGCCTTTTTTCAGCTCTAACTTTTTTATCGCTGAGCAATCGTTTAAGAGCCAACTCGGATTCAACATCCACAAATTGCTTAGCCTTCACATCTACTCTGAAAGTGTTTAGCTTCTTTAACGAGTAATTTTTATATATTTTTAAAGACAGTGCCTTGACTAAATCTGTAGCAATAACGTTACTTTGCCCCGCACCCATAACAATAATCACATCACCCTTCTTTACTCCTTTTAATGCCATTTCGGTGGCATCATGCAATGTTTTTGCAGCATGGATGTTGCCGTGAGTGACTACTTTAACTATTGAATTTGAACTAATTCCAAAATTTGCTGAGTCTCTAGCTTTAAAAATTGGTGCTACTATAACGCGATCAGCGTTTTCAAATACCCCTTTATACTGATTCAGAAGTGCTTTTGTACGAGAAAAAGAGTGAGGCTCAATCACAGCAGTAACTCTTGATTTATGATGTCTTTGCCTCAGTGCTTTAAGAGTTTCTCTTATTGCTGTAGGGTGATGAGCATAATCATCATAAACAAAAACCCCGGCAGGTTTGCCAAGTAATTCCATACGTCTACCAATTCCATAAAAGCTAGAAAGGGAAGCGTTTATGGTACTTTTGTCTATTGAACAGGAAACTGCCGCAGCAATTGCACCCAAAGCATTTGACACATTGTAGTCCCCTGCCAACTTAAGCGTAAAAGTAAAATTAACATTTAGCTTTTTTGAAACGACTGAAAAGCGAGTTTCTGCTAACGATTTTTTAACTATCTTTCCATAAACGTCTGCGCTTTCATCTATTAAACTATAGCTAATACGCGTAATATCCTTATCAGCTGCTTTGACTAAATCAGACAAAATCTTCGAGTCAGAATTAAAAATTAATATTTTTCTACCTTTAAGACGAGAAATAAAATTCTTAAAACTATTTATGAGCTGAGGCTCGTCTTTAAAATAATCAGGGTGATCGAACTCGATATTGTTGATTATGGCTATCTCTGGGGAGTAATTTAGGAAATTGTCATTAAATTCGTCCGCTTCAACGATAAAATTCTTACCCTGACCAACTCGAAAGTTGCTGTTCCACTGTGGGACTTTTGCGCCAATCATAACTCCGGGGTCTAACTTCGCCTGCTCAAAGATTAAGGCAAGCATGGCCGTGGTAGTAGACTTGCCATGAGTTCCAGCTACTGCAATAACGCTCTTGTCTTGCACGATTTCTTTTCCCAAAAGCTCCTGCCAAGTTATAACTTTTTTGGCCGCGCGAACTTCGTCTGGAGTGGGTTTAATAAAACTGATCGCCGGGCTAATAACCAAAATTTTTCCTTTTACATGATCTTTTGAGTGGCCAGTTTTGATATTTATCTGAGCAAGCTCTTTCATATACGGTGTCGCGGGTGACTGATCACAACCATCTACTTCGTAGCCAGCTGCATTGGCAAGCATGGCAACTGCGGACATGCCACTTCCACCAATTCCCATGAAGTGTACTTTCGTCTTTGGCGTGAAATAAAGCTTAGCTTTAGAAGATTTAACCATTAATTTCCTCGATTTTAGCACCCAAACTCTTTAAGTTCTCAGCAAAGTCCGGGTGCCCCCGGTGAATTGCATCCGCGTTTAGTATTGTGCTTTCACCCTCAGCAATCATGGCTGCCATCATGAGGGCCACCACCGCTCGAATAATGTATGGGGCTTCGATTTCACTGCCGTAAAGTTTGTGCCCGCCTGTTATAAGCACACGATGAGGATCACACAGAAGAACATTTGCACCAAATTTTGAAAATTCTGAAGTCCAAAACAATCCAGATTCATACATCCAATTATGAAAAAGGGCTGCATTTTTAGGAGCGGCAAGTGCCAGTGGCATAAATATCGGAAGTAAATCCACTGGTAATCCCGGCCATGGCTGAGCTTTTATTTGAAGAGGTCCATTCTCGCAGTGAATCGAAAGCTCTAAGTTTCTGGCAATCTTTGCAGTAGTACCCTCGTAAATTACATTAACCCCAAAACGCGAGAATATATGGTTGATATAAGAAAAATGCTCAGGGATAGCATCCTTAATTGAAATTTCGCCTCCGGTTGCCGCGGCGAGCGAAAGGAAAGTTGCAATCTCGTAATGGTCGCTTATAACTTTGTGCTCCACGGGAGACAATGGCTTGCCGCCTTCGATCTCTAAAATACTTGAGCCAACTCCCTTGATATCTGCTCCGCACTTATTTAAAAAGACACAGAGATCCTGAACATTGGGCTCAGAAGCAGCACCGGTTATTCTTGTTTTTCCGGGGAGCGAAGTCGCAAACATTATCACGTTCTCAGTCACGGTTGGGCTCATTTCAGTGAGCCAAAAGTCAGCTGAGCGAGCGTTTGCGGCATCCATTTTTGTACTTTTAAAGCTCGCGTCAACTTTAACTCCCAATTTTTCAAAAGCATCGTAATGAGGGTTTAGCGGGCGAACTCCTAATGTACAACCTCCGGGAAGTTCATCAAATGCTACACTTCTGAAACGTGCCAACATTGGCCCCCATAAAAGTGCCGTGCCCCTCATATTTCCGACCTCTTCTTTTCCCAAACCCTTCATGGATACATTCGAGTTATCTATAACCATCTTCTTCTCTGCTTTATTCCAGTCAACTTTGCCACCCAACGCAGTTAATACTTTTACAAGTCTGCCTACATCGGTAATGTCGGGGACGTTTGTGAATGTTACTGGTTTATCAAACAGAAGAGTTGAAGGAAGAAGCGCCACTATAGCGTTTTTACTCCCTGAAGGAGTAATTTCTCCGGAAAGCGCCGTACCGCCATAAACGCGAAGATTCATGTGTGCAAATTATACACTTTTCACGCAAGTCAGTCTAATTATTCGCCTGGCTGTATACCTAGATAGGGAAATATTTCCTTGGCAATATCAAACCACAAAGGAGCTGCGGTTTCAGATGCCCAAGGAGAGCTTTGAGGCTCACGAAGCGTTATAAGCATTAAAAACTTGGGGTCTGAAGGTGGAGCAAAGCCCACAAAGCTTGCGATAGTTTTCTCTGAATCGTAATGCCCAGCTACCGGAATCTGAGCTGTACCGGTCTTGCCTGCAATGGTAAAGCCCGCAGGGACCGCCCACTTCGCCTCACCACTTTTAACCGCGGCAATCATCATCCGCGTGATGTCCTCCGCAGCATCTCGTGAAACGACACGACGAACTTCCACAGGCTCAATATCTTCCGTATCCCCCGCAATTTTTATTTTATCGACAAGTTGCGGGGCCATAAGCACGCCCTTATTGGCCAATGCACCCAATGCCGAAACCATCTGAATAGGAGTGACAGCAATTCCTTGGCCAAAAGATGTAGTCGCCAAGTCCACCACGTTCCATGTCCCTTTTGAGCGAATCGAAGGCGTCACTTCTCCTTGCAAATCAATCCCTGTAAGGCCGCCAAAGCCGTAGGCCGATAGATAATCATGCAATCGGTCGGCTCCTAGCCTATTGCCCGTGAATGCCATTCCTACGTTATCTGAGTGAACTATAACGTCTTGCATTGTGGCGCCGGCGTTGTATTCATTATTCCAAGTGCGAATAAAATATTTGTCCACCTGATAGGGCTTGTCGCAAATATCGCAAATCGTGTCAGGTTTGACCACTCCCGCGTCCAATGCAGCAGCCATCACTAAAGGCTTAAAAATCGACCCAGGCTCAAAAGCATCCGAAATCACAGGATTTCTAAAAAATTCATCGCCATAATCATAATATTTCTTAGGATCGTAGCTGGGGCTTGTGGCCATAGCCAAAATTGCACCTGTTTGAGGATTGGTAACAATAATATTGCCCGAAAGTGCACCGTATTTTTCAAGCCCTTCGGCAAGCTTACTCTCGACCACAATCTGAATTGTCCTGTCAATGTGTGTGATTAAATCGGTTCCACGTATCGCTGAGGCTTCCTTGCTGTCACCAAAAATAATGGGTACTCCAAGAGCATTTGCTTCGCGGCTTCTAAAACCCTCCTTGCCCGCAAGCGACAAATCGTAATAACCTTCCAAGCCAAAGTAACCCTTATCGTTTCCGTCTTCATCTTTGCCCACAAAACCTAAAATTTGTGCGGCGGCGGAAGCCTCCGGATAGTATCGATCCTCCTCAATCTCAAACTCCAAGCCCTCAAACGCAAGTTTTTCAATTTTTTCTCGCATTGCTCTATCAACACGATTTTTAAGCGGAATCCACATGAGCTCATCGCGCACCAAAAGGTCGTAAAGCCGTTTTTCTTCACGATCCAAAGCTTCATCTTTTTCTTCATCGTCCTCATAGATTTCTTCGCCTTTGAATAATTTAGCAAGTTCACTTGCAACTTTAGCCGGACTTTCGACAAATTTTGGCCTCTGAGCCACCAAAAGCCATGCGTCGTTACTTGCTGCAAGATAGCTTCCGTCAGAGGAAAGAATGTCCCCTCTTTTAGCATCAATCAATCGAGTACTTTGTTGCTGATACCTTCCTTGACTTGCAAGCTCTTGGCCGCGGACCACCTGCCAAAAAGCTAATTTTCCCACCAAAACAACAACTGCTACTACAAAACCGATAGAAATGATCCTAATTCGAAGCTCCATTATGCGCTTGGGCAACTGATGTATGATCCCCCATATAAATCACTCTTGAAGGTTTGGCAAATCCTAGCTCTTCGCGGATTTCATACAGCGCCGTCAAAGAAGTTCCTTGGACAATTTTTTCCTGTGTTACTTTATTTTCTTCCTCAAGTTGAGAAATAGCGTTCTCCAGCTCATGAAGCTCAGAGCCCCAAAGACTGGAGCCAACCGCGACTGTCACCATCAGAGCAGCTGCGGCTATTACAGAAATCAAAACCATCAATTTTGTTTTATTCATAACTTTGTTAAAACTCGCATCTTTGCACTTCGGGACCTCGGATTTCGCTCGACTTCTGATTGACTAGGTAGAATCAAGTCGGTCGCTTCTGCTATGCCCTGATCAACCAGACGTCTAAAATTCTCTTTAACAATCCGATCTTCACCAGAGTGGAAAGATATTACGCACAATTTTCCGCCTTTGGCCAAAAGATCAAATGCATCCGGTAAAGCCTCGGCGATATTGTCCAGCTCGCTATTGACCGCGATACGCAAATCCATAAAAGCCTTGGTAGCTGGATGAATTTTGCCTCGCGTTTTTCCCTCAAAAAGTGACAATAAATCGCCAACTAAAGCAAATTTCTTAAATTTTCTGGCGTTTACTACATCGCGTGCTAACCTTGACGACTCAAACAAATTCGTTAACTGAGTTTGGTCCAAACTATTTAACAAATCAGCTGCGGTTACAGCTTGAACTTCAGGATTTAGCCTCATATCAAGAGGTGAGCTGGGGTCTTTAAAGGAAAACCCACGAGCATCGGTATCAAAATGAATGCTTGAAATCCCAAGATCAAAAAGTATCCCAGACACATTTGTAAATCCGCTTCCGCGAGCGATTTTTGCGATATCTCTGAAGTTACCTAAAACAAGTGTAGGGCAGGCTTCTCCCACTCGTTTTTTTGAAAACTTTAGCATCGCAGGGTCTGCTTCTATTCCTAAAACCATTCCGCCTCTTTTAAGAATTTCTAAGCTGTGCCCAGCCGCTCCCAAGGTCGCGTCTATGTACTGTGCGTTATTTTGAATGTGCAAATAATCAATTACCTCACTAACTAATACAGGTTCATGCATTTAATTTTCCCTTTCAGATAAACTTTCAATGTAATCTCGGGTGGTCTTTGAAAGCTCTGTGGCCTTGCTGTCCCAAGCTTCCTTTGACCAAACCTCGACCCGGTCTCCCAAGCCTATAAAAACTACTTCTTGCTTGAGTCCTCCGTAATGTGCCAATAATTCGGGAATAATTATTCTCCCCTGTGTATCTGGTTCAACTTCATAAGCTGAGCCCAAGATAAACCTTTCAATGTCTCGAACTCCCAAACTGGCAGTCTTTTTTCCACCCGTTAATCGGTTTAAGAGTTTTTCCCAAAATTCTTGGCTAACCAAAACCAAACAGTTTTCATACCACTTGGCAATTATTGGTTTCTCCCCAAGACTTTCTATAAATTTTTTAGGTACTGCAACTCTTCGTTTATCCCCTAAGTTGCTCTGATAGCTGCCTATTAACATATATTTTGATTAGGCAGTCACCACTTTTCACCACTACCAACCATTTTGATATGTTTTCACGGGCATGTCAATACAAACTTTACACGAAAATTAATGTGAGGCTGAAGTTATTTGGACCCTTGATTTATGTGGGTTACAAACCGAACGTCTGTGTCTGGATCTCCTGTGGTTGCGGAGTCTGCCTTAATCGATCCTTCGATTGCAGCGATTGTTTCATTTAGACCTGTAGTTATCGCACCGCGTTCGCCTGTTGCATCACTTATCCTTGTCACCGGGCGAAAATCTGTTTCTTCTTCTAAGTGTTCTGGACCGCTCATGGGGTTATTATAAAGTAAATTTACTTATTTTGAAGTTACAAATACACCGAGGTTGTCTGATTCACCACTAGATAGAGCTTCCCAAGCTGTACCGTCCCAGATGTAAAGATTGCCACCTAAATTCAGTGCGCCTGGCATCTCATCATCCATAGCAGCAAAGACGCCGTAAGGCCCCATATCAACTTCAAAGTTGGCTGAGCCCGGTAGGCCAAACGTTGGCATCACTACAAAGTAATCTTCGCTTGCTTCTTCGAGTGTATAGGTAAACTTGCCATCGACCGACATTAATTTGTCGGTGTCACTCAAAAGCGCCCACTGACCAGCTACTTTTCCAATAAGCTTGCCACCTTGGTCTCTAAAACGAAGCGTGAGAGTTCCATCGTCAACTCCTTCGTCGTACCTAAACTTGCCAGAAGACTCAGACCCCAATAAAAGCTCGCGCTCAACACTATTTTTACCTTCAAGATTTACTTTGCCCGGAACCCCTTGGGTAATCCCCTCGGCAGTATCGTAATAAAGCTCATAATCCATCGAGGCGGCTCCTGGAACGTTGATGTTAGAAATAATCATGTTCAAATAGTGACCATCCTCTGTAGGAACAAGCTGTGTATATGGACGTTGCGAAAACGGAAGCTCGGGAACATTATCATCTTCTGAGGTATTGCTAGTACCCCGGCCACGCATTAGAACAAAGGCTAAAACTACAACTGCTGCTACTGCAAGAAGAATTAATGGAAGTTTCTTATTCATTTGACCCAGTGAGACCATTTTGAATAAACTCTGTTAGTTTGTCAATAGAAACGCGCTGTTGTTGCCCCGTATCACGATCTCGCACCGTGACATCGGCCTTTTCCAAAGTATCAAAGTCTACAGTTATACACCATGGGGTTCCCACTTCATCTTGTGCTGCATAACGCTTACCAATGTTTCCTCGGTCGTCCCAAGCTGTTGCGAATTTTTCACTTAGCGACTGATAAATCTCTTTTGCCTTCTCAACCAACTCTGGTTTATTAGGAAGTAGAGGAAATACAGCTACTTTATACGGTGCCAAAATAGCAGGCAGCTTCAAAACCACTCGCTTTTTCTCTTCGTCATAAAAATACGAATTCATTAAAATTATAGTGATCAGCCTCGAGAGCCCAAATGTAGGCTCCAAGACATGAGGAATAAACTTATCGTTTGAAACAGGGTTTGTGTAGCGCAAATCTACGCCACTTTTTTCCATGTGATTTTTAAGGTCAAAATCTGTCCTATAAGCTAAGCCCCACATTTCCTTGTACCCCCAAGGGAACTTGTATTCCAAGTCCTCGGTCCGACTTGAATAATGGCTAAGCTCTTCTTTGCTGTGACTTCGCCACCTCAGGTTTTCCTCGGCAAACCCAAGTGAGAGCGCGAAGCGATACATCGCCTCTTTCCAATACTCAAACCATTTTTCCCACTCAGAAGGATCAACGAAATACTCAAATTCGGCCAAATCAAACTCCAAAGTTCTGAAAGTAAACTTGCCCATCGTTATTTCGTTTCTAAAAGCTTTGCCTGACTGCGCAAGTCCAAACGGAAGCTTTGGGTGAATACTATCCATTACGGATTTAAAGTTTACAAACATTCCCTGAGCAAGCTCTCCGCGCAGATACGCAGTATTTTTTCCAGAAGTGATAATTCCTACTTGAGTTTCAAAAAGCTGGTTAAAGTTACGGGCTTTGGTCCACGCGGTTTTGCCGCATTTTGGACATTGCAGTTTATTTTCGCTAATAATTTCGTCTAATTCGCTTAAGGGTTTTCCTTCAACATTGCCGATATCAGGCATTCCATCTTCAATCAAATGGTCAGCACGAGTGCGGTATTGGCAATTGGTGCAATCGATTAACACGTTGGTAAAACTGGCCGTGTGCCCAGAGGCTTCCCAGACCTTAGGGCTCATGAGAATTGAAGAATCGATGCCGTACATGTCATCTCGCTTTGAGACAAAAGTATCCCACCAATAATTTAGAAGGTTTCTTTTGAGCTCAACTCCGTGAGGACCGTAGTCGTAAGTATTGGCAAGCCCTCCGTAAATTTCTGATCCCGGAAAAATAAACCCTCGACGCTTACAAAGTGCTACGATTTCTTCGAGTGTTACCATCTGAGGCTATTGTAACTTACTACGAATTTATATTCTAGAGTTGCAGCTTTTTGCCAACTCTAACGCTCCCTAGTTTGCGCTCAATTATGGCTTCGATCATCTCATCAGCGTCTGGAACAAACTGGTTTTCCGGGATAAATCCTAACTCCTGGGCAAGCTCGATACTAAACTGACGGCGCAAGGCCTTTAATTTGTCGTCCTGAGTTAGCCTGATTAAATACTGCAAAAGCAGAGTATAAACTTCCAGATTTTTTTCCTCATCCCGCATGGCTCGCGTCACGACTTCAATAAAAAAATATGCAACTGCGACTTTTTTTAAATCTTTTCGAATTTCAGAAAAAGATTCGAGAATTTCGACCTCAGTAACAATTGGCATTCCGTGCCCACGGTGCGCGATAAACTTGATGTAGCTTGCGACTTCAAGAGATCCACGTTTTCGGCTTTTGGGGCGTTTTACTCCTTTTGCCAAAAGGGCAATCCGCCCAAAATCTCGCGTGAATACAGTGACAATCTTGTCGGCGTCGGAGTAGGGACGGGCAGACAAAACGATGCCCTCAGAAACTAACGAATGGCTCATAGCGCAATCCGAAGAGTGCGATCACTCCTAAGGTAAAATTCTTCACTCTTTTTACCAACAGTAATTGTGTGGAGAGGAGCGTCTGTGCCTGCCTGTTTTTGAATCATCAGTTCATACTTGTCTTTAGCTTTGAAAGGGAGCTTGTATTTGATCGTTACTTTTTTGACTCCTTCTGGGCGCAACTCAAAGCCTCCAGAAACTACAGTCTTTCCAAACTCTTCATATACTTCTCCCGGGTCTTCAAAACCAACTTGGTCCAAAATTTCGCTACCTTTAGGCAAATAAATTCGTGTCCAATTAGGAAGCACGGAATTTAGCCACCCATCGTATTTTTCTGGGTTTTGATAGGTGACATCTAGCGTCTTGACGATATTTCCTTCGCCATCAATTTCAATCTCGTGGTGAACTTCTTGCGTTACATATAAATTTGATTTTCTGCCTCCTAGGTTGGCATCGACAATGTGGACATAGTCCGCATCGAATTCACTCAATTGACCAGCTACACCAAATGCTTCAGCACCTTCTTGAGCCTTTGCATCATACATATACAAAAGCACATGTTTTTCAATTAAACTTTTCCAACCAGCTTCAAACAAAAGTGGCAATTTTTCTTTTGGCTGGCCCAGGGCGTTGGACAAAATCGAATTCATCAAAGGACCCACTATTTCCTTTCGATTCAAATAATTTGGCGGGGCAAATACAATTTTCCCTGGTTCGTTTTCACTCCAGACGATCGGGCCTTCAACATCGGCAAAACTCTCAAGCTCGTAGATCACTTGCGGGCAAGCACAGCGCTCGTCGTGATTGGTGCTATATTGCCCATATCCAGGAACATCGACTGTGCCAATAGCATTTAGGATGTTTACAACTACTTGTGTGTCCACTGCGATAACACCATCGATATCCGCAATCCCCGCCTTCTCGGCTTCCGGCAAGAACATCTCCATCGCTTCCTTAAAATCGGGCGACCAATTCATATCGCGAAGCCTCAGGTTGTCTGAAATAAGATAAGGGCCTTCAAGGTATTTGCGGATTACCTCGGGCGCTTCAATCGTTGGAGTGTACTTGTTATCTAAATTGTAAATATCATTTGAACTCACTGGCTGAATCTTGCCGTTACTCACCTGGACAATTGAATAAGCCGTCAAAAAGCCGCCAGTTGGCCGAAGCTCTTTGTCGTTTTGAAAAATTAGAAGATATGTGCGGGGAGCATCAGTACCTAAAAGATAGGGGGCTGATTCCAAAAGTGGCTTACTGTTAGCGATAAAGTTTGTTGCTTCTTGGGCAAGCTCCAAATATTTTGCCAGCTTTGCGCGTACTTCAATGCCACGAAACTCCTCAGGATAGCGATTGGGGTCAATCTTTGCGAGTTCTTCATTCGCGGCACGGGCTTTAACCACAAGCTCGTCTGCGCGAGGCAAGATGCTTCCAATAGTCTGGATTAAGAAATCAATTCTGTCGTTCGCCGAGTCACCGAGTTCTCCACCGGGTCCGCCAAATCCAATAATGTCAGCATAGGGCTCGATTGTTTCCGTCACGATCCAGCCAGCTTCCAGAGCGCTTTTGCCTGCTGTTAAACCTGCAATACCATCTTTGTAATACACGCCTACAAACGGCAAAGCTCCCGCCCAAGACAGTCTTTTGTATTTAGAATCAAAATCTTGGAATTTAGCTTGAAAATCCTGCAGGCTACTTTTTACAACTGTTATGTCTTTTGAGTCGACCGAAGCTTTAAGCTTATCAGCACCAGTGGCCAGAGCTCGCCCACTTCCCACAAGCGATAGTACTGGAACTATGACTAAAATTGCCACTAAAACCAAAAGTACGCCAAGAACTAAACCTACACGGAGCAACACTTTCTTGTTCTTTAATTTTATTTTGAAATTAGGAAGCTTGAAACGTCTTTTTTTTGCCAATACAGGCAAATCTGCTTCAACAGCACCTAGGTGGAGCTCGTTGGAGCTTAAAACAGGCTCCGGGGCAAGCTTGATCTGAGGTGGATCTAAGACAGAAGGCGGCTTTATTTGTGGGATATCTTCTGGTGGCATAGGTTAAATTCTATACTATCAGACTGCGCCTTTTCCAGTAAGCATTATCCAGGGGGTTTTAAGCATTATCAAAATATCAAAAAAAATCGAGCGTTTGCGAGCATAATAAGCATCCATCTGGATGCGCTGATCAAACTTAACATCGCTTCGCCCAGTTACCTGCCAGTAACCCGTAATTCCGGGCTTGGCGGTAAGCATCTCTCCTACATACTTTTCGGTTCCCGGAAACTTTTTTTGCTGCTCCTTAAGTTCCTCTGGTAGATATGCCCTTGGCCCAACCACACTCATTTCGCCTTTGAGTACATTGATCAATTGTGGCATTTCATCAATCGAATGTTTGCGAATAAATTTGCCAACTGGCGTTACTCTGTTGTCGTTTTTGGGTTTGTAAGCCCCGCCTGTGTGCTTTTCGCGATAAACATGTTTATATTTTGGGTCAGTGCGCTCTAAAATATCGGCTTTGACAATCATTGAGCGGAATTTGTAAAGTCTAAAAAGTTTGCCGTTTTTTCCCATTCGCCGCATGTGAGAGTTGGTTTTTTCAACTAAAACTGGGCCTGGAGAAGTTAGCTTTATTGCCACGGCTGTTGCAAGCATTAAAGGAGAAAAGGCAATTAAAAGAACAACGGAGCCGAGGATGTCCATCGTTCTTTTCAGTAATTCGTAAGTCATATTGGGCAAGTCGAGCTATGCGGTCCTATTTAACATATCTAGGATCCTTTTCTTCCAGTTCTTTAAATACTTCTTTAACTTTTTGAGTGCTGTCCATATCGCATATTAAAAGTGCATCGTCCGTGTCAATGACTGCTATGTTTTTGAGCCCAACGATGGCGATCACTTTGTTTCTGCTGGCTTCACCAACAATAAGATTTTTGATCGATTCAATTTGGACAATATCAGACTTCCCTTCAATCACTGTGTCCTCACCCTTTTCTAACATTGCACTATAAAAAAGCTGCCAGGTTCCAGCGTCCTCCCAACCTACCGAGATTGGAATGTTTAGCCTAAGATCTGCGGGCAAGTGCTCAAACAATCCATATTCAATAGAAATTTTCTCAAACTTATGATATTCAGTTTTTAAAACTGAGTCGTAACTTGAAGTCCCGTACGCCTCCATGATTTTGACCAACCCGCGATATTCGTTCGGCCTATGTTCTTTGTAATAACCGAGCATCTCATCAGAGCGCCACGCGCCGTACCCGGTGTGGATATAGTATTTACCGTTATCACGTAAGAACTTTTTTGCCGTCTTGAAATCAGGTTTTTCAATAAATCGCACAATCTGATACAGCGAGAAACCATCTTGCCTATTCACCCGCTCGCCTTGCTCTAGCCAGCCATTGTGCACAGATGGAAAGGTAGGCTTTTCGTTAACTGAAACTGGCACACCTGTATTTTTAGTGTATTCCGCAGCTGCTTTTACAGCTTTGATGAATTTGTCTTCATCTGATATGAAGTGGTCGGCCCATGAAAAAAACATAACCTCGCCTGGAAACCTTTTTTCAACAATTGCACTAATTAGTCCTACTGCCCCAAGAAGGTCTCGCCTCTCAGGTTCTAAAATAATATTTTCTCTAGGTATTTCTGGAGCTTGTTCAAGAACATATTTAACATATGGCTCTTCAGTGGAAACTAAAATGTCCTCGGGCTTAAAGCCCTTTTTAAAACGATTTACAGTAGTTTGAAAGAACGACTTGCCGTGAACTACCGGATAAAACTGCTTTGGAAAAGTCTTCCGGCTCGCTGGCCACATCCGCGTACCATACCCTCCGCAAAAAATTACAATTTTCATCTTAATAAATTATTTTAACAAACTCTTCTTTAAACCTCTTTTCTGAAAACTCAGAGCTTGTGGAAACTATTATATCATCACTCCATTTCATTGTGAAAAGCTTTTTTACAGCGTGGGACAAACTGTCTTCAGTTTGCTCATCAAAAAATATGCCGTTTTCCCCCTCTTCGATAAAATCCAAAGCCCCTCCTTTTTTATATGCTATAACAGGTTTTCCAAAACTCATAGCCTCAATTGCCACTAGACCGAAGTCTTCTTCCTGAGGAAACACTAGGGCTTTGCAGTTTTTGTAATACGTCGCAAGCTCATCATCAGTTACATTCCTCGCAAAATATATATTGCTTTTTGCCATGGCTTTAAGCTTGGCTTCTTCTGATCCAGTTCCTACGACAACAAGCGGAAGCCCAAGTTTGTTAAAGACTCGGATTGCCAAATCTACTTTTTTGTATGGCACCAGTCTACTTACTATTAAAAAATAGTTAGCGTCTAGCGAAAACGAGCGACTGGCTGCCGAAGGCCCTCGAAGGAGCGAGTTTTTGCGATGCGACGGGAGTGTGTTTGTCGGTGGGAAAATGACTTGCGAATCCAGATCGTAATACTTCTTGATTCTGTTTTGCACTTGACTTGAAATTGCAATCACAACATCTGGTCGTTGGGCCGCAGCTTTATCAAACTTTCTAAGCCAATACACAATCGGCCATGATGTGTATTTTAGAAATTTGTTTTTGAAGTACTCTTCGTACCCGCTCCACAGATATCTTGTGGGGGTTAGGCAATAGCAAACATGACGAGTCCCGGGTGGGACTATAATGCTTTTTGCGAATTCACTCGTGACGGAAATTACTAGGTCAAACTCAGAAAAATCAAAGCTTTCAAAAGCAAGCGGCATAAGTGGCGCAAACCACTCGTGGTGATTTTTCGCGAGGGGGACTTTTTGCAAAAAGCTGGTTATGACCTCTGAAAACTCGCTCGCCCATTTGGCATCGTGACGGCTATAAACCGATGTATAAAGCGGGGCCATAGGGAACATCTTATGCAAGGCCAAAAGGACTCGCTCAGCTCCACCCCACTTATTTACGCGGTCATAAACTAATGCAACTTTCATATATGCCGAGTGTTGCCTCCGCCGCCTTCTCCCAAGTGTACCTTTTGGAAAATTCAAATGCCTGATCGGTGATTTTAGCTTTTTCCAAGCGTGGCATTGTAAGTACAGTATTCATAGCATCGGCTATCGACGAAAAATCGTGGGGATTAAAATAAATTACATTATTTTTATAAACTTCTTTGAAAACCGGAATATCAGAAGCCAGCACTAAAGTCTTATTTGCCATAGCTTCAAGTCCTGGTAGACCAAAACCTTCCTCTTTAGATGGATACACAAACGCTGTTGCCTGTTTGTAAAGATACTCCAAAACCTGATCGCTTTGGTAGCCCAGAATATGGACGAATTTTGATGCATTTTTTTGGCTAACTTCTTGATTTAGCCTGTCCATAAAAATACTTTTTGGCGTCACAACAACAAGATTCGCTTTAACCGCTCGATTATTTAAAGCCACTAATGCGTCAATTGACCGTGACACGTTTTTGTGAGGATAACTGTTGCCCACATACAAAAAATAAGGTTTTTCGATTCCTAGATCTTTAAGCATCCCGGTCGTGCCCGAATTCTCAAATGTTTTATTATCCACGCCTTCATAAACGTGCTGCACTTTTGCGCCAACTTTCGGGTATTTTCGTATAAGCTCCATAGAAACATATTTACTTGGAGTGATGATCTTCGTGGCCTTTGCGACAGCATTGCCAAAAACACTTCGATAGCCCGCACGTTTAACTAGGTACATCAAAGGAGGCAGAGTTGTGGCAGACATGCCGGTTCGCTTGTGCATCGACAAGTCGTGAATAGTCACTACAAATTTACCTTTAAAAAATACAGGCACATTAAAATGAGGAAAATGAACCAAATCAGGTGATAACTTTTTTAATATCTTGGGCAAAACAAACTGCTCTGAAAAACTATAATGCCGAAAGTCAGCTTCAACTTTTTGCCAATTCTCAGGGAATTTGAGCTGATTGTAGTATTTTTTCCGAAGTAAAATCGCGTAATTATTGTCGTGATCCATATTTACCAGCTCGCTTACTAAATTTAAAATATAACGCCCAATGCCACTATTTTCAGTACCATACATTCTGGCATCTATTACAATTTTCATTTGATGGCGTGCTTTAAAAGCCTTATGTACAGTAATAGTTTTATTGCAATAATCACCAAATAATTAACAAATAGCGGGTATTCGCTCCAAAGTCGTTTTCTGTAAAAGATTTCCATTGCACGAACACCGGACGTGATTGCGAAGCTACTTTTTTGCTTTTTCTTGGAGGCCTTCTTGATATGAGTTATAGAAACTTTAGGGTAATAAACTATTCTATGACCAAGCTTTTTGATTTTCCAGCAAAGGTCAATATCCTCCCCGTCCAAAAAATAGTCTTCGTCAAACCAGCCAACTTGGTCGAGAATTGATCTGTGGGTAAGATGAAAAGCACCCTGCACAACATCCACTTCGTGCTCTTCGTCTTCATTTAAATATCCATACCAATACTTGGAAAATATTTTTGATTTTGGAAACAATCTGTCTAATCCCGAAAAATGAAAGAGTGCTACTTCTGGGCGCGGAAAAGCACGCCTTGTGTCTGGGTCTAATTTGCCACTGGGTAAAACAATTTTACAAGTCATAGATGCCACGTCTTTGTGGCTATCTAAGTACTCCACTGATTTTAATAACGTGGTTTTATGAACTAAAGTGTCGGAGTTTAAAAACAGTACGTACTCACCCTTGGCAATGCCTTTAGCTTTATTGTTCCCTTTGGAAAATCCCAAATTTTTAGCATTATCCAATAACTTCACCCAATTAAATCGAGTTTTAATCATCTCTGGCGTGCCATCTGATGAGCCATTGTCGGAAACGATCGTCTCAAAAGATAGCTCGTTTTGAACTTTTTTAAGTGATTCCAAACAATCAGCCAAGATATCTTTTGTGTTGTAGCTAACGATGACTATAGAAAGAATGGGGTTTTTCATCTTTTAATTATTTTTTTATAAATCTTGTCGTGAAGCTTTCCCAAGACTCCCCAATCAAAATATTTCTCAACATATTCTTGACCGTTAGCACCAATCTTTTTAGCGAGTGAGGCATCCCTTAAAAGCTTGAGTGTGTATTTGGCCATCTGTTCTGGCGAATCGCTAATCATTGCGTGCTTTTCATTTATCAAATCTAGCCCCGCTGCGCCCACTGTAGTCGAGACGACAGGAAGGCCAGCTGCCAATGCCTCGAGCATCTTAAGCCGTGTTCCTCCTGGCCCTTTAACAGGTACCATCATTACGGTTGCGCTTTTTAGGGCATCGCGCACATCAACAATCGATTCCGTGACTTCGATACGCTTATTTTTTTGAGCCATATCAAGGATTTTTTTGGGAATACTTGTGCCTACAATCCAAAGGAATGCGTTTGAGTTCTTCTCGATTGTCGGCCATATTTTATCAACCAAAAAATCTACTGCCTCTACATTTTGAAGCCACTTAAAGTTTGCTGCACCATACAAGACACGTGGAGGCTCTTTTTTGGTTACTTTGTAGTTAACAAAGTGTGGAGCGTCTACTCCATTGGGAATAATGTCGACTTTAATTCCAGGAATTAACTCGCGCATCACCTTGCGATCCTCGTCAGACACTGCCACGAGCTGGTCTGTTTTTTTCCAAAAATACTGCTCCCAATACTTAAGCTTTAAAACATCAATCATGAACAGTGGGCGCAAAAAGAACGGGACTTCGTTGTCAACATAGTGCTTGTAAACTTGATACTCGATCGTTTGCTCAACCAACATCGAAGGAACATTTGTGTCTGGAATATGAGGCATAACATAAAATGTCTCCGCATGAATCAAATCGTACTTATTTTTTTCAAGCTCGCGCTTTAAGGCTCTTTTTTCTTTAGGAGACCAATTTCGAATTACGAGTAGAGGATAAAGACTAAACATTGTTAAAACAATATTCCTGATCGTCCATGGGGACTTGGGACGCCTGAAAACTTTTACTTTTTTACAGTATTTCTGAAGCTCCGGGATAAAGCGCTTTTCTGAGTCCTCTTTAATAAGCGAGTATAAAGTTATTTCGTGATTATGGCTTAAATATTTGATGATATTGTACCAACGAGTTTGCCCACCAGACATCTGGGTGTTTGGCAAAAAAGGCACAATCATCAAAATTTTCATACTTCTTTTGGCTTGCCTAGGTCGATAATTATATAACGGTCTGTTTCGATTAGTACTTCGAACTTGCTCTTAAAAGCCGCGACATCGGGATCTGAAAAATTGACTGAAATAAAATAATCTGCACCTTTTTCGATCAGCTCCTCAATAGACTCAGTCACAATTGGCCAACCCCATCTTTTTGTCTGATACAAAAATGTCGTATCTCCATTGTATGGAGCGATTACCAGCGCGTCTTTAGGAAGCACTTCGTCAGCTATACGGCCAGCGTCGACGATGCCCGTGTCGTTAACGCGAAAATGATCGCGAACTTCATAAAAGCTTACGAAAAACATCCCAAGTGTGACGGCGACAACCGCAACTTTTGAAAGCCATGGGTTAAAAGACGTGTTTGTCCAAATCGAGTATGCTCCGTAACCTAAAGTAAGGGCGATTGCAGGAACAATAAAAATTTGATAATAATCGTGCATTACATTGGCCGAGGCAAAGATGGAAAGATAAAGGAAGATGGAAAGAAGAAAGGCATGAACGAGCGTGAAAAACTTCTTGGACGCGACAACGCCATAAACAAAAGGAAAAGCTCCCCACGAGCCTAAAATTATTTTTCCTATTCTTTCAGCAAAAATCCATTTGAAAAAGGAAGGGCGGAACCTGATCCCGTTGCCATTGAAAGCCCACTCCCAAAATGGAATTCCTCGTAAAAATCCACCTTGAAACTCCCATATACGCCACAACAGAAAAGGTATTAAAGCCAAATTCAGAGCCACATAATGCCATTTATTTTTAAATATTTCTGCGAGCTTAAACCGAGTTATCGCTAGAAAAACAATTGGAATCGCGAAAAAGATTGCATGCGGCTTGACCAGAAGTGCCAACGCCATAAATCCAGCCGACAAAAACAAGCTAGTATTTTTTTTGGAGCTGGTGTAAACGGTAAACGTATACACAGATGCCATCGAGAGCATTACAGACATTGGATCGGGCAAGATAACTCGAGTAAAGTAAATGTTGTAAGGAAGAAAAAGATAATAAAATGCCGACACAAGGCCGACCGACTTATTAAATACTCTTCTTGCTGTTCCGTAAATGAAAAACGCGGTCAAAAGAGCCGAGAAAATTGAAACCAATCTTCCCCATACCTCAAATGAAACTATAGGTAGAATTTTGTAAAAACCTGCGTGAAAAAGATTGTAAATTGGAAATTCAACAAATCTATACCCCTCTGGGTTAAAGTAACCAGTTTGGATTTTTGAAACATCGTGATATCGAGGGCGAAGTAAATCAAAGCCCTCATCTAAAAATGTTTTTGAAACAGAAGCGGTATCGACTTGCCTCCACGCGTGCCAATCTGCCAAGGGACCATTTATTTTGTATAAACGAACTATAAATCCTCCAACAAAAACAATCGCAAAAACTAGACCAAAGAGAATTTTAGAATTCAGTAATTTACTAATTTTTTTCATTTTTTAAGGTTAACCCATAAGCCATACCAAGCATAAGCCACATCATAATTGCGAATTTAGAGGCTTCAAGGATATCAATAAATACCATATTTAACAAAATGCCAGGAATTGAACACAGGATGCCCACCAAAAACAAGTCTTCGACTTTATTAGTCGAAGCTGCTGGAAAGTTTTTTATTAGCCTTAAAACGATGTGTCCAAATAAAACGAAGAATGAAACAAAGCCCACTATTCCAATTTCCCCGAGCATTCTTAGATAGTCATTATCGGTCGCGAGCGTGATAGATGAATAACCCAGTCCAGAAATCGGATTTTTAGTTACGGCACGAATTGCCCGTGGCCATTCGACATTTAGCCTAATTGAAGTTGATCTGTCTTCGACAACTGGCGGAGGCGGAGCCGCTACTTCCTCTTGAGCGTAGACATTAATTATATTCATATAGCGATCTACTAGGTTGCTAGAAAAAGCGGCAAATACAAAACTTACAACAATCACAAAAGGAATAAACTTTTTGCGATTGGTAAGTAACAAGGCCAAGCACGACGTCCCCAAGTAAGAAACGATTGAGATTCTTGAAGCTGTTTGCATCATAAGCCACAGGCTCATAGCCACTACTGTCATAATGATCGCTCTAGTTAGAAACTTGTTAGTTTGTGGCATCAGTTTTTTGAGCGTTTCGCCTTTAGCAGTTAGAAGCAAATAAAACGTCGGAAAAACTAAAATTAAGAACGAGGCCAAGTCATAGTGCCCCGCAAAAGTTGAAATAAGATGGCTTCCGGCAATCCAGCGAAGCGCAACTCCACGCGCATACTCCGCATTTTGTGTCGTTATTATGGGAATATTAAAATAGCGCTGTCCAAGCCCGTATAAAAATACCAAAGGAATTATTATAAAAATCACACGAACATAAAAATGAAGATTTTCTTTCTTGGAGAGAGAATAAAGCCCCACAAAAAACATAGACAAATATTCAACTCGCCTTGCCCAATGAAGTAGCCCTACATGGGCAACGACAGTATCGGTAATCACTATTCCTGCAATTACTGAGAATAACCCTGCCAAGACAAACAAGGCGGTAAGCTTGGTTACCTTGAGCCTCAAGACTCTAGAAATTTTTGGCCCGATGGCAAATAAAAAGATTATAAGGACAATCCCAATTACGAAATCCTCAAGGCGAATTGATACCGCAACTCCCGGAAGCCGCAAAAAGGGAAACTTAGGATACAGCGGAATTGCTAAAATTAAAGCTGAAACTGCGTATTTAAGCGCCGCCCTTGCAAACTGACTAAGCTTGATTAAATGCTTTTGCATAAGTTGCAAATGCCTCCTTTCCTTCAAGTAATCCAAAAACAGGTGCCCTCAATAACGCTCCAGTTTTGAGAAACGCACGAAGTGGTAAATACTGCCATTTCGGGTAATGCTTTTTAAAAAAATTCTTAATGCCTTTATATTCCGATAAAATTGCAAATTCGCTTGTGGAGCTTGCTCCCCCGAAATGAGTAATACTCCACTTGGGGTTAAAAAAGATCTTCCAGCCAGCTTTTTTTGCCCGATAACAAAAATCCGTATCTTCGGTGTACATAAAATAATCTTCGTCCATTAATCCGATTTCGTCTATAACGCTTTTGCGAATAAGCATGAATGCGCCGGTCACCCAATCAAGTTCCCGAGGCTCCGTGTAAAATTCCTCGTTTTTATCCATCATTTTTCGCATGGGGTGAAAGGGCTTAATGAGCCCCGAAACAAACGGCAGATCTTCAATTGTCATCCACGAAGCAACATTTAAAAGCGTCGGGAAATAGCCACCAGTCCCCTGAAGTGTGCCGTCTTTATTTTTAAGTGAGCAAGTTGCAACACCTACCTTAGGATTATCGACTACCCACTCGACCATACCATCTAGCGTACCTGCTGGCACCACAGTGTCGGAGTTTAAAAGTAAAACATATTCGCCTTGTGCTTTTTTGATTCCAACGTTATTTCCGCTGGCAAACCCAACATTTTTAGGGCTTTCGATAAGTGTTACGTTTTTTTTCTTGCCAAATTCTTTGCGAAACAGCTCCACTGAGCCATCGCTTGACGCGTTATCCACCAAGAGTATTTCAAAATCAAGCTTCGTGTTTTTAATAACCGACCTAACACAATCAACCGTTAATTCACGGGTCTTATAATTAATTATTACAATTGACAGTTTTATCATCTAAAAAATGAAAATATAAATTTTACAAACGAGGTCAGAAGTTTCGTTAGTTCATTAAAAACAAAATAAGTAAGCCCCGAAAATGCCAAGACGTAAACTATCCTAGCAGCGCTTGAGCTTGGAACATACTTTATAGTAATTTTCTGGTAATACTCGACCCCGTCAATCAGGATTGCGTCCTTTTTGTGTTGTGGGACAAAACCGTTGATGTATAAAGACTCACGCAGTGGATGAGCCAACTCCTCCAAGTAATAGCTTCTGGTCTGATCACGAATGATGGTTTGTGCATCCTCGGGAGGATAGTTTAGGCGAAGAGTGGGAAAACCAATAAACTCTTTTTGGTAATGAGCAATTATTTCTTCTCGGGTAAAATCAGTAAAATATGCTCGGCGAAGTGGTGTCTCTGTGTCAGCTGGCTCCATTGACTGCTTAGCTCCTGACGGAGGAGGCGGAAAATCAGCAGAGGGCCTACTCACATAAAAGATTAATAATAAAGTGATTGCGACAAAAACAGATCGGACAAGAAGTTTCATTTTTACTGGAACAGCCGAGCTCGACCCAATTTATAGTTTAAGTTTTTATTTTTGCGCTCACCAATTTCTCTAGCAGGAACTCCACCAACGATTGCGTAGTCAGGCACATTTTTCGTAACTACTGCAGCTGCCGCAACAACGGCACCACGCCCGATTTTAACTCCCGGAAGAATTATTGCGCGAGGACCAATAAACACATAGTCGCCAATTTCAACTGCTTCCTCTCGCGCACTAAACTCATCGCTTGATAGATCATGCTCCGAATTATAAATCATTACGCTTGAGGCTATATCAGTATGATTTCCAATCGCAAGCGGTGCTCGGCCATCCAAAAAAGCATGATCGCCGATGATAGTATCTTCACCGATAACAATATTTCGAGGCTCAAAAAAACTTGCCCACATATGAATCGTTGACCCTGAGCCTATTTTTACACCAGCAAATTTATAAAAAATATTTCTGACTGTGTGAAGCGGAATGTGGCCGACAAAGCGCAATAACATTAGCTCAAAATCTAGCCAGTAATTATAAAAACGATTGGTGATTTTTTTTAGAGCTTGGCCGTATGTTAACTGGTTGCCGTGTTTATCTTTAAAAAGTGACATTATTTAATTATTGATTCGATAGCTTCTACTGTCTTTTGAGCTGTTTTCTCCCAGCTGAACCTTCGCGCGTAGCTAATCGATTCTTCAGATAGTTTATTATATTCTTTTTGAGGCATTTTTAGAATTTTTGAAATTGACCGAGCTATTGAGCCGTGATCTTCTGGATCAACAACCTCACCCACCCCACCAGCTACTTCAGGAAGACTACCGCGACTCGACACAACCACTGGAACCCCAAGTTTCATTGCATTAACGACGTCAATTCCAAAGCCCTCCCAGAATGATGGAAGGACAAATACTTTGGCACCAGCCAAGAGAACAAGCTTTTCATTTTCAGGAACAAAGTCCGTGAAAACTACGCTTTTTTCGAGTTTAAGTTTTTTGACATGGTCAAAAATTGGTTCATAAAGCCAGCCTTTTTTACCTGCAATTACAAGGGTATGATCCCTCCCAAATTCATTGTGTATTTTGGCCCATGCACCCAAAAGTCCAGTGACATTTTTACTGGGTTTTAAGGTACTCAAGAACAGAATATAGTTTTTTCCTATGAGATACTTTTTCTTGATAGAATCAATGTTTTGCACGGATATTTTTGCGCTTTCCACAGAAGAGTCTCCAGACAGCAGAGTAACGCTGGTCTTCTTTGATGCAAAAGGATAGTGTTTGACTATATCTTTCTGTGTCGCTTCTGAAATCGCCACCACTTTTCGGCTTACAAACAAGGACCAAGCAGTCCAAAGCCTTAACTGCCAAAAATCATATGCCTTAAATTGGCCCGGGGACGCGAGATACCCGAGATCCATTATTGCCACAACGCGAGGAACGGGACACAAAGGTGGAACATAATGGTTGGGAGAAAAAAGCACATCCGGCTTCTCGTGTGTAGAAAATAAATACGGCATGAAATTTCGTATGATCCAAAGCCTGTCTCCGGCAATTACTTTGTATTTCCACTTTTCACTTGCCTTAGGAAGCTCACTGGATGGTTCATTTTTAAGGTAAACATTTACGTCGTGTTTTAGTGCGTTTTTATCCTGTAGTTTACGCATCGCCCACAGCAGTTCAAAGGCATATTGATTGACACCTACCCGGCTCTTTACATTTGCTTCGTTTCCGTCTATTCCAATTATCATAATTACTTACTTGCAACCACACTCTCGTAGGCCTTCATAGTCTCACTGGCCACCATATCCCAATTGTATTTTTTCACACGCCGAAGGCCCAAATCAACTAATTTTTCCCTATTATTCACAGTTTTCACGAAGCCTTTCGAGATTTCTTCGACGGACATTGGGTCTACCAAAACCGCAGCTTTACCTGCAACCTCTGGCATACTGGAAACATTAGACGTGAGAACCGGGCAGCCGCAAGCAAAAGCTTCAAGAATTGGAAGACCAAAACCTTCATTAATTGAAACATAAACAAGTAAGCCTGCTCCACTATAAAGCGCCGGAAGATCATCTGCCGGTACGTGACCCAGAAAATTAACACCCAGGTCTTCAATCGCTGGCCCCCTACCAACTACAACCAATTGTTTGAGTTTGCTATTAGCTTTTGATTTATAAAAAGCCTTAATAATTCGGTCGATATTTTTTCGCGGATTTGCTCCTACAGCTAATGCATAGGGGGTGCTAATTTTGTACTTACTCATTACTTTGCCAATTTCAGATTTACTTTTAGGCGTGAAGATGCCACTTACTGCTTCAGGAATCACAACGATTTTATCCTCATAAATTCCAAGCTTAAGGGCTTCGTCTTTAGTAGCGGTTGAGGGCACTATCACACAGTCCGATTCCTTTTTAACCCAAGCCATGCGCCGCGTGTGAGTAGCCAAAATTTTAGGGTGAGTGAGAGCGGGGTATTTAAAAATCGATAAATCGTGAATGGTGGTTACTTTGGGGCAACTGGCCGGAGCTTCGGCCCAATCAGATGTATGAAAAACATCGACTTTTCCAATCATTTGCTCAATCGGCAAGACATGAAGCCTGTTCCAAATCAAGTTCGCGAAGGAAGGCGCAAGCTTTGAAAGCTTTTTTGTGACATTTTTTGAGCCAAGAAGAAAATTCTTTAATTCACGAGATCTGCGTAGCGAGCCGCCATATAAAACAAATTCATGATCAGGATATTTTTTGACGAGCGCTGACACCAACTCTCGTGTATAAACCGAAACGCCGGTCTCATAAACAATTTGACTGATATCAATTCCGATTTTCATACTGATAAACCACTACCCCATTAAAATCGAGTTCGCTAATTTTCTCGTATCCCATGGTCTCAATTTTCTTTCTTGTGGCATCGTCTGGATCAACTATATCGTAAACATAGCGCATAAGCCAGATTTGGGCATGTTTATCGTCAATTCCGAAAGGACCGGCAAAATTGCTTTTGCTAGCATAGTATTTATATGCCTCCATTTGCGTCTCAGCAGGAAAAATTATCAGCGGCTCTGGATCAATTTCTTCAGCTTGCGTCACAAGGCTACGCCAATCCTCGCGGTGAAAGTTGGGGCTCAAAAGATAGATGGCAGAAAAGGTAAGATTAAGTACGAAAAGAATAAAAATGTATTTCCGTGGAGCTTCGGCTAAAATTAGATAAAACGCAGGCAGGACAAACAAAAACCTAAAATAGCTTACAACTGGAACAAACAAACCTACAACAAGACCTGCAAAAACAGGCAAAGCTAGCCACGGGTAGAGTTCACTGTTTTTCTTAATATTCTTAAATGCTCCAAAAATTGCAGGCAGGATAGCAAGTAGCGTTAGTCCTAGAACTGCCAGGTAAACCGGCCTTGCAAAAGAAATTCTGCCTATCAAAAATTTGACTGGAATTAAAAGAATGTTTTTAAGATTGGTATCTCCCAAAGCCCTCGCCCAGTTAGCGCTCACCGCACTGCCGCCGGTCAACTGGTCTGGTAAAAATAAAAGCATGGGCAAACAAGTAAATATTGAGGCTATGGCATAGGGCCTGGATCGTCGCATTAAAAGAAATACAGGAAGCACAAAAATTGTCATATAGTCTGTCCAAAACGCTAAGGCCAGAGCTCCCAATAAACACAAGTTTTGTTTTTTTAAGTAAAAATAAAATGCTAGTGCCACAAAAAACGCTGCGGTGGCATACATTCGGGCTTCTTGCGAGTAATAAATATGCAACGGGGCGGACGCCATCAGAAGGCTTGCCAAAACAGCGTTATTGGTTTTGCGAATTATTGCAATCTTGTAAACCAAATACACAGTCAGTACTCCGAAAACAACCGAAGGCATTCGAAGAACAATTTCAGAGTAGTTGCCAACCAGACCAGATACAGCCTTCACAATAATGTAATAAAGTGGCGGATGAAAATCGGCTTTTAGAAACCCCCAAAACTCTATCCAAGTCATGTCGCGAGCAACAAGAGCCGTAGTCCCCTCGTCGAGCCATAAGCTTTGGTTTAAAGCAATTAGCCTCAAAAACAGTGCTAAGCCGAGAATAAATATTATTTTTTTAGTCATGCTATAAAATAACCCTTTGAAAAAAACATTAAAAGAATTGTCAACAAAAAGGCAAAAAGAATTGCGACTAGCTTCTTTGTTGTATCACTTTTTATCATTGCCAGTACTATATAAATCGGAAATAAAACAAGTACGTATCTTGGAAGCCCGCTAAATGTTCCGGAGCTCACGGGAATTAAAAATGCAAATGCGCTGAACGCTACATACGACTTATAAACTTTGAGCTTCACAGCTTTGTAGAGTAAATAAACTACCAAAACAAAGACTGAAAGTTCCAAAGCCGAAATCCACCATTCAAACTGCGAAGGCGATAAACTAAATAGAATTTTGGCGTATCTAAAAATAGTCTGAGGAACTAAAACCATAGACTCAGTAGATCTGCCATTTGAAAGTTCTCCATGTACTTTAATGAAATGAAGTGGATCTCCCCAGCGAAAATAATTAAAAACTGCATAGGCTAGAGTCCCAACTGGAATTAGAAAAAATACTACGCGGCGTTGAATCAATAAAAGCGCAGGGGCAAGCAGAGCACCAACAAGACGCGTTGCAGACACAAAAATTCCAAAGACAGAAGCCATAAGCCAGTTGCCTTTGCGTACAAACCAAAAAGACAATAGAAGTAGAAGTAAAAACAAGCTTTCTGAATAAACACTTCCGAAAAAAAATGCCGTAGGGAAAGTAAGCATAAATACTACGCTCCACTTTGCTACTGAATCGGAATAATCCAAACGTATCAATTTGTAAAAAACTACAAGCGCTGCCCAAAAAGCTATATTGGAAATTAGTAGTCCACTAACTAAATAGTAATTTATATTTGCTGCACCAAAAACGAGCATTCTAAGAATCATCGGATACAGAGGAAAAAATGCTGCTTGATTGGCATAGCCTGCTGAAGCTATAGAAATATAGTGAACCCCGTCAAAATTTGCCCAAATTGAAAGGAGAGGATTTTGCAGATACGGATACACATAAGCTAAACGCATGGGAAGATTACCTGAAAGAAGCAATGGAAAAAACAGTAGAAGACGCCAAACCATAAAATACTTTGTGACCAATCGAACAGCGTCCATTTTCTATTGTGCTAGCTTAATAGTATAATTTTAACTGTTATGCTTCCTTTTATAAACATTCTAAATGTGCGCAAGTACCGCGCGCTTATAAAAGAACTCGTAAAGCGAGAAATTAAGGCTAAATACAAGCAATCAATTTTGGGCTATGCTTGGGTAATCTTGGTTCCCCTCATTAACCTTGTCGTACTAACCGTAGTCTTCTCTTTTCTTGTGAGAATCCAAACAGGCAACATTCCTTACCCAGTATTTCTGTTTGTAGCTTTGGTCCCTTGGATGTTTACAGCAAGTTCTATTTCGGCAGCAACAAGCAGTTTGGTAGCAAATCAACAGCTTATTACCAAAATTTACCTCCCAAGAGAAATTTTTCCGCTGTCTTCAATATTAGCCAAGTCAGTTGACTTAATTTTATCTGCTTCAATTTTGGCCGTAATTTTGATAATTTTTAAGGTCACCATCTTCCCCTCAATATTATTTTTGCCTGTCATTTTCCTGTTTCATTTTATGCTAGTTCTGGGTGTATCTTTGGTTCTATCCGCGACAAACGTGTTCTTTCGAGATGTTGAAAATATTCTTAGCGTTTTTTTGATGGTCTGGATGTACATGACACCGATCATTTATCCACCGGAATTAATCCCCGCAAATCTAGTTTCACTTTTTAACCTAAACCCGATGACCGGTATTGTAAATGCTTACCGCAACGTTGTTCTATATGGTGTCCCTCCACCCATGCCGTCATTCGCGTATTCAATGATTTTCTCATTAGCAATTTTTGTTTTAGGATTCGTATACTTTCGAAAAAGATCAAGGTATTTCGCCGACGTAATTTAATGGACCCAAATAACACAATTGAGTTTTACAATGTCTCAAAGAGCTTTAAAAAGGGGCAGAAGCTACTTCTAAAAGAAGCACTTTTGGACATTCTTAATTTTAGGTCTCAAGACCACTTCAACGCATTAGATGGAGTCAGTTTTAGCATTAGACGTGGAGAAACTGTCGGAATAATCGGTAAGAATGGTTCGGGCAAATCTACAATTCTGAAATTAATTGCCGGCGTTATGGTTCCGTCAAAAGGCGAGGTGCGTGTCAAAGGCAAAATTGCTCCGCTTATTGAGCTTGGTGCAGGTTTTCATCCAGAACTTTCCGGCCGTGACAACATATATATTAACGGGGCCATTCTTGGCCTTTCGCGCAAAACGATAGACGCTAGGTTCGATGACATCGTTAGTTTTGCCGAATTATCGGAGTTTATTGATACCCCGCTCAAACATTACTCTTCTGGAATGTATGTCCGGCTAGGTTTTTCAATTGCCGTAAATTCTGGGCCCGATATCTTACTTGTAGACGAGATTCTTGCTGTCGGCGACGAGCGTTTCAGGCGTAAATGTATGAAAAAAATGGAAGAGTTTAAGAAGGAGAAGAAAACCATTATTTTTGTAAGCCACTCGATGGATGCAGTCAAGGAATTTTGCACAAGAGTAATCTATATTAAATCGACCAAAAAAGAAGCTGACGGTGACCCACGACAGGTTATCAAAACTTATATCCAAAATGAGGCTTAAAATTAAGATCGGTAAACTATCAAATCCTTTTAATGGCTACTATTCCAAGTCCAAAGTAGTTAAAAGAGCCAGAATTCCTGGAGAAATTATTCACTCCGATGTTGAGTCAGGTGTTATCTGGGATTTAGCAAATCGTGCCATCAAACGAAATGGGCTGGCACTCGAGGTGGGTACGTGGAAAGGCAACAGCGCATACATTATAGCTAGTGTCTGTGCTACAAGGAACGCGCATTTGGTCTGTATTGACAATTTCAACGGAGACATGCTGTTTGGAGGCAAGCCGGATAATTTAGACTTTTTAAGAGACAATGCACTCAGGCACCTAAACGGCTTACCGGTTAGCTTTATTATCATGAATTCTGTCGAGGCACATAAAGCTGTAGCCGACAAGGCTTTTGATTTCTGTTTTGTCGATGGAGATCATACAGAACCTGTAGTTAGCCAAGACATCAAAAATTATATCCCGAAAGTTAAGAAGGGCGGTATTTACAGCGGACATGACTATGGTTTTGTTTTCGCAGATCCAAAAGTTTTTTTTAATGTTAGAGAGAATGTTGACAAAATTTGCGGAAAGGTCGAGGTCAAAGACACGATTTGGTATAAGACAATATGATCCCTAAAGTTATCCACCATGTCTGGGTTGGCGACCAACGTGCACCAAACCTCAAATACTCCTCATAGATGAAATCTTGACTATTGGAGACGAGTCGTTTCAAAAAAAATGTTATAAAAAAATCCAACGGGCCAAAAAAGATTGTTGAAGGCTATCGAAAAGAAATGCTACACCACAAGTTGTTAGCTGAAAAATAACTTTCTGAAGATTGTAAAACGCTCTTCCGGTACCAAGTAGGAATCTGGCTTAGTCTCATTATAAACGTTTCTAAGAATTCTTTTATGAGAAGTGGGTAGATTGTTGTTCTTGTTCCAATAATTTAGGCAAGCAATATCGTTTTCTTCATATCTCTTAACATATTCAAGCAACTTAAAAGGTTTTTCGCCTTCAAGTTTTGCTTTCTGCCTACACATAAATACTGCTACTTTAATTTCGTGGATGGTCGCCACACACTCAAAAGGTTTTGTCTTACCTTTCACATTCATTAACCCACAAAGCAAAGGTAGTAACTCAGTTTTGTCCAAAAATCGCTCACCAAATATAGGATGCAACTTTTTACCCATAAAAGGGTACAAAGTCAAATAGATAGAAAGACACTTGGCACAATTTAAACACCAATCCCCCGCCATCATTCCAACATTACAGCTTCTAAAAGTGTTGTGATATTGTCTCATCGTTGCAAACAGCTTACATATCTGTAGTTCTTGCAATGGTCTCAAGAAGCTAAAGAAATTTGTACGTAGTGATAGATAATGTACCAGGTATTCCCGAAAATCATTCTCGTATATTATGCTTTTGCTGTATTGGTGATTTATCGGCATACCCAAAAAGACGGCATTGCCTTCATTGGCACTTTCTTCGTTGGAAACGATGACATTCTTATAATTGTAAATGGCACTAGCGACAGTTGATAGCAGCGATAGATAAACAGTCCAGGGGGTGTGCGCATTAAAATATTTTTTCCCTACGAGTTTTGACAATTTATCATCTTCTCTCCTGGAGAGTGTAATTGACGTTACACCTGCAATTTGGCACGCTTGTATTGCGGACTTTTGAGGATCAAGGAGTAAGCATGCTATTTCTCGTTCACTATTTCTCAAAATCTCCATTGTAACTGCCGAGTCCTTACCGCCAGTTGTTAAAAGTAGGTCTCTGTCTATTAGAGGCCCTTTGAAAAGTGCGGGTTTTGTCTTTTTGCCTAAGACATGAAACAACAAAAAATCTTTTTTCTTAAAATTTATTTTCTCTTTATAATAAAATTCGCCGAATCCTGCAGTGAACACATCTTTCCAAAAAAGGAGCTGTTTGTTGTTTAAGTATCCGGCTTTAATTTTTATGTTCTGGGGACAAGCAAATCTCCACATAAGCATCATCTCTCCTAAGCCTAGATGAAAAAACAGATTACTCAGCCCATCTCCTTTAATTTGCTCGTAACGCCCGATTGACACATTCGGAAATACAATCTCATTTCTTATTTTAAAATCTGGTTCAAGTAAATATGAGAACCCAACTATCAACGAAGCGCCGTCATACCGTTCATCAAAACTTTCAAACACCAATCCGCCATGTTTCATTCTTAGCTTTGTTAATTTTGATCCTTTTTTAATCAACATGGTTTAGGTTTATAATATCATGGTGAAACTCTCTCGATCTCGTATTTCATTCAGAAAAGGCAATATTCGACTTTCAGCTTTTGTCACAAGTCCTTCTTTGGACAAAAAATACGAAATCTGGTTTGAGACCGAGGCTTCAAATCGCAATTTACTTTCGCTGGGGCCAGAGGTATTTCTTCCGATTTTGCTATTTATGTCCATGCGATTTAAGGAGGAACTTATTATCGAAGAATCGATATCCCAAGACCTACTTAACAGTTTGTACAAAGTCATGAAACTAACAAGCTCTTGGCCTGACACAGATTCCTGGTCGAAACTTTATCCCATTAATATTGCTACATCGACAACAAAAGCAGTTTCAATACGTTCCGTAAAGAAAGGTAAAGGAGCTTTCTTTTCTTTGGGACTAGACTCGTTTTATACATTAAAGAAATCAGAAATACGTAAATCCACACGTCTTACTCATCTAATTCTCGTACATGGATTTGATATTGCTCTGAATGATAAAAAGTTATTTTCCGTGGTATTAAAAAACGCCAAGAAGGTTGCCAAAAAAACAGAAAAGAAGTTAATCGTAGTAAAAACTAATCTAAAAGGGTTTGTGCAAGAAGCGGTCAGATGGGATGCCGGGCACGGCGCAGCTTTAGCATCGGTTTCATATTTATTAGCCAAAGGGCTTGATGTAGTTGCTTTTAACTCGGAAGACGCAAATCTTTCCTATGCCCCGTATGGCACACACCCAGATCTTGATCGCTTGTGGTCTACAAAAACACTAAAGATATACTCGTCTGGGTCCGGACTTAAACGATCAGAAAAAACATTTTTTATACGCGATTACAAACTAGCTCAAGATCATTTACGTGTATGCTACGAGAACATTGGAGGTGCGTATAACTGCTCAAAGTGCCATAAGTGTTTAAGAACAATGCTGCAACTTGACTCGGTTGGTGCCCTGGAAAACTTTAAAACGATGGGGCGCATCCCTCCCTATCATTTACTAAATTTACTTATAGAACCAAAGCACAGACTGTTCCTTTGGTGGGATCTTTTGAAAAATCTACCGTTTCCTCGTTTGCATGCCAGATGGCTAATATTTAAGATGCTTTTAAGAAGTTACAAGAAGATGTTGCTATCTTAACTAACATTTTGTAATCTCAAGGACACCTTGAAGGTTAAATATGGATTTGCTTGATGATAATTTTTGATTTGCCACTTTTAAGTCCAGTTTTTGTTTTGGTAGATCCTCAAGTATTGAGTTTAATTTTTTTGTGAATAGTGTTGGATTATAATTTTCGAGACTGAAGATGTAATCCGAATACCTTTCCCCGTACCAGAACTTCAGTGCCTTCTCGTTTTTACTTTTGTAATACTCGCCCATCGAAAAAGACATACAAGGAACGTTTTCAGACAGTGCAAAAACAAGTCCATGATATCTCGAAGATATTAGAACATCCATTTTTGAGGTAATATGCTTTACTAAACATGCAGGTTCATTCTTAGATTTGGTTAAATCACTGTATTTGACAATCTTTACCTTTATCTGCTTATTTAATTTGCTAATTATTTGGCTCATATACAAGTTGTCCCAATCATTATCAGCTTTAACGATAATGTGGGGGATAATAAATACTTCAATGTCTTTTGTTTTCGCTATCTCATTTAATGCTTTCAACACTATGTTAATCATATTATCTTCCACGCCCTGCCACCGATGTAGGCTCAAACCGATTTTTGTTTTCTTGGTTTGTACCACTAATGTAGATTTAATGCTTGGTAGTGTATAGGCCTTATCAATCATAGATATCACCTTTGGTCGAATTACTCTGTGCTTATATAAAGTAATATCGTCTGAAGGTTCTCGCACACCGATAAGCTTTGGCATATTCAAAAAAATAGGCACAAATATTTTATCGATCCCTCGAAAAGGACCTATTGTCTGGCTAGTTAAAATTGTAGTTTTTCCATAAATTTTCCCCAAAAAAATAATGTAAAAGGCATAATATAACCACGAAACAGAAATACTATAGAAATTACCGCCGCCACAAAAGTGAATCAGATCATATTTCTGCACAAGTTGAACGAAGTTAAGCTCAACAGAATTGAATTTTATTATCCCCGTAAATTTGAACAGTAAATTCTTAATAATCAACTTGAATAAGTATTTTCTCGCGGTCCAATCCTGGGGCGGGAAAGACAGATGTTGATATTCTTTAACCCTCAAATTTTTACGAGTTGTGGACCTAGATAGAGCGCCAATTGCATACAAAGGTCTGTTTTTGCTATACCATCTGACTGTTTCATAAAACATGGCTTCGTCACCAACATGATAAAAACCATAATCAGTTCTTCCGACATCAGCAACCAACAAAACCTTCATTATTTTACATTTTTATACGAAATTTGACTGAGCTAACAAGATACTTTCCTTTGGCGCTTACACCAGAGGTCACTTGGTTGTATAAATATACCATGTTGAGATTTACTGCGTATGTTGCCTTAACGACCTTCACAGGCTCAAACCGATTATTCTTGATATCTTTTTGATTGTAAAGGCTTAGGGTATGATTTACTTGTTATGCTTTGGATACCACTTCGCTTTATAATGCAGCTATGATTCCAAAAATAATTCACTATGTCTGGGTTGGCGACCAACGTGCACCAAACCCCAAAAAGGATAGGTTTATTCGTTCTTGGCTCAAACACAATCCAGATTACAAACTAATGCTTTGGAGCGACAAAGATGTCGATTTAGAAATCCCCTATTTCAAAAAAGCATTCAAGTCAAAAAATTGGGCAAATATTTCTAACTTACTTCGCCTGGTGGCTGTTTACAAGCACGGTGGAGTCTACCTTGATACAGACGTATTAGTGTTAAAAAATTTTGACGAATTGTTAAGGAATAAGTGCTTTTTCGGGTTTCAATCAGCACATAAAGATCAGGGTGATTGGGTTAACAACGCCGTTTTTGGTGCCAATAAACATCACTGGTTTATCAAAGAAAGTATGAACAATCTTCTTGACACATTTGATGGCACAGAAGAAGCAAACGTTTCCTCTCCGAGGTTGGTAACTAAATTACTCGAAAATCACGGTCTAAAAAAATATAACGAAAAAGGAGTTCGAGTCGACGACGTAATGATTTATCCACCATCGTACTTTTATCCATACGCGTGGAATCAAACCTACAACAAAGATTGCATTAAGAAAAATACTCACGCCATACACCACTGGTCTCACAGATGGGGGAAAAATCGTGCGGTCTCCAAACACAAAGTTACCAAGCCACGGCTAGTCATGACATTACTCGTCCGAGATGAAGCCGACATAATAGAAAATAACATTTGCTTCCACCTAAACCATGGTGTCGACTATATCGTAGCTACTGATAACGGATCAAAGGATGGGACTTTGGAAATTCTCAAAAAATACCAAAAGCAAGGGGTTCTCGATTTAAACAATGAAAAAACGCACACATACGAGCAAAGCAAGTGGGTATCAAAAATGGCAAAGAAGGCTGTCGATAGTTTCGGAGCTACTCACCTCCTCCATGCAGATGCAGACGAGTTCTGGTACCCGACCTCAGGAGATCTTAAAACTCAATTGCCAAAGCAAAACGAAGTATATTATGTTCCAGTTATCAACTACTTGCCGGAGTTACACAATACCCCTTTAACTTCCAAGAAATACATAGTATCCAATCCTTACACCCATGCTGCTGAATATTCTCGCGATCCAAGTTGGCGGTTGTTTTTGCATATTTACCATCCTAAAGTAATGACCGCCTCGGAGTTTGTAAAAATCGAGCAAGGCAACCACTTGGTGTCTGGAGATGCTCCCCAGAAAAGGATCGATGTTCAGCATATTTTCATTCACCATTTTTCAATCAGATCATACAGTCAATTCAAGTCAAAGGTTGTAAATGGCGGAAAATCATACTTGAAAAATCCCGATAAATCACCCGGGTTAGGTTGGCACTGGAAGGATTGGTACGATTTATATAAAGCAGGTTTGCTTCCCGAAGTTTATAAACAAATTTGTATCCCCAGAAGCGAAAGACGAATTTTGGAATATAAAAAAATTTTAAAAAGGGTGGGCACGCCGAAATCAGTCACTTACGCAAAGTACATTTATCGTTTAAAATCACTAAGATCTAAAATATAGACCTATAAAATGTTAACGGTTAAACCACTTGATTGGATTTACTATTCACCAAAATTTGAATATGAAAAAGAATTTGGAGATCTTTCTTCAGCCTGGGAAGGGCATAGATATTTTATTTACGATCTGATTCGAAATTTAAAACCCACACAAATCGTTGAGTTGGGCACTTATAAAGGCGGTTCACTTTTTTCAATGGCCCAAGCAATCAAAGACGGAAAAATGAAGTGCCAACTTGTGGGTGTTGACACCTGGGAAGGAGACAAACACACAGGTTTTTACGGTCCTGACATTTTTAAAAACGTAAAAAACATTTCTAAAAAAGTGTATAACGAGGTAAGTATCAAACTCGTTAAACAGTCATTTGATATTGGATCTCAAAGGATTGACAACAAGTCAGTAGATATTTTGCATATCGACGGGCTTCACACCTACAAGGCAGTTAAACACGATTTTGATAGGTGGGTCAGTAAAGTTAAAACAAATGGCATAGTTCTTTTCCACGACACCCAAGAAACAAAGGGCGACTTTGAAGTCTACCGGCTATGGAATGAGTTAAAAAAGAAGCACCCCTACTTTGATTTCTTTCACTCTCACGGGTTGGGGTTAATATTTTTAAGTAATGATTAT
Source organism: Patescibacteria group bacterium (assembly GCA_041742135.1). Taxonomy (GTDB): domain Bacteria; phylum Patescibacteriota; class Microgenomatia; order UBA8517; family UBA8517; genus 01-FULL-44-24b. The sequence continues at coordinate 112,451 of JBGSJG010000008.1, read as the reverse complement.
GACGAAATTCTTTGCTTTAGAGATATCTGGGCAAAGTATTATGACCTTGTAGACAAATACAGAATATTATCTAAAAAAAGTAATAAAAAAATTCAAGAGCTAAATATTCGTCTTGAGGAAAATTCCCAGCTCAAGTCTGAGATAATCAACCTAGTAAACGAGATATTCCCGCTCCGCTTAGAAGTAGAAGAATTGGTTAATTCGCGATTTTTCAAATCCTGGCAAGCATATAATAATTTTAAAAAATCAATTGCCACACGCTCATGAAAACCATTAAAGAATTAAGTAAAGAAAACGGTTTACTAAAAAAAGAAATTAAAAGGCTCGAAAAAGAGAAAAATGATTTGCTCTATATTCGAAAGCAAATCGTTTCATCAAAAGCATTCTATTGGAAAGAAAAAATTGAACGCATCTTTCGCAATGGCAAATAACAAATTTGTATCAATAATCACCGTCAATTATAACGGCAAAAAATATCTTGATGCCTTCTTGAGCTCAGCACACAAACAAAATTATCCGAAAAACAAATTCGAGGTAATAGTTGTTGATAACGCATCGACCGACAACTCTGTAAAATTTATCAAAGAGAATTATCCAAAAACTAGAATAATCAAATCGCCCCAGAACATAGGCTTTGGGAAAGGTAATAACTTGGCAATGACCAAAGCGCGTGGCGAGCTGTTCTTCTTGGTCAATAACGACACTGAGCTTGATAAAAACTGCTTATCAGAAATCGTCGCTACTTTCACCAAGTGGAGCCGAACTCAAAAAATTGGCGCAGTAAACGCTAAAATGGTTCTGATCGACAAGTATATACCCGTAAAAATTGAGGAGGCTGCCTTTTCAGATTTTTCTATACCTCACGGAGCTAACGGAACAAATGTTGAGCCGTTTCTCATTCCGCTTGACACTCAAACGCTTTTTACCGAAAGCTTATTCCTGCCTGTCAAACATTCTTTCAATAAGCCCTTTACCCTCAAAATTGAAATCAAACCATTCAGGAAAAGTGAGTATAAGATATTTCTTAAAGGCAAACTTGCAAAAAAACAGAAATTCGCACAGATTGGCCAAGGGGAAAAAGTTGAACTAAAGCTTAATAATTCTCGTGAATTTACTTCCGACTTAATTCAAAATGCAGGCAACTATTATTTTCGTGACGGTTTTAGCCGTGATCGGGGGTCAATAGTTTACAAAAGTCAGCAATTCTACGAAGAGGACTTGGGGCAATATGCCGAAGAGGAAGAAATTGAAGGATTTTGCGGGGCTGGTGTGCTTTTAAACAAGAAAGCACTTATGGAAGTTGGCCATTTTGATCCAGACTTTTTTATGTATTACGAAGACGGGGAATTATCTCTTAGGATGCGTGAGTCAAAATGGAAAATTATTTACTCCCCAAAGTGTGTTGTACGGCACATTCACTCAGCATCTAGCCAGGAATGGTCTGAATTTTTTGTCTACCATGTTGAACGAGGAAGATTGCTCTTTGTAGCAAAACACTGGCCAAGGCACCTAGCAATTTGGCAGTGGTTGGTTTATCTAACATATTCCACTTTTGCAATTCCGCTATATTATGTTCGGAGACGTAACCTAAAAATGGCTAGGCAGCGTTTTGTTTCCAGAGTAAAAGTAAATTTATCAATCGTAGTCCCCTTTTTGCATGGACTTTTAAGAGCTAAAAGATTAAGCTTGACTCAACTTAAAAAATTTTCGTAATGAAAACAAAAAAAACTAGTTCACAAAAATTGCGTGTAGGTATTTACGACAAATGGCTCAACTCCATGGGAGGAGGAGAAAAAGTAGCGACGGTCATGGCGGAAGTTTTATCAAAAGCAGGCCACAAGGTTGATATTATCTCCAACTTTGACTGCGATATGGGACAACTGGAGTCCAAAATGGGCGTCGACTTATCCCGCGTTAATACGGTGGTTTGGTATGAGCGAAGCTACTCGATTTTGTCACCAAAAACAAAAAAGTATGATTTGTTTATTAACGTTAGCTTTCTGGACCACTTACCATCCTTGGCCAAGAAATCGATTTACTACATATTGTTCCCCACCCCGATGAAAAATTCTTTACTTGGCTTTCTTAAGTACGAAACAGTACTGCCCATACTCCGAAACATGCTAATCGTTCCAGAAGTTATTAAAGGGCTTGAACCAATCGACGATGTATATACGAGAGGTGGCAGGTGGTTGAGTGCCAAGAATACAATTGTATTTTCCAACACTCCGAAAAAGTTTAGTATGATTGCAAGAATTTATGTCGAGCAGATTAGTCGTTCCTCCTTGGCGCTTGTAAGCTTTGCTTCTCCAAATGCAAGTGTAAAAGTCGTCGACCGATACATTGATCACGACTTTAATATTATGGCCTGCAAACTGGAAGTTATTTCGGAAAACAGTAATACCGCAATTGACATCTTGGTAGACGGCAAGGACAACGCTAATGCACTTGGTCTTGTAAGTATGACTGTTAGAAACCCCCGCTTTTTTATGTGGAACCTAATTAAGCGCTATATGCCCCGCTACGAAATGGCACTTTACGGAAGCTCCTCTTATAAGACCGCAGCCGGTTTGGATACATACAAGTCTCTTTTGGCAGATTCCAAGTTTTCACAAAAATGGACCAAAAAATATTGGGGGCGCGAAGCGGGCGTTTTGTACCCACCTATCGATACACATTTATTTAAAGCAGCCAAAAAGGAAAAAATTATTCTTAATGTTGGAAGATTTTTTGTCGGTGGGCATGCTAAAAGGCAAGATATTCTAATCGAAGCCTTCAAGAGGATGGTGGATCAACACATGGTAGACACAGATTGGGAGCTTCACTTGGTTGGTGGAATCTCTGCAGGCAAACAGCATACAGATTATGTCTCCACCGTTGAGGCCAGTTCTGTTGGCTATAAAATAAAGTTTCATTATCATGCAAGTTTTTACGAGCTTAAAAAGTACTACGGCAAGGCTTCGATATACTGGCATGCAACCGGTTACGGAGTAAACGCAAACCGTGAACCAATAAGAACTGAGCATTTTGGTATTACTCCAGTCGAAGCAATGGCTGCAGGCGCAGTTCCAATTGTTTACAAAGAAGGCGGATTAAGCGAAACGGTGGGAGACAATGAAGAGCAAACTTGGAAAACTATTTCTGAACTAGCTGACAAAACAGCTTCATTAATTAACAGTCCTAAAAAGCTCGCCAGACTTTCCAGGTTATCGGTTCAAAAGGCAAAATATTTTTCTAGAGAGAATTTTGCTAGCCAACTAATCGATGAAATCGAAAAATAATATCTTCATAGTAATCCCCGCTTATAACGAAGCGGCTCGGATCAAAGATGTGCTGAAAAAGACATTAAAATTCGGCTATAAAATTATTGTCGTCGACGACGGTTCATCAGACAAAACTGCCCAAAACGCGACTATGCACGGAGTGGTACCATTGAGGCATAAGATAAATTTAGGAAAAGGTGCTGCATTAAAAACTGGTTGCGAAGCAGCATTCGATATCGGGGCTACATCCATTATAGTTCTCGACGCTGACGGCCAGCACGATCCGAAATTCATTCCGCGCTTTGCAGACAGTCTTCGCTCAAACGACATTGTCTTCGGCAAAAGGAAGTTAGTGGGCAAGGCTCCGCTTGTGAGACTCATCGGTAACAAATTCGGGGCTTCGCTTATACATTTGATGTTTGGTATATATCGCCAAGATTTATTGTGCGGCTATCTAGCCTTCAATAAAGATGCCTACAAAAAAATTGAATGGAAAAGCCCAAGATACGGAATTGAATCAGAGGTGGTTGCAAGAACAGGTAAAAACAAACTACAATACGCTGAAGTTGAGATTTCTACTATCTACATAGATAAACACAAAGGGGTCTCAATTTTAGACGCATTGGCAATTTTACCGTCAGTTTTTAAATGGCGATTTGATTAATTAAATTATGCATTTGCTAGGAATACAACTATTAGCTCTTCTTTTTGCATTCTTCATGCTTTATGTAAATTTTATCAATTACAAAAAGGGTAAATTGACTTCAGGTGACTTTTTTCTTTGGACTGTTTTATGGCTTGGGTTCATCACGCTCACGCTCTTCCCTGAAATACTTGAGCCGATTATCAAACCATTAAACGTGATCAGGATATTGGACTTGTTGATGCTCATGGCATTTGCAGTTCTTGCAATAATCAGCTTTGATAACTTTATGAAAAACCGAGAAATTGAAAAAAAGATCGAGCAATTAGTACGCACTCAGACAATTAGCCAGATCAAAAAAACCAGGAGCCGAAAGAAATGAAAGTCGGAATAATTGGGGCAGGCTTTGTAGGACTTGCGGCTGCTGAGTCATTATCTCCAAATTGCGAAGTAACTGTAATCGAGCGATCAAACGTAGCGGGCGGGTTAGCGTCGGGGTTTAAAAAAAATTCATGGAAGTGGAGCCTCGAAGGACATTATCATCACTGGTTCACAAATGACTACTTTGCCATTGAAACAGCAAAGAGATTAAAACACAAAGTAATAACTGTTCGCCCGAAAACTTCAATCTTGTTTGGGGACAACTACTACCCTTTCGATTCCCCTGCAAGTCTTCTGAGTTTTCCGGCAATCAGCTTACTAGACAAACTGCGTGTCGGAGCAACGATCACAGCTCTTAAAGTCGTGCCTTTTTGGAAACCTTTGGAAAAAATATCTGCAGTAAAATTTGTTAGCTCCACGATGGGAGAAAGGGCATGGAACCTCTTGTGGGAACCCTTGTTTGTGGGAAAGTTTGGGAGCGAAACAAAAAAAATCCCCGCTTCTTGGTTTTGGGCCCGAATTAAAAAAAGAACGCCTTCTTTGAGCTACCCTGAAGGGGGTTTTCAAAAATTTGCCGATAGCTACACCAAAAGCTTAAGCAAAAAGGGCGTTAAGTTTGAATTTAGCACCGAAGTTCGCACAGTTAAAAGCAGTAAAGGAAAAATTGTTATCACAACCGACAAAGAAAAACTCGAATTTGATAAAGTCATTTGCACTCTTCCCTTTAGTCTTTTTTCTAAAATTACTAAAGGCCTCCCTGCTTCGTATTCAAAAAAGATTAATTCATTCAAAGGAATCGGGGCGATTACAATCGTGTTGTCTTTGAAAAACAAATTGCTGACTGACGGCACATATTGGCTTAATGTAAACAATCTCAACTATCCTTTTTTGGCAGTCGTTGAACATACCAATTTCATGAACAAAAAAAACTATGCCAACGAGCACTTGGTCTATATTGGGAATTATCTTCCCGTAACACACGATTATTTTTCGCTTGATTCAGCAACACTCGTTAAAATATTTACACCTTACATAAAGAGAATTAATAAAAACTTCCAAAAAAGCTGGATTAACAATGTGTACATTGCCAAAGCCCCATTTGCCCAACCTGTTGTTACTAAAAACTATTCAAAAAAAATACCAAACTTTAGTACTCCATTACCTAATTTGTTTATTGCAAATATTCAACAGGTGTATCCGTGGGACCGCGGAACGAATTATGCAATCGAACTGGGACAAAAAGTTGCTAAAGCCATCCGATGAAAAAAATCTTACTAGCTTTAGTTGTTTTTTTGGTTTCATTTTTCTCTTTTACGCATTCACTTCGCTTTTTTCCTACTACTGATTCGATACCAAACAACTTTGTGGCCATGAATCTCATTTTTGAAAACCGCATTGACTTAACAAACTACAAAGAACTGATCGATGAAGGTGGCCTTGCAGGCATTAAGGTTACTAATGAAAATGGAATCGTGTTTTCTAAATCTCCACCACTAGTTGGCCTTTTGTCTACTCCACCATTCTATCTAGTTAACAAATATTTTGGGATTGACTATTTAACAGAAACGCAGATTTTTAACTCTGCATATCACCAGTATGCAGGAAAAATTACTGCATCACTTTACACATCTCTTTCTGTAATATTTGTATTTCTGATATTAAGCCGATTTTCAAAAGGGCATGCAAAACCGTTACTTATGACTGCGATTTATGTATTTTGCACTAATATTTTTAACACCGCATCTCAAGCCAATACAATGCACGGAGTTTCACTTTTTCTAATTATGCTTTATGTGTGGATTTTACTAAGCGCAAAAAACAAATTATTTCCTTTTCTGGTAGCAGGATTAATCGCTGGACTTTTTACTCAAGTCAGAATTAGTAATGTACTTTATTTATTTTTTCCTTTTGCATTAATTGTGGCAAAAAGTGGAATTACTAAAGAGTTGTTCAAGAAAATGTTTGTTATAGGGTTAGGCTTTGCGCTTACCTATGGGTTTATTACACTTTGGTACCGAGAACTCGGCGTACCTTATGGTTTGGAAAGTGAAATGTCCTACTCTCTTACGACATGGGGCCTTGAAAAGTTCATCCGTAACGTAATATCAATTCTTTTTAGTTTCAATTTTGGCTTGTTCTTTTACTCTCCATTATTGCTTCTTGGCGTGCTTGGGGCTTGGAAAATCGCTAGGCGACGTGAGGAAAGAACAGAAGAAGAACTCTTTCTGACAGCGATATTGCCTGTGGCAATACTTTTTGTGGCGTTTGCTTCATCCTGGTGGATGTGGATAGGAGGGGGGGCACTAAACGCACGGTTACTATCAGAATCCGTCCCAATTTACATATTCCTCACAAGCTATTCTTTAAAATATATAAACAGGAAAATTGCAAAAATTCTAGTCGCGACTACTTTCGTTTTTAGTTTCTATCTAAATTTTTTGACAACTTACCAACTCGAATGGGCTTGGTGGGCTAATTTACTCCCCGGGGAAATAATGTATAACAGAAACGCATGGTTCCACGATCCAATTTTGGCTCAGTACATGCTTGAAAATAATTATATTTATGTCAATAACGTTTACAGAAAAAATAATGAAGTAATCGAGCGAATCAGGGTTTACAGACCTTCTTTTGTACAAAAGGGCATTCCCAAACTTTTTGACAACGAGAAAGTACTGATTACTTTGGACGAGCGCTGACAATAACATGAAGCCCCAAGATCGAGCCCACGCGCTCAATCTTAAAGTTCTTTTTAAGAAGCTTAAGAATCATAGGTTTTGAAAAAGCATGAATGTGCCATTCACTCTGTTTGTCTTCTATCCCTGGCATTACCAGGTCCATAATGCGAAATTTCTTAAGTAATTTTTTAACGACCAGCTTTGGTTTCTCGTTCGGAACTGTTATGATCACTCGCGACTTTTTCCCGGCAATTTCCCAAATTCTATCAATCGCTTTCGCTGGATCTAAAACATGCTCAAGCGTTTCAGAGCAAATTATTACGTCGAATTCTCCCTTTTTGAATGGCAATTTCTTAGTCGCATCACCTTGAACAAATTTGATTTTTTTGCCAAGTTTGCGTGCTAGTTTTTTAGCATTGCCGAGAGCTTCCTTGGAAATGTCAAATCCTGTAAGCTTATCGCTAGTATTGATCGATGTTATTAAATTCCCAGCTTCACAACCTATTTCTAACACTTTATCTTTAGGGCCGATGTTGGCGTCCGCCAAGATAGTTCTAATCCTAATTTTTTCCACTAAGCCTGCAAACCCCGTATATGGAGTCGGATGCTTTGAAAACATTTCGTCGTTCCATTTACCGACATTTTGTATTTTCATAGTTTTCTAATAAAATTTATTGGAACTCCGAACCGTTTAATTATATAGATTGTTTTGTCGTTTGAAACAGCTAAATGGTTGTTAAAGCGTGTATAGCAAACATGATAATCTGCTTCTTCCACTTTTTCGGTCCAACGCATATTGTCGCGAAGATAGTACATGCCGGAGAACGGGTGGCCACAATTAACTACAAAATACTCGCGATCGCCAGATATTTCACTCTTTTTTAACCACATTATGGCATCTTTGTGGGATATTCCCATATACTCTGTCTCGTACTTCTCATATGCCCCAGGAAGCCCGCCTACGATCTCGTTAAAATAAACGTACTCGTAAGGATGTAAAACTATCATTTCAAAAACAACTTTAAGGACGTTTACAACAACAAAAATCAACACTAATTTTTTAAGTATTGTCTTTCTTGAACTTTTGAAGTAATCGATAAACCCAATTGCAGAGACTAACCCTATGATTGGAAGCAAAAAAAGATAGTGCCTTAACCCATCATAGACGACGGGCCTGAGGGAGAAATATAAAAACACGTTTAGCGTAAAAGCAAACATAAACAAAAATAGCATGTCGTCTTTAATAATTTTCTTTGCTTTTACAGCAACCCATCCAAAAAAAGTAAGTATAAACAATGGCGTGGTAATCAAAAACAATTTTGGCAGATATGTATTTGGTAGTTCACTTGCTGGAGTTGCAATGCCATCAAATAGCACACTACCATTCCAGGGATAGCTTTTGGCAGAATTAAAGATTTCTACCATATGCGCTAGGTAATTAGCGCCTAGATATGGCCAACTTACTACTAAAACAAAATTGGCTACCACAAAAATTGCGACTGTTTGCGAAGCAATGAAAACAAATTTGTGAATATTTATCCGCTGGGGTCCAAAAAAAAGTTCATAGATCGGAAAAATTATGAAAAGTGTAAATCCAATAATTCTTGCGCTTTGTGCAAACCCAAACATGACTCCAAGTAGTAAAATCTTTGCACTCGGATTTTTAAAATTCCTCAGAAGATAAATTGCACACAAGGAGATAAAGTAATACACTGCAAACGAGCCATCTTTTGGATTGATTGGCATGTGGCCAAGTAAATTTGGTATTAACAACAAAAAGGCAGGGCCGATAATCGCGTATACTACTTGCTTGTATTTTTTATACAGCAATAGATAAGCAGTAACATACATTGGAACCGCAAATAGCATATTTAGAAAATGATAGATTCCAAAAGTGCCTTTGGGGTTTAATAAGACCAAAAAAAGACCGTGAAGATGGTTGTAAAACAGGCCGTATGTGTCTTTAAGATACAAGTTGTAGTCGACGCGGCCAAGCAGGTAGTTTATCAAAAATGCTGATCTGGCGTATATCTCTTGTTCGTCCCAAGCAACACCAAAATCTCGAGCGGTAAGAAGCGAGAAAAGAACATAAACTACGACAAGCCACAGAAGTGGCCAATGCTTCAGGACAGCTTTAATCATATATTCCAAGATTATACTTAACTACTTTGGGAAGATTCTTTATATATTTGGAAATAAGATATGCTCGATCAAGAAATCCGTGACTATTAAGTACTAACCTACAATAATCTTTAAAGCCATACACTCCCCGATTTGCGTACGCAATTTCCTCACGCATGTTTTCTTGGCTCTGCCAAGTAGAAATTTGAATTTTATCAGTAAGTATTTTTTTATTTGGCATAGCGATGATATAGGAAAAAAGATTTGGAGAAATTCCCATCCAGACAAACAGCCTGTCCAAAAACAAAATCCTCGAAACATGTTTATTTAGCTCATCTTTTTTCAACTTATTAAGGTTGTTATTGTGGGTCAAGATATCATACGCCACTCCTCCACCTGTCCTGCGATTTTTAACAATTTTAAAATATCTTCCAAGCATCTGCTCGATTAGCTCCGAATGGATCGCTTCGGTGGGGTCGGTTGCCAGCATTGTCGGAATATGAGGATAGCCGATCGGACCTTTTCTGACATTTTTCGGCAATAATTTATTAATTAACCTAACAATTACCCAAGAAAAAAGTGAGTATTGGTTTCTGTGAGAGCCAACATAATCAAAATTAACTATTAAGCCCTGTGGCGTAAGAGCATTTGCAATTTCACGGCACAGACGATTAATGTATTGCACATGGTGAAGCGCTGCAACGTTAACTACTAAATCAAATTCATTTTTCTTAAATTTGATTTTGTTAGCATCGGCAACAATAAATTTAATTCTTCTCCTACCTTTGTGAGAATTAGCTATCTTTACTAATTCAGGCGATATGTCAAAGGCTGTAATTTTTTTGGCAATTCCTTTGTCGTAAAACTCTATCTCATGCCTTCCGTCACCGCAATTTAAAAACAAAGCGTGTTTAAATGGCTTTTGGCCAAACTTTTCCATAAAGTCTTCAGTCCACCATTTGTGAGGGTCTCCTGTAAAATTTTTTGACATGTACCGAAGCACCATGGGGATATCATTCCAGTACTTGCCTTGGTAGTAGATTTTACTATTTAGATTTACAACTGATTTCTTTTTCATTTATTCACCTTATATATCCACTGGGAAATTTGTTCTAACTTGCCCTCGTTTACAAGTAAACTAAGTGTTGGCAGAAGGTTTTCTTCAAGCTCCAAAAGTATGTGCTGACGGTTAATCACGATAAGCTCTGCTTGAGAGTTAACAATTGTTTCATAAAACAGCTCTGGGTTATAAACATTAAGCGACTCGTAAAGTCCGTTTTTAATTCCTTGAATATGCGGTAGATCGTACCCACTGTAGCCATTAACAAACCTGCAGCCGTGATACAGGCTAGCCAGCTCTTCTTTCGTGATGTAGCTTAGGCCTTCAACAATTCCTCCTTTGACATCAAAATGCGTGACAGGGATTTGAAGAGCAACCAAGTTGTCTTTCTGACATTCATTTACCAATACATGGTCATTTTGGTCTACATATGACTGCACTTCACTTGGAATAGATATCGGCAAATACTCAAAAAGCATAAAAACTGCAATGGCAGTAAACAGAAATTTACTTTTAATTTTGCTCATTGCTTTAAGGGCAAAATAAATAAGCCCAATATAGAAAATAAAACTCCACCTTCCAGGAGTCCTTACAGAGTTAACAAGGGGTAGATACTTGACTACGAAATGATAGGGCAAAGGAAGATGGTCATAATTACCGTTAAACTGAAGCCTAGGTCCCAGTGAAAAAAGAAAACCTGCAAGTATCAATGTGACAAAAAATAGTTCAGATTTACCAAACTTAATACCTACAAAAAATCCTTTGTCTTTTTGATTTTTTATTAATGCAACGACAGCCAAAAGCAATACTGAAAATCCAGGGAATTGGGCTGCCTCACCAAAGTGGCCACTCAAAGCGTTCCAATTGCCAAATAGCGGCAAACGATAAACGATAGAGTTTATTGCTTTAGGAAAAAGATAATCGGCCGCATGTGCGGAGTAAAAAATATATTCGGTGTAGCCTCGTACGATTTCAAACTGGCTTTTCGCGTCAATGTAGCCTTTTATAAACACACCGTCGATTGCCAAAAAAATCAGGATCGCTATGCCAAAATATTTAATGAAGCTTAAATTTTTGTTAGTTAAACTTTGAGACAAGGCAAAGGCCAAAACAACAAAGGCTAAAAACACCCCCAAATACGCACTGGCCAAAAACTGAACTGCCAACAACACCCCAACATACACATAGGTTTTCGCCTTTTCTCGTTCTTTAAACAAGAAAAATAGTGCTGCAAAAAAAGGCCAGAAGGTAATCATCTGAAAATGGTTGATGTTTGAGTGGAAAAATGGGGAAAACGAAGTCAAAAAACTCCCAATTGCTGCAATCTTTCTGTCTTTAAAAATCGAAAACCAAAAATAGTAGGTCGTAATGATATTCAGAAAAATTGTTAATGCAAATACCAAGTTAAATTTCAAGATCAAATTATTTGTCAAAAGCCCTAGCGGGAGCATTAGTATCGACTGGGGAATCAGAAGATCAGATAGGTATTTTGTGCCATCGAAAGGGTAGTAGCCATTCGTGTTTGCAAGACCGGCAAAATCAAGACTCACAATACTTCGTACGTTTTGCTCCATCACCCAAACAATAAATGGATAGTCACGCCAATCTACCAACCCGACTGATATGTTTTTAAAAGTTAAAAGAAGCGGAAAGAGCGCAACGACTAAAACAGCAACAAGTTGCCAAGGGATTAGTCGCGCGATTCGTTTCATGAAAGAAGGTTATATTTAATAATTTCCCAAATTGCTCTAACACCATCCTGCCAACCGATTTTCTTTCCTTCCTCGTAAGTTCTTCCAGAATAGGATATTCCTACTTCATAAATTTTTACTCCCTTAACTTTTGCGATTCGTGCTGTGATTTCTGGCTCAAATCCAAATTTTGCACTTTCCAGTTTCGGCGCAATCTCACGTATTAGCTCCCCCCTAAAGGCCTTATAACCGGTTTCCATGTCAGTTAAATTTAAGTTTGTAAAAATGTTCGAAAGAGTTGTAAAGAAATGATTTATTACAGAGTGCCAGTAGTAAAGAACTCGGTGAGGCTCAGCTGTAACAAGGCGCGAGCCAAAAACCACATCGGCGCTACTTCTGAAAAATGGAGATAATAAAAGGGTGTAGTCGTTAGGGTCATATTCCAAGTCGGCATCCTGAACAATGACAATGTCACCATGGGTTTTCGTGAAGCCATACTTTACGGCAGTGCCTTTCCCACCGTTTTTTTTATGAAAAATTGAGATGTTTATCTTCTTTCTTTTATATTCTTTTTCTAGTTTATCGAGGATTGCTCGGGTTTTGTCTGTCGAGCCGTCGTTGACAATAATTATTTCTTTAGTGAGCTTAAGAGAATCAGCCTTCACTACACGGCTAAGTATTTCTGTAATGTATTTTTCTTCATTATAGACAGGGATAACGATAGACAAGTTCTTGTAGTTCTGTTGATTTTTCTCCATAAATAACACGCCTAATCCACTAATATGTATGATATCACAGCAATTGGCGTAAATATTAATGCTATACTAAAAAGATGTCTGTATATGTTCTTTTTGCCATAAGCGTTGTAATAGCTACAGTTGGGCAAATAATGATGAAGTACAGCTCTCAACGCACCGAGCTTACTTTTAGCCTCGACTTGATCAAACAAATTCTCACCAATGTTCCTCTGCTATTTACCTTTGGATTATATTTTCTAGGCGCAGTTTTGTGGCTATTTGTGGTCAAGAAGCTTCCAATTTCAGTAGCATATCCAGCGCTTTCAATTAACTATGTGGCGTTAGTAATCGTCTCGTATTTCGTATTCCATGAAGCCATAACGCCTATGAAAATCTTTGCTTTATCTTTAATTGTAGTCGGTGTTTTTGTACTGTTTAAATATGGTTAGGCTAGTTCCTGCCGCAATAACCCCCGTTTCGCTTTCTGATATTAACAAAGCAGCGATTGATACAATAAGATCAGACGATAAGCTGTCCGAGTTTGGCCAAGCACTTTCAAGCTATTTTGGCGGCCAATCTACCTACACTTTTACTTCTTTCATGCGTGCAACATATGCATGCCTTGTCAGTCTTAAAAAAGCTAATCCTAAACGAAAATATGTCGTTCTTCCGAGGTATTCGTGCCCCAGTTTTGCCCATGCGGTACTCGCCAGCGGCCTTACAATCCGTTACTGCGACATGGACCCGGACACTCTGGCTATAAACATGACTTCTTTTGACAAGGCTCTGAGTAACGATGTACTGGCTGTAATTGTGAGTAACCTCTTCGGGCTTACGAATCCAATCGATGAAATCTGCAAAAAATGTAAATCTAATAAAATATTTGTGCTAGAAGGCGCGGACTACGGAATTGGCTCAGTCTACAAAAAAAAGAGACTGGGGAGCTATGGCGACTTTACAATTTTAAACTTCCAAGAAGGCAAGGCTTTGCCTATTGGAGGCGGGGCGATTGTGGAAAAAAACGGCAATATTATGGAAAAGTGGGAGGACAAAAAAAGAAAATCTACGAGCGCCACTAGCTTTATCAGAATGGCTGCTTTTAGTATTCTGTCCAAGCCTTGGGCTTATGGCCTTTTAATTAACTTTTTTCGTGTACTTCGACTAAACAGAAAGTCGCTTTCGATGGAGGACACGATACGAAAAACCAAATCAGAATTTGATTTTGAATTTGATAAAGACGAGTACGTTGGGAGCTTGTCTTCGTTTCAAGCTGCGCTCGGACTTATTATTCTGTCTAGGTTGGAGCAAAACCAAGCCACTAGATCAAAAAACGCTTTGAAGCTCGAGGAAGCTTTGGCAAAATCCCAGAACTTAAATATAGTAAATAAACTTTCAGGACTTTCGCAAGTCCACTACATCAGATACCCCATTCTTGTTAGGTCGCGGGAAAAATGGACCAATAAACTTGCTAAAGCCGGAATTGAAGCAAGCCCAATGTACACCGAGCACGGCATGGAGATCGACCAAAAGGCCTTTCCTGGGGCTTTTAGAATTAGCCAAGAGCTGTTAACACTCCCTTGCCACCCGTACGTGCAACGCTCTGACATTGCAGCTATAATCAAAACACTTAAGAAATAAATGTACTTGGCTTACGAAGGAACTTTTGACAAAATTAGAAAAGTATATTTTGCAAAAGTTATCAAAAAATACGAACTTCACAACAAAAGTCTTTTAGATTACGGCTCTGGCCCCGGAGACATGATGATCGTGGCTCGTGAGCTTGGGGTAAAAACCTACGGAATTGATTTATTTGAACGATCCGTAGTTATGGCCAAAAAACGCGGCCTAGAAGTGGACCTGGGAGATTACCACGTACTTTCAAAAAAATATAAAAAGAATTTTTTTGATGCAATTTTTATTCAGTCTGTGGTGGAACATATGCACGACCCAATTAATGAGCTTACCGCACTTCTTCCATTTATTAAAAAGGGTGGCTACTTGATTATTTCCTCCCCTACTCCGAGTACCTATTTTTGGGACGACCCAACCCATGTTCGGCCGTTCACTCCAAAGAGTTTTAAAACTCTTGGAGAAATCTTAGGCCTAAAAACACTAGAGGTTAACTACGTTTTAGCATTTTTATTAGGACTAAAAATTAGTACAAGGCTTGTGTATTTGATATTAAATATTCTTCCTATTTCCCTTGGAAGTAATTTAATTGCTGTCTATCAAAAGTGATGGCTCAAGGGGTTTCAAATTTTCTTTTATTTTGCTCGAAACACGCTCGCTCGCAAGAATTCGCACACTATCTTCAGGAGTAAGTTTAAGATAAACCGGTTTGTTTTCGTAACGGTTTAGCAAAAAGGCTTCGAAGGTCGCGTGGCCCCGTGGGGAAACAATAATACTGCTTGTATCATAAGTTTCGATTGATAGTTCTAAATACGTGTCGTAGAATTTATCCTGGCCGTAAAGCTCGAGCCCTTTTTGAAATTGGCTTAAATAGTAAGGTGATACTTTTGGAGGAAAATATTTTTCTAATACAAATCCGCGCTGGCCGACATCAATTCTAAATGTGACCAACGAGACAACAGTCACAAGTGCAGTCGTAACAAAAATTGCTCTGATGCCAAGTTTTGGAATATTTTTGCGAAAATCATTAAGGAGTAAAACAGAAGCAATCGCCACTAAAGCTAAATGGTAGCGCCCATACCCGGACTGCCATGCCCAAAAAACATAACTTGAAAAAAGAACCATAAACACAAGTTTCTTAGTCCTTACAAAAACCCAAGCTGAAGCTATATAGAAAACGGAAAGTAATGCAAAAAAATATTTAGATTTGAACTTTTGAGTTAATTCGCTGTAGCGATCAGTTAAGTTTCCAACAACTGGCCAGATAACTATTTGCATGAAACCAAAGGGGCCCCAGCGCATATCCCGAAAATTATCAATCGGATACAGGGGTGAATGAAAGATTCCATTTAACAAAAACGCCAACGGGTTGCCTGTACTTATAAAAAGGACTATGTGATAAAAAGCGATTGACAGCACAAGTGGAAAAACACCAAGTAGATCCCTCAACGAAATAGTTTTTAGCCGCGTAATGACAAAGTAGACAAATATCGGCAGAAGAAAAAGTCCGGATGATTGTTTGACGAAAACGGCAAGTAATATTGTAAAGGTCATCCAGCCAAAACTTTTCTTGGTCATCCACGCATACGAGGCTTCAAGAGCGAACAGTACCGAATAAAAGTCCGATGAAAAAGTAACATGGGTGGCCACAAGCTCTGGAATAAAATAAAGAACAAAAAATAATAGTGAAATAGATACGCGCATTTTAGGTTTATTGGGAAAAATGACTAACGCAAACCTTTTAGACAAGCCAACGAACCATAGCAGCTGAAAAGTGCTTAAAAATAATATTGCGGCGCGAAGACCCAACAGTTCAACTAAAAATAAATACGGGACCTGAAGAAGTGGATACAAAAACGTCGCAAAGTCCATGGGCATGAAGTTTTTAAAAAGCCAAATGCTGCCGAAATAGTGCCCCGAGGGCAAATGGAAAACCATGTCGTCAAACGAAAAAGCATAAGTTGTTGATCGATAGAATATTAGTATTATTCCAAGAATTAACATTACAATCGTGGGTAGATCACTTTGTTTGTGTGAATCAAGGATTATTTGCTTACGAAGTAAAAATCTTACAACTAGAAATATTAGAGCAAACACAACAATAGATTCAAAAGGCATTTGAAAGACAAATTGGAATAGACTTCCCAAAAGAATATATATCGCAGACGCGGCGATCAAGGAAATTAAAAATAAACTGCTAAATCTATAGATTTTGCTTGTTAACATACTCCTCCATCGTATTGCCAAGAGTGTCTTTGAAACTAGCGACCAAAAATTCCAACTTTCCTTTCGAACTATTGATTCCATGGTAGTGGATTAAGTTTTCAGGAAATGGCAAATCGATTTTTGGCTGATTCGGGTCAATCTCCCGGGGATGAAGATAAAATACAACAGATCGGCCCTGATTGTTGACGGATCTGGTAAGAAACCGAGAAACTTGTCCAGGGAGCATCCGCAAATAAAACCCACCAGAAAAGCCGAATCGCTTACCCATTACTTCAAAAACTGAGCAGGGAATCTCTAAAATTTTGCTTTGCTTGTGCTTGACCTTTGGCCTGAAAGGGACAAGAGGCGCGTCATTCATCCCGTACAAAAAGTTCTTGGCCGGAAAAACTGAAGAAGAGTATTTATACCCGCTAGCCAAAAGTGTTTCATAAAACCAGTCAGAAATTTTTTCATTTACCGACCAAGACGGTGCACGAAAACCGATCACCTTTTTCCCAGATATGTTTTCTAAAATTTCCTTTGATTGTTTTATGTCTTTCACAAATTGCTTTTGGGTCATTTCATAAATTAAATCGTGGTTCATACTGTGAGAAGCAATTTCGTGGCCACTCTTTACTATATTTTTAATAATATTTGGATACCGCTTAGCAACAGAGCCTACAACAAAGAAAGTGGCTTTTACATTATGTTTCTCGCAGATGTGAAGAAGTTGATCGACTAGCCTTGGCAGATGAGCATCCTTCTTAGTTTTATAAACTGAATTATCAAAACCTTTATAATTAGCGTGGTACCATTCCTCGATATCAAAAGTCAGAAAATTGTTTACTTTCATTTTCGCCTCAGAAATTTCCAGTTTTCGCGGTCAAATGCCTGAATAAAAGTACATATTACAGTTGATATAAATCCTTGTATATCTTGCCTGTCCCATTCTTCTGCGCTTGCCGGAAGCCCATTTGCAAAAGCAGAAAGCGATTCACGATTTGCGGGTTTTTGGCTTAAGTACCTGAGTATTTCACCTGGAATTAACCATCGGCATCTAGTTCCAAATTTATACTCTTTAACTGGTGAAATTCTTTCTCCTCTGGCTAATTTAGCGTATAAAACTGGGAAGTCGACTCCACTTCTAACAGCCAACTCCAAACTGCCCCAAAATCTCGGGTTTATTTCAAGCAGTTTTGCTTTTTTAGTATTTGGATCTACTTTCCATTCAACCATCGCCACCCCGTGCCAGTTCAAGCTTTCAAGTAGCTTAATGCTAAGCTGGGTTATTTTTTTGTCTTCTATGGCGATTCTGTCGGTGCTGGGACCACCGGAGTTAGGGTATTGCTGTAAGCGTTTGTGTGCAAAAGCCGCCACACAGTTGGCGTGATCCATAAGAACGCTAACACCAAGCGCTTCACCATCGGCAGGAATGCGCTCCTGAACTACTACAGGGCTATATTTGTCCCAATAAATTCTCCAATCCACCATGCTTTTTTGCGTATCGTAAACCATGCCGTGCGATCCACTGCCACGTACAGGCTTGACTACCACTTCACTTGAAGAACTGTTTATAATCGATACGAATTCTTCAAAGGATTTGGGTATCCAAGTCTCCGGATGAGGGATGCCGACTTTTTTCGCTTGGAGCATTGTTTTAGACTTATCCATCGCAATATCTAGGGATTTTGCTTGGGGTAATGCAATGTGTGCATATTGACTTATCAATTTGGCATTTTTTGAACACCAAATTACAGTGTCATCTTCCATGGGAAACAGCACTGGTTTGCTTTTAAGGCTTCTTAACAGTATAACTAGCGCCTCGCCAAAAGTCTCACTGTTATTCTTTGCGGTTGGTGCGATTACTCTTCGTGCGGTGAAGCGTGACCAGAAACCAGTTGTCGCTAGACTATCTCCCATGACGATTACCTCGTAGCCATCGTTACCCAGCGCCCTGATGGCGCTCAGGCTCTTTCGCCACAAACCATCTGTCACAATCGCAATTTTTTTATTATTTGCCATTAAAATGTTTTATAGTGTGAATGCGTTGCCACCTCAAGAAGATCTTTGTCCCCACTTGAATCAGCGTAAACATGAATCGTTTTATATTTTTCGTAAGATTTTAAAAAAACTGCTTTTTTTTCAGAACCATAACAATTGTAAGAAAACTTTCCGGTTAATAAGCCTTTTTTTACTTCAAGTGTGGAGCAAATTACTTCAATATCGCCTATGCTGGCCCCCCACGGGGAAATCCATTCACCTAAAGAAGCACTAATAATCACAACTTTATCTGCATGCGACAAGTGCTTATTTATTGCCTTTTGTGCTTCTGGATTTATAATATCCTGAAGTTTAGATGTCGAGAAATCTCCTGCAATTTTTGCAAAATCACTGTATTTAACTCCTTTCAAAAACCGTTTTGCCAGAGCTTCTTTTATTTGCTGATTTGATACAAACCCGAGAAAGTACCTTAAGAATAAATAAAAATGAGATGCTACAAACAAAAAAAATGCAGCCGGTCCGTGTAAATATACTAAAAATGCATTAAAAGAGTCGGATTTTGTTATAGTCCCATCAAAATCAAAAACCGCGACACTCTGGCTTTTTGTTTTCATTTAAATTTTAAATTCAAGACATGTTTGTAGACAGCCAGTGTCTCCTTGGCGCATTTTCGCCAAGAGTAAGTTTTAGCTTTATCGTACCCTTTTGAGATAAGTGACTTTCTTAGTGTGGAGTCTTTCGTAATTTTTACCAGTTTTGCTGACATATCTGAAACATCTTCTGGGTCAAAATATAGTGCTGCTTCCCCTGCAGTTTCAACCAATGCAGGAGTGTTTGAAGATAGGACTGGAACACCAGCTTCCATTGCTTCAACCACAGATAAACCGAAGCCTTCATACAAGGAAGGCATGCAGTACGTTGTCGCAAGCTGCCAAATTGCATTTAGCTCATCATCTTCAACAAATCCCAAACGTCTAACTTGCCTGTCGTTGCTGTAGTTTTCCTGCAGGGTTCTAAGTGGCAGATTCTCAATATGGGCTTTGTCGTAATCCGTCCTTGTCGCGCTTTTTCCTACAATTACTAGTATTTCTCCGCTCTGTTTCACCGCTTCAATCAACCGAAGCAGGTTCTTGTTCCAGTTAACATCGCCAATGTAAAGCACAAATCTTTTCGGCAAATCATACTCTTTCTGAACGTGAAGCAAGTTTTGTTTTGCGACTTTGTGAATTGAAAAGTTACTAGCTAACTTGGTCACAAATATTTTATTTGCCGCAATAGAAAGATACTTCACAATGTCCGCTTTCGAGGTCTCTGAAATTGTTATCACTGCGTCTGCACCTTTTAGCGATTTCTTCTGTAGTGCAAAGTTAAATGATCCTCGAAAACCCGGCGGGTAATACTTCGGAAACAAAAGTGGAGTCACATCAGCTACTGTCACGACTGTTTTTGTAGGCTTATAAAAAGGCAGTGTACGATAGAAAAGATCGAAATATGGATAATGAATTAAATCGTAATTTTGTAACTTAGTTTTGTTTTCGATGAAATTAAACTCATTAACATCGAAATCACTTTGCCCAATTAGTTTTATGTTCTCTATCAATCTTCGCGCATATACTCCCATCCCTCGCGAGGAATGCCCAGAAACCAAGGGAAGAGAATCGATAGCGATTTTTTTCATTTTGTGATGTATTTAAAATATGAAATGGGAAAATGACTAGCTGACAGGGCTGACCACATAAACCCGCGAGGACCGTCCAAAAACCCTTTGTGTCGTAAGTATAACTTTACAAAAACCAAAATTGGCATAATTACGACTTCTTTGATGAAACCTTGCAGCCCTTTAGATACATTGCTGTTTTTTAGCTCTTGTGCCCTTAGGTCTGTGTATCGGTTTAGTCTACTAAAGTATCTCGCTAGCGTCGGGGAATCGAAGTGAAGTAAATCATTAAATAGCCAAGCCACCTCTCCATCTATGTCCATTTGCTCGTGTACTGATTTGGCTGGAAGATACGCCTTTCCACGTCTAATTAGTCTGATGACAGCATCGGGGTAAACACCTGCGTGAATTAAGGGTTTTCCTAAAAACATATTTCTTCGAGGAACAAAGAAAGCAACAATTTCCCCAGACTTTTTACCCAGACTTCCATCTTTTTCCTCTACCACTTTCAAATGTCTTTGAAATAAAACCAACTTTTTATTTTCCTTTGGCCTTCGAGAAATAATTTGCTCGTAATTCATCTGGGTAACGTCTATGATTTCGCGAGCAAGCTCAGGCGTGACCACCTCATCTGCATCCAATTGCAAAATCCATTCGCCTCGAGCCTTGCTGATGGCTTTCTGTTTTGTAATATGGAAGTTAGCGTGATGTGGTTCCAAATATACTTTCGCGCCAAAAGACTTCGCGATATCACGGGTTTTATCCACCGAATATTCATCAAAAATAATTATTTCATCAGCAATATCCGCAACAGCGCTCAAGCATCTTGCAATATTTTCTTCCTCATTTCTAACTGCTAAAACTATACTTAGTTTGATCATCTAACTACCTGGAAATACAAAAAGCCGTTCGTCCCATAAATGTTTTTTATTACGTTCGCCCCTTCAACGATTTCCTCATCAGTTCCAGCTACCACTGAATTCTGGTATAAACTCCATTCAGTATCATAATTTATTTTTCTAAATTCATATCGATCAAAAGTTGGTACTGTAGAAAAACCGTATTCATCCCTTCCACTTAACACATGATCATTTTGAAACTGCTTGGGAGGGTATTTCAAATAAAACAGGAACAAGATGTAAGGTTGGTCGTACCTTGTAGTTATTATAATATTCTTTTCATGAGACTGCTCATTAGCCAGATAACTGACCAATTCTTTTACTCCGTATTGAGATGAATATGGATAAGCCTTGGACATGTGAACCCAATAATTGTGCAAATATCTTGAAAAATCCCAAACAATTACCAAGCTTATTGCGAGGTAAAATATTGTGCGAAGCGTTTTGCTACTGACTTTTCTTTTTATAAAATCTAGCACGATACATAAACCTAAAGCTGAAAGGATTATTAATGGAATAATCATACTCTGCGCACGAAGTGCATGTGGTGACTGAAAAGTTAGTGCAGCAGGAATCGGTGCTAATAGTAACCATAAAACAACCACTCCCCACTCTTTTTGTTTTTTGACTACAGCAACTACCCCAACAACTAATGCAAAAAGCTGCCACATGTACAATTGCCCAAACTCTGAAACCTTGTTTCGCTCTATGTCATCACCTGATATAAATAGAAAATCGCCCCAAAAATGCTCTAGATAATTTTTACCAAACTCGATTGCAATTTCTTTCGGTCTATTGTAAATCAGCCTGTTAACAATCGAACTGGGATTATCATGCCTTCCTCTTTTCTCGTTAATTCTGTCAATGTAGCCTCGGTCTGCCAAAATACTCACACCCGAAGCCCGAGAGGAGACAGCATCACCAAAAAAATTGCTCATAAGTGGAACAACCAGCACAAACACAAAGACAGCTGCCCCTACGCTTAGTCTGAGATTGTCTTTTGAAAGCAAAGTCTTTCGATAAATTGCCAAAAGCCCCAACCCCAAAAGTGGAACTATCACACGAGCAGCATGATAGGTGTAAAGACTGAGAGTCAAAAGCAAAACACTAATGACCAAATACTTCATCTGCCTTTGAGCTTTAACAAAAAAATATAATCCCAAAGTTATCAAAAAAGTTGCCATATTAACTTCCCAGCCACCTCTGGAGAAATGAATATGCCACGGAGAAATAGCTAAAAGAAGAGCTGAAACAATTTTAAGTTTGGAGTTTCCTACGTTTAGCTCACGGGCCAAAAGATAGACTGCCAAGACTGTAAAAATTCCAAAAATCGCACCCGGCAGTCGCACACTCCATTCATTAAGTCCAAATAAATACACAAATGGTAAAACTGCATAAACGTAGCCACCAGGTTTATAGTCATTAAAGGACTGGAAATGGATAGGCCACGAATTTCCATGCTGATCTTTTCCAGTCTCAATTAGCGAGTAAGCATCGTAACCGATGGAGGCCTCGTCGGCATTTAACGCTGGATAAACATCAAGCTGGTAAACGCGAAGAATACCAGCCAAGAGAAGAATTAAAATTAGAATAATATTTTTATTGATTAATTTCATTTTTGTTTATTAAGATAAATGCTGTTTTTCCATCGGGGTAACTTACAGTCTCAATATTAAATTCCTTACTGATCAAATCGCTTTTTGAGACATCTTCTTCACGGACGATAAAAAGTGTGTTCCCCAAGCCTCGGTCGTCATACCAATTAATTGGTCTAAATTCAATATTGCCCAGCTTCTTGATTAAACCAACGTCTCCCCACTGGTTCTCTTCAAAGCTACTTTCTTTCTGATACTCCCATGCTGAAAATCTCGAGTCCCCATCCATAGCTCCGAAAAACAAAAAGAAGATATAGGGCTGATCGTAGCTTTGAGAAAAAACTATTTTTTCATACTTTGTTTCTCTTTCAAATACTTTCTGGACTACTTGTTTATACCCATAAAAATAATCTTTTGGCTCTAGGTATTTATTTTGGACATAATAAGCGTCTAAGTAAATTGCCATGCTATACACGAAAGCGGAAACCAACGCAATAAAGCCAAATAACCTAATGGCCAATTTATTCATTTGTAAATAATGTACCAAGTCATTTAAACCGTAACCGAGTATCAAGGAAATAGGAAATATCATTCCAAGAGATCTAACACCATGCGCACTGTCACGAGTCAAAGCCGCGGGAACCTGAGAAACCAAAAATAAAAACCAAACAAACGCAACTTCTTTTGACATTTTTCGCTTCAAAATTCCAATAATTCCCAAAACAAAGATTATTATGTCAACATAAAGCAAATATCCAGAGTCGACAGATGTATGCCTCGGATTGGACCAATCGCCTTCGAAAAACAGAAACTTACCACTTAGGTAGTTAAGATATCTACCAGATATGCCTCGAAACAAGTTAAGCGCTTCTGAGTGGTACAGCGCAAAAATCGGACTATCTCTAGTGATATTTTCGTGAGCAAAAACGGTTTCTTCTATGTACTCTTCCGAACGAGTATAAGAAAAAACGCTCATCACGTTTGCGCGACCCGCTTTTCCTGTGAACAATGACAAAACGATAGGCAAGGATACTAATAGTCCCAGTATCAAGGCAGACACAAGGTATTTAAACTTAATTTTGAATAACTGCTTGTGGTATAAAAACGCTAATCCTACCAAAACAATCAAGCTCGCGATCTTTGCACTTTGATAAGACCATAGGGTCAAGGAAAGAAACAGCGCAGACAAAACAAAATATTTATTATTTTCAAATGACTTTAGAAAGTAATAAACTCCTCCGATTAGCAAAGTTAATGCGACATTTGCCTCCCAGGCACCTCTGGAGAAATGAATATGCCAAGGAAGTAGCGCCAGAGATAGAGCAGAAAATAAGCCAACTTTATCACCAAAAAGTTTTGATCCAAGTTTGTAAATATATAAAACGGCCAATATTCCCATGAGCGCAGAAGGAAGCCGTACTGAAAATTCGCTTAACCCAAAAAGGGCGATTGTGGGAACAGAAAGATATACATAAAGTCCCGGCTTCCAATCCCCAAATGACTTAAAAATCACTGGGAACAAATTCCCGTGCTCATCTCTGCCAGTTTGCAAGATTGAATAAGCGTTGTATCCCAATCCAGCTTCGTCGTTGGTAAGGTGTATGGGAAACTCACCCAGCTTATAAAGACGCAAAATTGCTGCCAAAACCAATATAGCCACAAGTGCGATTCGTTTAATGTTCATATATTTCAAAAGCAACAGAGCCATCTAGAAAATAAATCGTGTCCAACTGTCTCCAATTCTCAGGTGCTCCTCCAGCGGTAATTAGCATGCAGCTGGCACATTCAATTTCTTGCCCACTTTCAAGTACAAACTTAACCCCCGTTTTTGGAATATCCCAGTCATTAACAAAATAAAACTTGTCAAACTTGTCAGTCCAATACCAGTTTGATTGCTTAAATTGAATTTTACTTGTATCAGCCTGCAACATTGCGGGCGACCAAGGCCAGTGGTAAAACAAGAACTCATGTGGCTCACCATACTTCTTAGTAATAACAATTTTCTCATAACTGTCATACCTATCGCGAATTTTATCTACTAGCTGCTCGTACCCATATTGCCAAGATTGTGAATATCTTTGTCTGTAGATATTCAGTGCATTGTGGGCATAATCCGCAAAACTTATCAAAAGTGCTGTCACGTAGACAAACAATAAAATTCTTTTAGTTGAAAATCTGTAACGATCAAAAAAGGAAACACCCAAGCCTATCAGAATAACTAATGGTGGCAGCATCAAGATACTACGCAACACATGAGGTGACTCCCGTGTGATGCTAGCTGCAATTGGTGCCGCAAATAGCCATAACAAAAGCAGTATTTTTTCTTTAGATTTTACTTTCCTCGTGGCCCAAAGCCCTATGAATAAAAATGGAATATTTACGATATATAAAAGTCCTTGCCCGGGAACACTAAATTGGTAGTTATCTCCTCCTGTAAAAAATAGAAAATTCAGTCCAAAATGTTTTGTATAATTTCCAAAAATATTTATTGCCATATATGTTGCCTTGTTATAAACCAGCCGCGCAGGGATGCTAGGCAAGCCTGATGAAGCCCTAGAATTCTCGATGCGCGCTATTGCTCCTGAATCAAGAATTTGTATATTTTCGTAGCGCGCAAGCCCTACCGAATTTACCATCTGATACGCTACCGGAGTAAAAATTACTGTAAGAACTACAGCGATAGCAATAAAAACACGCTTGTTAGCTTTAAGTTTTTGGCTAAGTTCTGCTCTGTATAAAATTCCCATTAAGACCATGATTATGGGAACAAAGACTCGACATGAATTATATGTCCACATCGATAACCCAAAAAACAACATACTTACAACCAATAGCCATTTCGACCCACGGACTCCTTTTATGAAAAACAAAAAACCTGCAATCACCAACGCCAAAGCCAAGTTGGCTTCCAAAGCGATACGGGAGAGAAACAAACTCCACGGGACTATCGCCATAAGTAAGGCTGAAATTGTGGCAGTGCTTCTCTTTTTGAATATTTCTAACGACAAAAAATAAACTAGCACTACAGAAAAGCTACCAGCCAAAATGGAAGTCAGCCTAACTGAAAGTACGCTTACACCTAGTAGATACTCAAAAAGCGCAGTCAAGTAAATGTAGACTGGCAATTTGTAATCGCCATATGCCCGAAATATTAATGGCAAGACCTCCCCCCATTCATCCTTACCAGTTTGGATTATTGAATAGGCATTATATCCATGGCTTACTTCGTCCCAATTGAGCGACGGTGGAAGGGCATTAATGTTCCAAACCCTGATAATCAAGGCAAAAACAAAAATTGCAAGTAATAGTTTATTCTTCATTTAGTCTAGTTGTAACTGCTATAAAGGCCTTTTTCCCGTTATAATACGAGATCGTTTTGACAATTTGCTTTTGATCGATCTGATCAAGCGGAAAATCGTAAGGCGCTGCGATAACAAGCATATCTTTTTTGACGTCGCTTGGCCAGTCTGGACGCCTCATTAGTATTTTGGGGATTTTCCTTCCATTTGCCAAAAACTCTGAAGGGTGGATGTTGCAATAAAAAAGCACATATTCATACGGCACTCCTGTGTAAAGTGGGCCATCTTGCCCGAAAGTATCCGTTAAAACTATATAATCGTAATTGTCTTTTTCGGCACAAGCCAAAATAGACGCTTCTTTGTAGCCGTAAAGCCAGAGTTCGCTGTAAAAATAAGGAAACTGTCGCACGTACATGTCTGCAAAATAAGTAAAATTAAGCAAAAGAGCTAGTGAGTAAAATGCTACAACAGGCTTAATCAAGCGTATTCTTTGCTTAACAACATAATCCACTCCTGAAACAAAAATAATGCCCCAAAACGGCAGCCAAGTTAAAGCTCTAAGGGTGTGCTGCTCATCTAGCGTCGAAGCGGCCGCCAATGGCCCAAGAAAAAAAAGAGCAAGTGTAATTTTTTTAAGAAAAGTGCTTTTGTGTGTAACAACCGAGCAGACTCCGACAAGCACAACCGGCAAGTCCACTAGGTAAAGCAACCCCATTCCGGGATACTCTGGAAGAGTCAGGTGAAGTCCATTTTTGAACAAAAACTCTACGTCGATATAGTTTAGGTATTTTCCTAAAAAGTGTCTAAAGATTAAAAAGATGTCGTTATTAAAAATCATATCTAAAACGTCACTGTATCCGTGTGCGTGAAGACTGCCAGTTAAATGAAAATCTCGAAGCAGAGAAGTTGAAAATGCTCGTGCAGTAGTATCACCAGCAAATACACACATATAAATAAACGGTGCTGCAAAAAGGATAGTGGTCAAAAAGGGAAAAATAAGCTTGATCTTTTGCGCTTTTAGCATTACCAAAAGCTCTTTTCTTTTTAAAACAACCAAGATAAAGACAAGAATAGGCACATATATCCGTTCGGCGTGGTACGTCCACACTGACAGAGAAAAGGCAATAGCACTCAAACTTAAAATTAAACTTGATTTACGACTGACTCCACGAAGAAAGAACCAAATACCAGCTATTACAAAAAATAAAGCAATCAATGTCTCAAAACCAGCTCTAGAATAAAAAACATGCCAAGGGTTTATGGCCAACCAAGCTGCTCCAACCAGCGATATCGTTTTATTAAATTTAAGTTCTCTCAGTAAGCCAAAAAACACTAAGACGCTTAGCGATCCTATGAGAACATTTGGGAACCTGACCGAAAATTCATTTAATCCAAAAAGTCGAACCGAAATGGCCACTAAATAAACACTTACTGGTGGTTTGTAGTCGCTAAGAGATCTAAATACGAGCGGGTAACGAACCCCCCACTCATCCATTCCAATTTCAGATATTGAATATGCGTTGTATCCAATCGATAACTCGTCCATTGATAAGCTAAGAGGGTATGAACCAACATAGGCGATCCTAATAAAAAATGCCAAAAGAAATATGCCGATTAGTATTTTCTTCATATGTTAATTGCGTAAGCTAGTCGAAGCAGAATGTACACCCCATAGACCACTGACACAGCAAGATACCTTCTAAACCATCTGGTGGGCAAAAGACGAGTTGAGCCTAAATATATAAAATAAATCATGAACATGATTGCTGGCAATAAATATGCAAACTCGCGCTTGCCTGACATGTAGGCCAAGAGGGTAAATGCCACATACAAAACAATTACTTTAAACTTCCTAAGCTTAATGCTCGTAAAAAAACCAAAAACCCAAATCGGCGAAAGTAAAAAAACAATCGGCTCTACAAATCTGGTTGAAAAAAGGCTCGCATCTCCCGCTTGAAAATAAAACCTTGGCGAAAAATATGAAAGCCACGAAATAAACTCGGAAATGTACAAAATGGGCTTTCCATACAGTAATTTTGAAAGGTAAAAAATCACTCCTGAGCCATACATGTTTGTCTGCCTCATCTCAAGCGCATTTGCCAACAAGCCATCGGAGAGAAGGTATTGAACTTTGTCTTGAGCTAACTTTGGATAAGCAACCCACGCATCTACAAAATCGGGAAAGTGAAAGGTGATAGAGAGGATGAACGGGCAGCATACAAGAATCAAAAACAACAATCTATAGTTAATTCCCTTTTGCATATTCCGCACGTGTTGAAACCGCGATAATTGCTTGTTGGCCATCCGGGTAATTAACAGAGTAACTTGGGACGATATCGTGAGGAAAATCCTCGGGCTTACCAACCAGCAGTGCGCTATCCAATCTTAAATCTGAATTCCTATCTAGATTTCTGATTGTGAAGTTTGCGATTTTGTATTCTCCCAATTGATCAACAAATTTTAGCCCGTTAGCTTGATACCTTAACCAGTCCTGCGATTCTTTCTGAACAACGCGCGGGTCAATTTTAAGATAGAACGCTAAAAACATCTGAGGCTCAGACAAGTTTCTGCTTATAATTACCTGGGGATAGGAATCTGAAACTTCATCCAAATACGAAGCCATCTGCTTCCAGCCATAGCTCATTTGACGGGAATTTTGCATAGGGGCATGGAAAAAATAGTCTTCCAAGAATAAAACCGTTGCAAAAACATAAAATGTTGCGAAGGCGATCCAAATTTTCTTGATTTTAATTTTGCTTGCGAGTGCGATTGCACCATAGGCCGCGAGAATGTGAATCCAAGGAATCATAAGCGCTGAGCGATTTGCAGCAAACCCAACGCTCGCAGTTAAAGATGCGGGGATCGGTGCCATGGCAATAACAACTAAAATAAACAAGATTCTTCGATCACGATATAGTTTGTTTTGTAAAATCGAATAAATCGAAAACAACAAAAATGGCAGTTCAATTAGATGAAGCAGTCCTCGGCCGGGCATGAGTCCGTAAGTCGCTTCTCCAGCGCCTTGGGTAAACAAAAATTCAATCGAAAAATATCCTAAATAATTTTTAATTATTTGTTCACCAACCGCAAAAACCTTGTTCGAAAACAGACGGGCTATTGTGTCTGGCAAGCCCAAAAGTACTGCTTGGTATTTTTGGTCTGCCGCAGTTCGGAATATAGCCTCTGAATTAAAAAGCGCGACGTCAGCAATTCTTGTTTGAGCTCCGAAGAACATCGTATACGATGCTAGAAAAGCAAAGATGGCAAAAACTATTAATGAAAGCTTGAATTTTTTAACAGCCTGCAAAACACCAAACTTTGGCCTCACAAAGAGCAAATAAAACGCCAATAAAACGAATGGCAAAAGGAGCCGAGCTGAGTAGTAAGAGAACAAACTGAACCCAAAACAAATCATTGAAGCCAACATGTACTTTTTCTTATCAAGTCCTTTTAGGAAAAAAAGTGAAGCCAAGGGAATCAGTAGTGACGGCAAGTTTGTTTCAAAGCTGCCACGCGACATGCCCACGTGCCATGGACTAATTGCAAGAATACTGGCCGCTAACAATGAAATTGCTTCAGAGTTCTTGAAGTTTTTAAATAATTCCTTAGAAAGAAGGTACAAAACCAAGATAGCAATAGTGCCAACAAGGACGTTTGGGAACCGTACCGCAAATTCGTTTAGTCCAAACAAGAATACTGAAGGCACAGTTAAATATGTGTAAAGCGGGGCTCGATAGTCACCGTAGGCTCGCGGAGCAACGGGAAAAAGCTCTCCCCACTCGTCTCGCCCGGTTTTAAGTATCGAATATGCGGTGTAGCCTTGGTTTACCTCGTCAGCTGAAAAACCAGCTGGATAGCTTGAAATACCTACAAAACGCAGTACAAAAGCAAGTCCAACTATAAGCCCCAAAAAAATGTATTTGTACCTCATTTTTTAATTATATCGCGACTATCTATCAAATACTGCTTATAGCTGATCATGTAAAAAACCGTATTAACGATACCAAAGACGCGAGCCAGCAAAAAGTCAGAATAGGACATTATATTTTTGACGAAAGGGATGAGCGGCGTCCACCAGAGATTGTATAGGTTTAACAAGTTTAGCGCCGAAAGTCCGAATAGAACCGGAAGCATCTTTTTGTATTTGAAAGCCAAAATTGTCAAAAATGGGAAAGCTGGATATAGATATCGCTCGTGCATGTTAGTAAGAAGCAACCACGAAGAAAAAGCGATAATAAAGAAGCCCCAAATCGCAGCTAGTTCAGTGGGCTTTTTCCAGAGCATGACGAAGACGGGAATTATCGAGGCTCCAAAAAGCAAAACTCCCCAAGATTGATAGGTAAGCGGTCCTAAAAATAGGGTATGTGGCTTTTCGGCAATTCCGGTCAAGCTAATCCAAATGTTAAACGCATTGGCAGTAATGACTTGCAGTTGATTGGTCATGACTTTGGTTTTATAAATCTCATAAAGCCACGGGGTAGGATTGTTGCCCCCCGAAAACGGCAACGTGATTAGCATGATAATTACAAAAGATAGTAGGCCTGAAAAAAGTATTTTACTCCAAGAGAATTTTTGCCGAATGAGAAAGATGATAAATATTGGCAAAAATATTGCGAGTGAAATTTTGACAAATAAACACAAGCAAACAAAAATCATTGAGTAAAAAAGGCGTTTTTTGAGCAGTAACCAAAAGCCCAACAAAAACAAGAAATTTACAACCGCATCCGTTTGTCCCCAGACTGAGGAGTTGTACCAAATTACCGGATTAAACAGAAATGCTGCAGCTGCCCAAATTGCTGATTTTTTATTAAATTTCTCTACAAACAAATATATTAAGTAGGCGATCCCGAGATCGGAAAGAATTGCCGGCAGCTTAACGAATACTTGATACAAATAGCTCTGGGCAAGTGTGATAATCACAGAGGGGAAACTTGGAATTGAAACGTTTATGTTCCACAAAAAACCAAATACCAACTCGTAGAACTTTCGAATAAAGGCAAAAATAAGCATTGTTCCGGGAGGCTGATTTGGCCAAGTAAACGACCAGACGTTTGACTCGGGAGCGTATATTTTATCGATACCGTACTCAAAAAATCTTATCCCCCAATCGAGATGGTTTGTGACATCTGGATGCCAAAAAAGAGGGGACAAAACAAGACGCAACAGTAGCGCTGTCAAAAAAACCAAAACCAGTTTGCGGTTCATCTGTGGGTAAACAAGTAAAATGCAGGCTCGCCTGACGGGAAAGCGATGGAATCAATTAATTTCAAATCCCCGGGGGTTCGCTCGGGCTCGCGAATCAAATTCACTCCCACCTCTCGGGTTGATGCCAAATAAAGCGTTTTTGAATCGATAATTTTCCCCCAATCGTAAAGACCGGCCTTGGGACTTCCGAAATAGTACTTATCGATATAAGAAACCGAACCGAAGCCCTCAAGATCGGCTTTGTTATCTAATGGAAAATTTTCCTGCCAAGATTTGGGGTCGTATTCATAAGCCCCAGCAAAAAACACCCAAGGTGGCTCATCCGCCGTAGAGATCACAACTTTGTCATAGCTTCCTTCTACAGCTTTGATGCTATCCACCGCTTCTTGCCATCCATAATGCCACCAACGCTCTGAATACTTTGGATTATGAACCCAGAAGTTATGCTGATAAATTACAAACAGTCCGCACAAAACAAAAGTGTAAAGAAAAAGGTAGATCTTGTTTTTCGAAAGCCAGCTTACACCAGAAGCCACAAGCAGTATAAGAGGTGGCAAGATTAAAATTAGCCTAGTCCCATGGCTTCCTCCTTCACGAGTTATTGCTGATGGCACCACGCCTGCCAATAACCAAAAGGCTAGAAGGTACTTAATTCTTCTGTCTGCTTTGGCTCTAAAGAAATAAACAATGCCCAACAAAAGCGCGACTATCTCGACTTTATAGAGCATTCCCATATCTTCAATGGAGTGGCGAAGATTAATATCACCTCTAATAAAAAGATAATCAGTAGAATAACTCTGGAGCATATTGTTGCCTATCGCCTCTGCCCAGACAACAAATTTATTGTGAAATGCGCGGGAAGCAATTGAGTTTCCCCAGGCGTCGATATCTCGCGCTACTCCGATCTCGTGTTCTATTGTAGGATCTGTAAATACCGATATGTAACCAAAACGTTGGCTGCCACCGCCAAACAGTGTACTTGCTGCAATCGGCAAACCAACAACAAGAAGAGCAACGATTGCGGACAGAAGGTGCTTTTTTGAGGTCTTCACAAGCTCCTTTCGAAAAGTTACTACAAGAAAAATTATTAAAAAAGGAACGAACATTTTTGCAGTGCTATAAATCCAAGGAGTCAAAGTAAGGCAGACTGCCGAAAGCCATAAGTATTTTCCATCCTTGAGCCCGCGAAGGAAGAAATAAATACCTGTTATCAGGAAAAAAAGCATTTCTGTTACTTCAAAACCTGCACGGCTGTATTGGATATGCCAAGGTGAAATGGCCAGGAGAAAAGCTCCGACTGCCTCAATGCGGGTGCTTCCCGATTTCATGAACGATTCGCGAATAATTTTAACCAAGAAGTAAAAGGCGACTACGCCCAAAATTCCAAAAATTGCTGCAGGGAGTCTGACTCCCAGAGGTGAAATGCCAAACAAAGCGACAGTTGGGACTGCTGAATACAAATAAAGAGGCGTTCTCCACTCTGCCAAGGAATGAAAGTGAAATGGCATGAAGTTTCCGTAATAATCATTACCAGTTTTTAAAATAGAATAAGCTTGATAGCCCAAATCCATTTCGTCCCCAAACAGACTCACAGGGACGTGGTCTAGCTTATATAACCGGAGAAACGACGTCAAAAGAAGAATAATAATCAGTAGACTGTACTTTTTCACAACACTTGCCTCTTTTCTAGTATTAGTTTACCTGATTTACGAGACTCTAGCACGCGGCTTTCACTATTCATTTTTTTGTACCAATCTTCCTGGTACTTAGGCTGAATTTCATCTGGCTCAATAAAGACATAAAAAATAGCTGTTCGATTTTCCGCCGGGAGTGATCCGTATTTTCTCAATCCATACCACCCAAAGAGATATCGCCAAGAATCATTGTGCCAATAGGGAATTGAATAATAATCATAACTGAAAGCTGTGCCGTTTGAATCCTGATAGGCATAATCTATAAGTTCAGTCATGTCGGAAAGATACGTGGCCTGTGCAGGATAAATATAATTTCGCTGACTCTCTGGTAAACGCTCTAAAATCGTAACAATACTAGCGACGATGACAAGTATTATCAAAAGAAGCCCAGCAGTCTTGAGCAGTCGCGGCATAGAAGAACTTACAAGATTGGCCAACAAAAGCGATGCGAAAACTGGCGATAGAATAAACAAGTGCCTGAGTGGGGTAACTCCTAAAATCATAAAAACAATCGGCGCCGAAAAATACAGAAGAAGAACCAGCCGAGATCTGTAACTTCGCCAATCAATCAGTGCCGCAAAAACTGACAATGACAATAAGATAAAAGCCCCTGAGCGCCAAGAAGGCATGAATTCATCAGTAATTTGATTGTAGAACTCAGAAAGAGAGAAAATGCGCGGACCTCCAAGCTCAGCAAAATAATTAATGAGTCCGTTATACAAAATATTGTCGTTGATAAAATTAAAGGCAACATAAGTAGACAAGACGACAAGTACCGTAAGAGCAGAAAGTATGGCGTACTTAAGTTGCAAAACTCTCTTTGAAATTACGAAGAACAAAACCGGAAGTATCAGTATCATTGCTGCGATAACTTGAATATGAAAAATGAAGGCCCAAAACATCGCTGCAATTACAAGGTTAATTTTGTTCTGTTTCGCACGACTCAAAAAATAAAATACAAAAATCGCAAAGGCAGGGGCTAAGTTTGGATTAGATAGCCAGCGCGCGTACACAATTGAAGGATACGAACATGCATAAATTAAAGCTGTAAAGGTGGCAAATTTTTTGTCCCCAATACTTAAAGCAAACTTGTGCAAAAAGTACACGGAGATTGCGTGAATCACTATTAACGAAGCTAGCACCAGATAAGGGCTCCCTAAAAAAAGGACGAACGCAGGTAAAGGTAAATAATACGAAAGAGCTCCATGAAATATTCCATCAATATCGGTTTTTGGGCCAATCAAGGTAGGATCTCCCGAAGCTATCTCTGTAAATTTCAAAAAATCCCTTCCTTGTTCAAAACCAAAAAACAAATTATCGTTTAGGTAATAAAGCCTGAAGAAAAGTGCCAAAAGGACTATTGCCAAAATAATCGGCTCACGCCTAGCTTGGCTAGTTCGCATAATAAACCAACGAATATAGTGGGTTATTAATCCGTGGTAAATCTTACTTGACGGAATAAGCCTTTTCCACTGGTCGGCGTGAGCAGCAGCGTTTTCTCCGCTTTTGCCATGAAGATGGACTATTTTTGTTTTCGGCAAGTAGTAAACTTTTAAGCCTTGTTTGGTAACGCTTCTGCAATAATCAAGATCTTCAAAATACATAAAATATTTCTCGTCTAACAAGCCAACCTTTTTCTTCGCTTTAGGTGTAATTAAAAACGCAGCCGCCACCACAGCCTCCACCGAGACTGGCGAGCTTTGGGGTGGAACATATTTGTCATTTAAGCCTTTTTGGCCAAGCCAGTATTCTTTAATAGTCCTCGCGATTGTTGGCAACTTGTAAACAGAAGCTTGGACCGTTTTATCGCCATTTAACAGCTTCGGAGCTATTACCCCAGCATCCGGATGCTTTATTGCGAAATCGTAAAGATCGTTTAGTGAATCTTCCAAAACCAAAGTGTCTGAATTAAGAAGCAAACAGTATTCGCCTTTCGCTTTTTTCAGCCCTATGTTATTCGCTTTGGCAAAGCCAAGATTGCGATCGTTTCTCACAAAAGTGTAGGAAAACTTGGATGATCTGAATTTAGAAAGAGACGCCTCTGATCCATCGCTCGAAGCATTGTCGACTAAAATTACCTCAAATTGCGATCGAAATGGATTTTTCTCAAGTGAACGCAGACAATCCAACGTAATTTCTTTCGTGTTGTAATTGACGATGATTACAGATAATTTCATACGGAGAATTTTTCAAAGATCATTTCGTCAGAAACAACAGATTCAGCTTTTTCGCGTCCGCGACGAGACATGACTAAATTCCACCGACGAAGTGCTGCTATCACCACTTTAGCGTAGCCCGGATGCTTAATCATCCTTTCCACAACTGCCTTTTTATGTTTTGCAAAAAGATTCTTACTGGTAATGTTTTTCCAAATAAATAAGAGTTCGTTTCTTTCCTTCATTAAAGATAAATAGCTTTTTTTAAAATTTTTTGGGTTAGTGACGGATTCATGTTTATGTGTAACCAAAGCACCAGGCTCCCAAAGTAACTGGTAGCCACGCTTATGAGCTCGGTACCCCAAGTCAACATCTTCCCAATAAAACGGCGAAAAAAGCTCACTATCCAACCCATGAAGCTCTTGCCACTTTTCTTTTGAAAAGACTCCAGAGCCACCACTGATCCAAAGCGTATTTTCAATTGAAGTACTTGCGGGCTTTCCGTAGTGGGCAAGATAACCGTCAAACGAGCCACCCGCTGGCCCAAACCCAATTTCATGCAACGTAACGCCAAACACGCGCTTGTCTTTTAAGCTAGGTATAACTTTTTCCAGAAAGTTCTCTGTAGGGATAACGTCCGTGTTGAGTAAACACACATGCGTCCCTTTAGAAAAACGCACGCCAGTATTTACGGTGGCCGCAAAGCGTTGATTTTTTTGATGTTTAATTAAACGAACGTCTGATGCAAATTCTTTTTCAAGTAAATCTACAGAGTCGTCCCCTGAAAAGTCGTCGACAATAATTATCTCAATGATATTGTTAACCTTGTTTTTACTGGCCGCGATAACTTTTGGTAGATTTTTTTTAAGCAAAAATGCCCCGTTCCAATTTGGGATAACGACTGATATTTCAACTTTTTTCACTTTAATTAATTAAACTTCCGAAACTATCTTCAAAAACTTTTTCTGAAAAATCTGCACTTCGTGTTTTGGCTGCGGACGACATTTGTCTGTAAAGTTTGTAGTCTGTTGCTACTAAATCCGAATAATCAACAAGTTCTTGTTTTCTGATCCACAGAAATCCAGTGACGTCTTTTTCGATTATCTCAGTAAAGCCACCTTTGCCGACAACTACGGGCACGGCTTTTGCGGCCATAGCTTCAATCAGCGTTATTCCAAAATGTTCGACTCCCGAAGGATCACGGGTTTCGTCAACACCATAGCCAGCAGCTGACCAAAATATTTTAGATTTTCCCACAATGTCTCGAACTTCATTAAAGCTTGGGCTTTCTATTATTTCGATAGGATAGCCCTTAGCCAAATCGCGTAACGATGCTGTCACATCATTCCCGACTTCAGCCCCTCCCGCTAAAATTAACTTCCAATTTTTGTGAGTCTTGTAAAATTTCTTAAACACTTCAATCAGTATGTCTTGTCTTTTGTGTTGTACGAGTTTGGAAAAACGACCGATATAACAAATGCAATTTTCTTTCTTTTTAGGATGAAACATGGAAACAGACACTGGAGGATAAACAACTTTGCTTTTTATCCCGTATTCTCGATCTACTACTCTTTTTGTAAACTCTGAATTTGCGACGATATTTTTGACTCGCATAAACTTCATTTTATTGATCAGAGTACGGCCTCCTACATCGCTAAAGGGAACCTGAAAATGCAAGATGTTATTTCTAGATTTTAAAGTTGGGATACTGCCATCTGAAACCCAGAAACAAGCATCATACCCGTCTCCCCGATTCACATCACTGGCTACTTTTACGCTTGCGAGTTTAATTCCAAATCTTTTTTCAAGATGAGAAGTAATCGCGGGGTCCGGCCACTGTAACGTAACCGCGTACCCTTTATTTTCGAAGGCTTTAATCACACCAATACAGTAGCGCTCACCACCACCCAAGCTGTCCCAATACGGATTAACTATTGCTGCTTTCATTTTGTGTGAGTTGCATCTCCCAAAGTTTGGCATAAGAAACAAATTTGCTAAACACTTGATACAGGGCAAAAATAACTCCAATCTTTCCATCTAAAAAAGCTTTTTTAGCAATCATCCTAAGCCAAAATTCGCGAGCCATGGCACTTAAAAAGCGTAGAACATTCATCGGCGGATGATTTGCTTCCAACATCAATCTTCCTTCGATTTCCGACCAATTATTTGTTTTTTCAACCATCTGAGACAAATCTTCATGCTTAATGTGAAGCATAGGGTTAACTAGAAGTCCCAATTCACCTTTAAAAATTGGCTCCTCGTGAACTTTTCCACTCCAGCCCGAAAGTCCCTTTTTTCTAAAAAAACGTTTTTGATAATCCGGCCAAAACCCACCGTGTTTTAGCTCTTTACCTAAGACGAAATTTCGCCTTGGTATCGCATAAGCATTTAAGGCACTTTCACTTTTAACAATACTCACAACCTCGCGAGCCAAGTTTTCCGGAATGCGCTCGTCAGCATCGACATACAAGATCCACTCAAATTTTGCCTCGCTTGCTCCTTTTTTGCGAAGGTCGGAATAATTTTTCCCTTTAGGAAAATTGATCACTCGCGCCCCGGCTGATCGAGCTATTTTTGCTGTGTTGTCAGTTGAGCCATTATCAATAAGTACAATTTCGTCTGCCCATTTTAGCGTGGCCAAACAATCTGAGAGCATCACCTCTTCGTTCTTGGCGATAATTACTGCAGATATTTTCATTTCCAGCTTCCTTTGCCAAATTTGCTCAAGTAAAAATCCTTGATCCCAATTCTTTGCCAAGCCCTGCCTTTGCGCAAAAGCTTAATGCTTTCTCGAAACAAAGCAAGTATTGTTCTTACTGATGCGTATTTAAGCCCAAAGAGCATCCTGTTTCGTGCAATAAAGTAATCGTTCAGTCCACTTCCGATTCCTGAACTTTGTGCTACTTTGTGCCATAAAACTGCTTTAGGTACGAAGTGTATCGCAAAACCAGCACGTGCCAAACGAATTGAAAGATCCACGTCCTCGTAATACATGAAGTATTTTTCATCAAAAACTCCAACTTTTTTAAGAGCCGAAGCGCTATATAAAACACATGCTCCTGTAGCAAACTCGATATTTAAACTTTTGTCATACTGGCCGGCATCAACTTCGTCAACTCCACGGTTAATTCCATAAACGTTATTCCAATCCATGATTCCACCTGCAGCCCAAATAACCTTTCCTAAATCACTTTCTGAATACCTTTTTTTGTGAAATTCGTAGCCTTTTTCAAAATAAATCTTTGGTGAAAATGCGCCCCCTCGAGGACTTTTTGAAGCTGCCTCTACAAGCTCATGCAGCAAATTCACATCAAGTCTTGTGTCGTTGTTTAAAACTAAAATGTACTCTGCCGAGTGAAAAAGTGCGTAATTTATCCCAACATTATTGCCGGCGGCGAAACCTAAATTGGAATCATTAACAATCAAAATTGTATCTTGGTTATTTACAAATTTCTTGATTTCATCGACTGAACCATCAGTAGATGCATTATCAACAACAACAGTAGTCAAATTAAACCCGCTTTTTTTAGTCTTCGCTATACTTTTTAAACACTCTATCGTGTCAACTTTTCTATTCCAGTTTAAGATTATTGCGTAGACGCTTATCATTTAATTATAGAAGTTTGAACTTCCGTTTCACTTTGGAAATAATTCCACCAGTTTCGTTAACAAGTGCTTCGTTGACCCAGTAATTTATCTCTTTTTGATTATTTCTGAGCTCCGCGCTAAGTGTTTTCAAGCTTATTTCTTTTTCCTTAAACTTTGAAAGCTCCCAGAGCTTAAGCTCAACCACCAACTCCGAGAAGGCCTGAAGCAAACTCACTGCCAAGCCGTGTGCCCCGTCTTTGTATCCTTTACCAACAAAATATCTTCCCAAAAACTCAGACACAGGTTTTCGAATGAAATTTCTCCAAGAAGATTTGCGACCTGCATTTTTTTGCTCATGAGCCTGGACAGTTGAATATCTATTTAGTCTTTGAATGAAACTCTCGATCGAGTCATAGTTATGATGAACAATTGCAAACTCCACTTTCGCCTCAAGATCCATACCTTTACCCTGGGTTAAGGGAATAGAATGAATTTCGGGCATCCAACTGACCGCATTTTTTCTAAAAAAACGAATGTTGTAATCAGGCCACCAACGGGAATATTTTAACCATTTCTTAAAAACAATGTTCTTTCTGGGAATTGAAAAATAGTCGTACTCACTTGCCTTCGCCAGGCTCTCAAGTTTTTTAGCCAATTCACTAGGGATCTCCTCGTCGGCATCTAAAATCAAAATCCACTCGCTGGTGGCTTTTGCGATCGCAAAATTACGTGCAGGCTCAACGTAGCCCATGGGTTCGTGAAGAAAGACTTTTGCTCCGAAACTTTTAGCAATTTCAGTCGTTTTATCAGTCGAATGCATATCAACGACTACAATCTCTTGTGCCCAATTAGTGACTGACTTTAGTGCGGCGGGCAAATGATGCTCCTCGTTTAGGGTATTTATGACTACAGAAATGCTTGCCATAGCTTGATTGTAACAGAAGAGCTAGTCTATTTTGTAAATTTCAGACTCCGCAGAATATATTTTATTTAGGCCACCTAGTACGTTTTTATACTTTTCTGCCTGATCTTGGGCGACATAAACGTAGGAAATATTATTTGACTCAACAAAGGCCGAAAAGCTTGACGAACTCTCAAGCGCAAGTGTAAGCTCGGTACGTCTTGCCGGCCAATCGTAGCCAGTAATATCCAGATTCACCTCGTCTTCAAGCCACACGGGCTTACCCGAAAAAGCGGAGACATATGCAGTAGACTCATACAAATAAAGCGGCCTTGGCGGCTTACTCACCGCATCCTGGGCAGCTTTTCGGTCAAATGGCATAACCAAAACTACTCCATCTTGCTGATTTTTAAGAAAATTCAATGCTGCAAGTTCATTTACTGAAATCATGGCCGGCGGGCGGGCGGGCAAGTAATGCTTTAGGACCGAAATGGTAGTTGGTATGCAAAATACGATCATGCCAAGGGCAACAAGTGATCCAAGCTTGCGACTTGAGAAATTCTTAAGTATCCCCGCAAAAACTATTCCCGACAGAAGTGAGGCAAAAAATAGCGAATAGTAATAAAACTGGATCGTGTTCCAAGCTGTACCCTTTTGAACAAAAAGCATTGCCATAAGGGTACCGATTAAAATTGCACTAATTAGTAAAACATCCAGGACCGAAGGTTTTCTTTTGTTTTTTGCAAAACTTGCTACGTAAAACTCGCCCAAAAACCTTACTCCCATATTTCCATACCAAAAGATGACAAAGGCAAGAGAGTACGCTGCCAGTGACTTAATAAAATTACCAGCGAGCCGATAATTGACCATGGCTTCACCAAATTGTGCCCAGCCAAACCGATCAGGAAAAGCCATCATGGTTTCCAAAAACCAAAAGGGTTTAAGCTCCAAAAGCGAACTTGAAGACAGAAATGGCAAAAAGATAATCAGCGAAATCAAAAGCGAAACAAGAGATATTCGTGAAAAGACAAAGGTTCTTCTACTTAAAAACTCGTATACTGCGCTTACAAGAAGCGCTCCTAAAACAATGACACCGGCATATGCTTTGATTTGAATCAAAACCCCGAAACAAATAGCCGCAAGAATTACTCGAGATTTGGTGACAAAATAGAGTCCGGCCAAAATAAAGACCAATGACAGCGCAAAAGGAGGATTAATAAGAGTGAGAACCGCAGGCTGAGCCCAGAAGATTGATTCTCCTCCCAAAGAACCAGTTTTGAAAATATTTACAACCCAACCCAAGTTGCCCGCAAAATAAACCAAAAACGTACTCCAAAAGGCTGCACTTTTATTTTTTTTCCAAGACAAAACAAAAACGTAAGTTAATACCCCAATTGATAACGCGGTAAATACTGGAATAATTTGAAAATACCATAGCGCCAGAGGAATCCCCGTGATTCTATACAGACCGGCCAGAAGCAAATCAAAACCTAAATGGTAATTTTGGAGCGCCTCTCCAGCAAATACGGGCATCTGTATAGAGCCTCTCGACAGCGAACCAGCAAGGGAAAGATGCCAAACTCCATCGTGCCCATTTGGTCCCCAGAAACCTAGTCCGTAGTCGTACAAAATCCCGCTTTTAACCATAGTCAGCGACCAAACGACGGTTCCGGCGAGAATAAGAAGAGTTACAGCTCTATTTGTTGAAAAATGCTTTAATAAATTTCTTAGCATCGGTTATGAGGCTTTTACCCAACAAGAGGTAAGAGACTGCTACATAGACAAGTCCGCCCATCGCAATCAACACTCCGATGGCCGGAAGAGTTGGTGGAGCGAAGGCACGAGCCACGAATACTACCAAAGCCATCGCGATAGTTGCCGCGGCCGTCTTTGCCACTCCAAGTAAAGAAAAATCGACATATTTTTTGGCGATTATTATTGCGATCACTGAAGTTGAAGAAACCATGGCGTAGCCTAACGCAGCGCCATTAACCCCGTAAAAATGACCTAAAGTCGGGACAAAGGCTATTGTCAAAATTGCCCACATGCCAATCAAGAGAGAAACTGTTTTAATTCGGCCAATGGCCATGAGCATGTTGGTAAGCTGGGTAGTAACGGCAGCGAACAAAACGTTTATGGTCATAAAGCCCAAAGGAATCAAAGAAGGCTCCCATTTGGCATAGTTTGGGATGACTTTCAAAAGAAGTGGTGCCACAAGCCACATGCCCACCGCCCAAGGAAATACAAAAAAACTTATCACCATCAAAGACCTTGAAACGCTTTGAGCAAGCTCGTTTTTATCGTTTTGCATCCTGGCAAATGCTGGAAATGTCACTTTGGTTACTGGATCTAGAAATTGTCGTAGTGGTATTTGGCTCATGCGCTCAGCAGTCCCCAAGTACCCAACACCACTTGGCCCCAAAACTGCCCCCAGAGCAAGCGTTACTCCTCGATCTTTAAGAAGCGCAACAAGTTGATTAATTTGGTAAGGAACGCCGAATTTAAAAAGCGCAAATAAAGATTTTTTGGCAAATGCCAAGCCCGGCCTCCAAGGCTGTAGTGAATACATGGCAACAACTCCCACGATGCCTCTTAGGATTACGGCATAGCTAAAACTGGTAATGCCAAATCCCTTCCATGCCAAAAAAACCACCACAAAACTATAAACCACGCTCTCGAGTAAATCGGGAATTATAAATTTTGAAAATTCCAGTTTTCGCTCAAGAAGGACAGAAGGGATGCTTTTTAAGGATGACAAAAAAAGTGAAAACCCAAGAGCATATAGCAAAATTACACCCTGGTCACTGAGATTATAAATATTTTTAAAATATGGTGTCAGAACATAGATTACTCCCAAAAGAAGTAGTATTAGAGTTTGCTGAACAGTAAAGGTGGTTCTTAAGTCCTCGGTGGTTGGTTTTTCCCTCTTTTGTATAAGCGCTGCCGCGAGGCCAATATCGGAAAAGAATATGAAAAAACCTACAGCTGCTGAAACAATCCAAAACACTCCCATTTCCTCGACACTTAAAAATGCTAAGAGAAAAAATTGTGAGATTTGAGCAACAAATTGAATAAAAAAACCGCGCCCCATTATGGCAACCACCCCACGCACGGCACGTTTTTTAACCTCATCCAAACCTAGCTCAAACTTGTCTTCCACACTCAAATTGTAGCACGAGAACGGGGTCTCGCTAGAAATAGGTAACAAATAATTAGTAGTGCCGCTAGGCTCATGATGTCTGCTACCTGCCTCAAGTCCGTTTCCTCCCATGAAAGCTCAACTGTGTGAAGGCCTGCGGAAAGAGAAAACTCCATGTTTCCCATGGGTTCCTTAAATCGAGTTTGGATCGGATTCCCATCAACTTTAACCACCCATCCGGGAATGGCCAAAGCATTAGCTGTAACAACCGAGCCAGACTCTGCTACGATCTCTGCTCGCCAACTGACAGGCGAGGCCTCCACGATTGACAACACCTCGCCAGCTTCGACTTCAAACTTTGCCAGTGGAGTTGTGGGCTTTGCGCTAACCCCAATTGGAGTCTGCAAATAATCTTCACTATACATTGTGTTGTTGAAAAAATGATTTAAATATTCCTCGTTAGTGCGAAGCAAATTCCCGCTCGGCCTAAAGTACCCCACAGTCAAGATGATGCAAGAGGCTATAACTAAAAGCGCCGCAAGTTTACGCCAACGCAAATTCTCAACTACAAACCCTGCCAAAAACGAGCTGAAGAAGGTGGTGAAGCCTAAAAATCTCCATGGGAATTGAATGAAGTTCGTGAAGGGAATGATTTTCCAAACAGGCATCGATCGGATGTTCATCATAAAAACGCAAAGCATAAAAAAGACAAATGCAAGCAATGCGATTTTATATTGCCTATTCATGTTGTTTCTTAGTTTGATAAACAAAAGAATCGAAACGGCAACCGCTATCAGATTCACGATGCCAATTTGAAAAGAAATAAGATCATACGGGCCCCAAACTGAGCTGCCATATCCCCAACTTGGCAAAATTAACTGTTTTAAAAAGGGAAAGTGATCGTGAATTGCGAATGGAGTCGCCGAAGCCACAAGACGGTGTTCTACAAACGCAGGTAACCACCAATAGGCAGAAGCCAAAATTCCTAGCAAGATAGCAGAAAGTACTGCGGGTATTTTTTGAATAAACTTGCCAGACCCGTGAAGCTCAATTAATGTAAAAAGGCCGATAAACGGCATAGCGATTAAAAAGAAGTAGTTGTGAGTAATAAAAAATAAACCCAAAACAACGGCCAAAAGCGCGATATTTTTCTTATTGGTTTTGCCAACTAAAGCGACAAATGCATACAAAACCCAGGGCAAAAGAGCAATTGCCACAGCCTCGCCAATTGCACCGCGTACATATATCTCAACTGCGCGAAAAGGTGTGTACAGATA
This sequence comes from Patescibacteria group bacterium, assembly GCA_041742135.1. Lineage (GTDB taxonomy): Bacteria > Patescibacteriota > Microgenomatia > UBA8517 > UBA8517 > 01-FULL-44-24b. The sequence continues at coordinate 68,632 of JBGSJG010000008.1, read as the reverse complement.
AAGGACTGCACCTGCCACAGAAGCAGCACTACTGAAATATTTTCGAAGCAAGGCGTACATTCCCAGTACCGAAACTATTCCTGAAGCCAGAAAAACCCACTTCAGGGCTTCCATCAAACTCCCGGTTAGGGCAAAAAATCCCGCGCCCAAATAAAAGGGCAAAACATAGTAGTAATTAAATAGTGGATAGCCAAAGCTCATATAAAAATCCGGGCCGAGTCTTGGAGGAATTTGCCCCGATGTTATTGCTCGATACATTTGATGAATGTCCGCAATATGGTGAAAATCGTGAGGCTCATAGCCCCCCGGAGTAACTAAAAACCATAGCGCCGGCAGGCTAAGCACCAAAAGCCAAAAATAAGTTGATTTATGCAGTTTCATTTTTATTAATTACCACAAGCACGCCACCCAAAATCACCAAAAAAGCCAAAATACTTACAAAATTCCCCAAGTTGCGAATCGGAGTATTTTCAAATCTTCCCTCAATCATGTGCTCACCTTTTTCGACTTTGAGCTGAATCAATCCCGTCTTGTCGCTTGGAGCAATTGGCAACTCCTCGCCTTGCCCGTAAATCAAATACGCTTTCCATCCAGGAAAGTAAATAATTGGAACATTTACCGTGGAGTCTTCCATTGCCTTAAGATCAAAAAAGAATGTGCCCGCCTTGTAACTGAAGTTAGCTACTTCCCCACTGCCCTCAACAATTTCTGGTTGATCTGGAGCCAAATCCAACGGTGGATCGGTCACAGTTAGAGGCAGATAATCAAGAAGTGCTGCTTTCTGCTGAGTTATAAAAAGCTCTCCCGACAGTTTAGTTGAGTCAGTTTCCCCGTAAAAATGCATCTCTGGCTTAAAGTACTGGATGTTCAGGCTTACCGCCAGAAAAACTCCGAGCACTAAAATTGATTGTTTCAATCTCGTGTTCTTGATCCAGTTCACTGCCCCTATTGCAAAAGAAATCAAAAACACTGCAAGACCCAAAAGCCGCCACGGAAACTGAATAAAAGCCATAGAGGGAACAGCTAACCAAATAAAAGTGCTTCGGGAATGAGTCAGGAAAACTACAAAAAGAGCCAAGGCCACAAGTGCTAATGGCAGAATAAATTTAAAACTTCTCGCTTTAATCGATTGAACTATCGAAAATAGAGCAACGAAAGCCGCGACCCACCAGTGTGGCCAGCCAAGTTGAAATGCCATATGATCATTTTCGCCAAAAATTGACCCTCCATAACCCCAGAAACGGCTCGTGAAAACCTGATACAGCGAAACGTAGTGCGCAATGTAATGCGAGTAGTTAGATGTAAAAACAGACTCTTGCGTTAAGGATTTTTCAAATAAAACCGGGAGGATAAAAAAGCCAGCCAGACCAAAACCTAAAATGCCACCAAGGACAATTGCAAATAGTCTCCTTGCAGAAAATTCACGAATTAACAGATAGATTATCCAAATCCCTGTCGGAATTGCGTAAATCATAGTCGATATGTTGTGAGTAGTGAGCTGTAATGCCGTGATAATGGCCAAAAAAACCACGTTTAAGAAGGTAGGTTTTTTGATTACTTTATAGACAGCGAGCCACAAAAACGGCAGAATTGCCAGCGAAAAAGCTTCAGCCATCGCTCCTCGAACATAAACGTTTAAAGCGCGGTAAGGCGCGAAAACATAAAATACCGAGGCGATAAACCCCCCGGCTTTGCCAAAAAACTCGCGAGCTAAAAAGTACATTCCTACCCCTGAAGCTATTAAACTTATGGCAAATAATATTTTTACAGTATCAATAATTGAAAACGGAGAAACCAAACGGATCAGGTGCCCCAGGTAATACGGAAAGGCACTATAAAAATTAAACATTGCTTGACCGTAACCCCCAGCCATGTCACTAGCCCATCTGCACGGGATATCACCAACCGAAAAGCACTTTTCAAGTTCGAAAAGCCGCATAACCTGAAGGTCATCGTGCATTGGAAAATACCCAGATGCCAAGAGCGGCAAAACTGTCAAAAGTGATATTAAAATAACTACTATTACCATAGCTTCTTTTTATTGTTATAAAGCACGACAGGTATTGCAAGAAGGGCTAAGATAGTCGCAACATTTGCACTTGTGCGCACGAGAGTATCTCGAAGAACAAGACTTACTTCGTGAACACCATTGGAAACCTCAAGGGTTACCAGCCCCAGGTCCCCACTCTCAAAAACCTCTGCCTTCTTTCCATCGATTTTAGCCTCCCAAGTGGGGAAGTTGTAAAGAGGAAAAGCGATTTCACTTTCGCCGCTATGAACAATAACATTCCACCTTTGCCAATTGGTGCCCTTCAAGCCATCAACAATAGTTACTTCACCCTCAGTGGCGAATGGCTTATCAGGTGCTTCACTTGATGGCGGAAATTTTGCAGATTTAGGTAGATAATCAAAGATACTTATTGTTTGCTGAAGCATCCAGTTGTTTCCACTGAATCTTGCGCGATCGTCGATATCAACATAGGCCTTTGGGAAAAAGTAGCTTGCGTTAAAAAGAATCAAAAGAAAAAGTAAACTTAGAATAATTAATTTGGAGTAGCGAGCAAGAAGAACCCCGACAGAGCCAGCCGCTAATGAGAAAAACAAAACAGCAACCATTAAAAAGCGCCAAGGGAACTGAACGAACGAGAGAATATCCAGATTATTCCAAATAATTTGCGATCTTGGGTGAATCAGGAGAAGTGCTAATCCGCCGAATATTACAAAAATTAAAGCCAACCTAAGTTCACTGTATTTTTTTAGTAGCAATAAAACTAACAGTGAAAGTGCCGGCACGGCCCAGTGCCAAAGACCAACGCTTAAGCTCATTCCATCCAAAGGGCCAAGTGACGAGCTTCCATATCCCCAATGCGTTGAAAAAAGTAACTGCCGGATCCCAACAAAATGAGCCAAAAAATTAAAGTATCCTGCAAGGATAGTATCCACATGAACTAAGTTTTTCTCAAGGAATGCTGGAAATACAAAAAAGGCAGACAACGACAGTCCCCAAAAAGCTCCAACAGAAAGACGCTTGAGACTGTCTATGTTGAAGCGCCTGAGAGTGAAAACAAACAGAACGCAAAACGGCGCAAACATAACAATCGATATATTATGCGATAAAAGTAACCCGGCGACACTTAGGGCAAAGGGTAAAACGGCTTTCTTCCCATCCAGGATTCTCAGAGAAAAAAGAAGCACGAGTGGCAAAAACACAAACGCCCACGCCTCCCCCATTGCCCCGCGAACGTAAATATCTACAGCTCGATAAGGTGCGTAAGAATAAAATATCGCACTAATAAAACCACCCTTTTTACCCCATACGTAACTTGCCAGGAGGTACATTGAGTAAGCGGAAAGAATCAAGCTCGCCGCAAAGCCAACTTTTACGGTGTCTAAAATCGGATTCCCCGCGATGACAAAGCCTTCCATAAAATAGTACGGCAGTGGAGCATAGTAATTAAATTGAGGATAACCGTATCCGTAACCCATGTCAGGCACCCACCTGCAAGGAAGTTGAAAATCCAATACGCACTTATGCATTTGAAGCACACGCATACCTTGAATGTCGTCGTGCATTGGAAAATACCCAGGACGAGTAAGCGCCCAGAAAGTTGGTATTAAGGCCAATAAAAGAAGCAGCTTAACTTTCATATTTACCCATTAGCTCCCACACACGTACCCGCAAAACATCAAAAAAAGACTCCACTGCAGCACGCCCCATCTTGACTCTTGTGTCAACTCTGTTCTCCCAAACTACAGGCACTTGCGCAATTTTGTATCCGTATTTGTGAGCTAAAAATATGATCTCTGCATCATAAGCCCAGCGATCAATACGGCTTTGAGAAAATAGTTTTTTGCCTGATTCATAGGTAAAGCCTTTAAAACCGCAGGTAAAATCGGCGATGCCGCTTTGGATGAGAAGTTGAGTTAACTTTGTAAAGACCCTGCCCATAAGTTCTCGCAGTGGAGGCTGATGCGTTTTAATCACGGCCCCCTGAACCCTTCTTGAAGCCACAGCTACTTCGTGCATCTGAAGCTTTTTAATTATCTCATCCAAAAACTCGATAGGCACGGACAAGTCCGCGTCAGAAAATAGGATGTATTTTCCTGAGGCTTTGGCAACCCCCGCGCGAAGCGCCGCTCCTTTCCCACGATTCTGGCGAAGCATGATCAATTTAACGTTCTTGTCTTCGATGCCTTCTACAATTTTCACAGTGCTGTCGCTTGAGCCATCATCAACAACAATAATTTCATAGCTCTTACCTAACTTTTTTAAAAACCTTGTAACCACATCAAGATTTTTTTTGATTATTTCCTCTTCGTTAAAAACAGGAATTACCAAAGACAAATAAATACTCATGGAAGGACCTCCAAGAGATACATCGTGTCGTGCGTGCCATCTTTTTGGGTTGGTTTTTCAAAAGCCGCCACTTTTCTTAGGCCATATTGATCGAAAGGCTCACCAAAACGAAGCCTTGAGCGGTTTGCCAATAAATATGTGATGTTCCCTGCCGCGGCCGAGCTTGTTAAGCTTTCGGGCACTTCCAACAAATCAATACCAACTCCGATGACTGTAATATTTGGCTCCTTCTCCAAATAAATCTGAAGGCCGTCAGGAAGGGTGCCAAAATAGCCTTCGGTCCCCACGACAATTTCCTTGTCTTGGTTGGCGTTCCTTTTTTGCGTAATAATACCAGCAGCCTCGCGGATTCCGTATCCACCCGTCCAGTCGGACAGATAGCCATCTCGTTCAGGCATCATTGATTCTTCTGGTTTATGGAAAAAAGGCAAGTAAAACAATAGAGCTTGAGCTAAAAATAAAAATACCAATCCATATGATACGTACACAAATGGGGGGAATTTGTACTTCTTAATAATTGATCCGGCCAATACAAAAATTGGCGGGAGGACAAAGAAAATATATCGTGAAGTAAAGACACGGCTAAATTCCGCCTCAATAACAACTGGCAACATCCCCCAAATCAAAAGTATAATGATCTCTTTTTTAAACCTCTGAAAGTTGGCGACTATGGCTCCCAAAACTAATAAGATCACGGCGCTAGGGCCCATTGTTTCAAACCACTCAAGAGCACGGTCAATGTGCGGCAAGAACGGATCCAGCGGGCTTTGCAAAATATGTGTGTAAGGGTGAACATAATCCAAGTTTCTGGAGCCGATAAGGTGAAAATTCGGCCCAAGTCTTAGAACGTTATACATTGCATATGAAATGAGTAGAACAACTCCCAAGAGCATTCCTGCGTGTATCAAAGTAATTAATTTACTTTTTTTGCGGCTTTGAGGGATAAATAGCAAGCTTGCCGGAAGCATCAACCAAAAAAACAAGGCGGGGGATTTGGTCAGCCATGCGCCGCCCATAAAAAATCCAGCAATCATAGCCAAATCAAGCCTTAGGTTTTTTACGGCTAAAACAGAAAAGGTCAAAGTCCATACACCAAAAAAGGCAAGCATTGAGTCAACCAAAGCCATGCGATCGAAAAAAACCGCGAAAGGGGAGAGGCCGTAGAGGAGTGAGGCAAAAAGCGCAGCTTTTCTCGACTTGAATAGTGTGTAGCTTAGGGCAAATACTCCAATCGTAGTTCCCAGCCCAGTCGCCACAGACACTACCCTGCCGGCAATTAAAGGATCCGCAATCACCTTAAGGGCTGGCATCACGGCCCACATAAACAAAGGCTGCTTGCCGTCAGATAACGGCAAAAAACGAAGAGTCGACTCGGCTCTCATGACCTGTGCCCAGCGAATGTAAATTGCTTCATCAACAAAAACTGGTATCAAATCCAGCCTGTAAATGCGTATAAAAAGCGCGGCTCCAAGAATAATTAGAAGGCCCAAAATTGTGAACTTCCACTTTTTATACATATTCCCCTCTCCACCAGCTCTTTCTGATTTCCCAGATTTCCAAAAGCGCATGCATTGAGTCTTTCATGAGCTTCATCCTACTGTCGGCATCAAAATACCATATTATCGGGATCTCCTTAATCTTCATTCCTAATTTTTGCGCTAAAAAGATAAGCTCTATGTCAAAACCTATTCCGTTGATTTTCTGGATTTTAAACAACTTATCTGCCGCTACCCCACTAAACATCTTAAAGCCGCACTGTGTGTCTTCAAATCCCGGCAATATTGTAAGCTTAATTATGAAGTTAAATATTCTTCCGATAACATGTCGTTTTAAGGGCTCCCCAATGCGCTTGGCTCCCTTGCCCTCCCTCACACCTATCATTACATCAAATCCTTTGGTTTCTGGCGGCAGAAACTTTGATATTTCTTCGATCGGCATGGACAAGTCAGAATCACAAATGAATCGATATTCACCAGAGGCCTTAAGCATCCCAGCTTTGACCGCAAGACCTTTGCCTCGGGTACGGACGATCATCAATTTTACATATGGGTGAGTCTTGGCAAACTCACGTGTTACCTCAACAGTCTTATCCCGGCTTCCATTTTCAACGACTATTACCTCGTAAGAATATTTCTGTTTTTTAAGGTAACTATCAATTTTGTTAAACGCAGGAGGAAGCCTAAACTCTTCGTTGTGGGCTGGAATAATGATCGAAAGAAAAACTGACATATGCAATTGTAGTATAGCCTAGTTGAGCCTATGCCGTCTCTGGACAGTAATGCCTCCAAATTCTGCTTCACTGTCAACTGCTCCAATCCCCGCTTGCCTTTTAAGCCAAGCTTCCAAACGCTCTGGGTGTGGCGGATCAACCTCGTATAAAGTATACAAAAGCGGTGTCAACTTCTCCACCTTCCCGCCATATTCAGGTAAACTTTCTTTCCAGGTGAAAAGATAATCATATGCATAAGGGATTACGGGCGGTACGTAAACATCAACATTAAATTCTACCCCAGCAGCGTCTTTATAAATCCAATCAATAGCCTTAGTTTGGTTTCGAAGGATAATCGTGTCAGGCCCATCGCCGCCATCGCTCATCCGAGAAAAAGCCAAAGGCAGGTTTGCCTGAATCATAAAGCCCAAAAATACCAAGACAAAAACTTTTCCGATAACACTTTTCCAGAGCTCCGCGAGGGAGATTCCCATTAAAAGAAAGAAAATCAAAAAGTAACCGGTCAGGTAATATCCATAAACATTGCCTTCGTTACCTTGAAAAAACAAAAGGCCAATCAGGGGAGACAGAAAAAGGATTGCAAGAGCCTTAAAATATTTAGAATGTAAAAGTTTTGGTAATTTAGCAACCAAATTAATTATTATTACAGCTAAAAATATGTTGGCTGCTGTGGTGAGATTTGGAAATATTCTACCCAAAAATGTTGCCCTGTAAAACTCCAATCTTTCGGCCAAAATAACAAAAAAATCGGTTTTAAAGCTCTCCCGCTCAAAAAGAAAACTTTTAATATTGTTGGTCAGTAAGAAATTGTTTTTAAGATCAAAAAGTATCAAAGGCGACGCGGAAAGAATAAACAAAAATATCGATAGGGCTATAATTTTCGGACTTAAATCTTTGCGTTTCCAAATCAGGAATATTAAAAGTGCAGGGAAATAGAAAAATTCGCCCGAACTGCCGAAGTGAAAAAGGGAAATACCTGCCGAGAATGAGATTGCTGGCCAAGCCCATTTTTTAGATTCTATTGCGGCAAAAATGCATGCGAGGAAAAGCATTGAAATCAAAAGCATGGGAGTTGGGTTTGAAAGCCAACGAGAATCAAAAATTAGACCAAAAGAAAATGTAGCTAAAACTAAGCCAAAGAAAGCAGATTCTTTTGAATGAACTTTTGTAGCCAAATAGCCCATTACGGCGAGTCCTAATACTGAAGTTAAGGCCAGAAAATTAGCTGGAAGAGTTGGGTTTCCGCCTGACAAAAAGTAAAAAGGAGTAATGAGGTAATAATAAAATGGGCCACGAAAAATGCCAGCAATTCCGGTCGTGGGCCCAATCAAAAATATGTCTCCTTTGTGGATTAGGTCCCAGATGTGAAGGGCGTCGCGGCCTTGATCAAAATAAAACCCCAGCACCTCCCCTGCCCTATATACACGTAAAAATAGGGCGATAAATAAAATTACAATTAACAACAAGTAGTAAGTCCTATGCTTTTTGAAGCTTTTTCGCAAACTCGCGAGCGTGGTCCAAAATCGTTTGTACTGCATTATCATAGTTTACATCATAAACTCGAGCCGCCGAAGCCCATGCGTGCCCCCCACCACCGAGACTCTCAGCAATTTTGGAAACATCTACTCCCGTACGGCTTCTGAAACTTACAGAGATATAACCATTATCCTCCGCTCCCACAAGCCCAAAATCTGTTCCTTCAATACTTTGAAACAACATATCAGCCAGCTCGCTTTTGGCGTTTGCGGGCTTTCCATTTTTTTCCAGAATTTCTTTAGGGATAAATGAATAAACAAACTTATGCTCGTGATCTACTCGCAAATTATCTAAAAGGGCGCGCCAAACCATAACATGATTTTCGCCGTATGATTGATACAAATTAAATATTATTTTGTCTTTATTCGCCAACTTCATGAGCTCACTTGCAACAGCGAAAGTTGCCGTGTCTGCTTCTGGAAAGCGGAAAGCTCCAGTGTCTCCGATTATTCCAGTCAGTAAAGGCGTGTGGATGTCAGGAAAATCTCTCTCCACATCAGGGGACACTCCCCAGTCTGAAAAAAGATAATACAAAACTTCACAATTGGCAGCAGCCTCGGGAACAATCAGACTTATTTCACCAAAGCGTTTATTGGACTTGTGGTGATCAATCACGACAAAGGGAATATCTGGCTTTAAAACATCCTGTGATCCAGCGACTCTGCTCCAGCTTGACGAATCAAGCGCGATAAAAAGATCATAACTTCCAAATTCAAAACTCGAGAAATCTACGGTCTCAATTTTTTCTTCTCCAAGTAAAAATTGTAGATTCGAGGGAACTTCTGTCGGGCAAATTATCCTTACATCTTTTTTCCAAAAACGCAAAAGCCGAGCCATAGCCAAGGCACTTCCCACAGAATCCGCATCCGGATTGTGGTGGCAGTTGACTAAAATCCGCTCTGAAGAATCAATTTTTTGCTTTATGGCGACAGATTCTGTGTAATTCATGCGAATAGTTTATAAGAAATTATATCAGCTTACTGGCTGGCATACTTCCTCGCAGTCTGAAGAACTTTTTCAACAACCTCATTAAAGTTCATACCAACAATTTTCGCGCCTGAAGCTACTGGGTGTCCGCCTCCGCCAAGTTCTACTGAAATTTTCGACGTGTCAAAATCATCCCTCGCTCTTAAACTTACACTTACCTCTTTAGGTGCTTTTTCGACCATCCTAATCCCAAACGTAGCTCCTCTAGTCCCTTGAAGCAGCAAATCGACTGCGTCTAATTTCGGGTCTTCAGAATAATTTTTGATAAATTTATACGGTATCGCACACCATATAAACTTGTGTTTTTTATCGAAGACGGCATTCCTTAATAACTCCCCGATTATTTTAATGTCACCAAATTCCACACTTCTAGATAAGTTTTTGCTGATTTCCTCCTTGTTTCCCCCTAATCTCATGAGTTTTGCCGCAAGCTCCAAAGTTTCTGGTGGCGTTTCATATTGGAAACTTCCCGTGTCACCAATGATTCCAGTCAGCAAATATTGCGCCAGCTTCTCGTCAATTTTAACCTGCCAATCCTCAAAGACCTTGTACAAAATCTCGCAATTTGATTTTTTGGTGTAATCAACTAGATTAATTTGGCCATACATAGAATTTGTCTTATGGTGATCTATTTGAATAATTTTAATATCTGGCAAAGGCAAGTCCTTACTTCCACACACCCTATCCCAAGTTGATGTATCCAAAGCCAAAAACAAGTCATATTCTTCATAATCTAATTTTGAAAAATCAGTCTCTTCGATTAACTCTGAACTAGTTAAAAACCTAAGTTCATCGCCAATTGGGTCAGCACAAACTATCTTCACTTTTTTATCCAATCTTTTTATGACTAGCGCCAAAGCCAATGCTCCTCCAACCGAGTCAGCGTCTGGATGCACATGGCAATTGATCAAGATATTTTTAGCTTGTTTAATTAACTGAAGTATCTTTTTTGATTCTTTGTAATTCATTTATATAAATTTTCGAGCTGTGTCTACAACTTTTTCAACAGACTCCTCGAACGATCCGTTTATCACTGTTGCTCCGGCCGCACCAGAGTGCCCTCCTCCTCCCAAGGCTAATGCAATTTCTGAAACATCAAAATCCGAGCTTCTGGATCTAAGGCTCACACGAAGCACGCCGGGCTCCTCTTCAAGCATCACGATCCCAAACTCTGTTCCCTCCACCATTCTGATAAACGATGAGCTTGCCGATTCACGAGCAGTCTGGGGAAAACCAAGTTTTTGATAATCCGCATAGGCAATTGCGCACCAGGTAAATTTGCCGCTTTCATCAACCTCCAACTCATCTAACACTTTGCCCCAAAATTTCAAAAGATTAAGTTGCTTACTTCTAAATATTTTAAGAAGTATCTCGTCTTTGTCAGCTCCTTTTTTCATAAGCTTCGAAGCTATCTGGAGAGTCTTTGGAGTTGTATTGTGATACTCGAAAGCACCAGTATCGCCCAATATACCGGTCAGAAGTGAAGTCGCCAGAGGTCGGGTAATTTTTATACCCCAGTCGACAAACAACAGGTATAAAAGTTCTGTGGCAGCCGATCTTTGCTCGTCGATCAAATTAATGTCTCCAAAGCTTAGATTGGTCATGTGGTGATCGATCACGATGGTTGGAATATTTGGAAGCTTAATTTCTTTACTGCCCGTCACCACCTCTTGGCTTGCAGAATCAAGAATAATAAACAAATCATAATCGCTAAAATTGAAGTTTGCAAAGTCAATTGTTGCAAAATGTTCGTAACATTCTAAAAAATCTAACTCTGGCAACTTTTCGTCTGGGCAGATAATTTTTACTTCTTTTCCAAGCTGATGCAGAGCCTGGCACATAGACAGTGCGCTACTTATTGAGTCTACATCCGGGCGTTGGTGGCAATTGATTAAGATCTTATTAGCACTCTTAATTTTTGCCAATATTTCTTGCGATTCACGGTATGTCATTGGGTTTTAATGAAAAAACTCTAGTCGAGTCTACTCGGAGTGAACTAATTTGTAAAGAATTACTCCAGCCACATTTTCTTTACTTTCGACCACGCTCCAGCCAAAATTCGCTATTTCCGTTTTTGGACTATGAACCGGATCGCATTTCTCTTCGGGAAGTTCACAGACCACAAAAAGCTGCTGGGCGAGTGTGTTTTCCAGCTCTTGTGGGTTGATTTCAAGAACCTGCACATTACGAGCCTCCAAAAAATACTGATAAGCGTCTTCATAGTTTCGCTCGGCCAACACAGCCAAATTAAGAGGCCTTCCGTCTGCAAGCTCGATTATTCTATCGGCAGCCTGCCTCGTCCTTCCCATCTGATTGTTTGGGCTCGATCTTAAAGGATTTTCCTGCAAATTAAAATAAACCGCAAAAACTATCACGGTTGCGACAATCCAAACACCACGGATTTTAGATTGATTGATGAATGCCTGAGAAATACCGCCTAGCAATAAAAATGGCACTACAAAGAAAAAGCCGTAATAGTGATCATAAATATGTTGTTTATAAAGCCCAAGCCCAACAAGCGACATCCCTAGCCAAACTAAAAGTAACACGAAGGCCATCAAAGACTTTTTGCTCCCAAGCCTGTTTTTAACCAGTGCAAACACTGAGCCTCCAGCTAAAAACAACGCAACCCACTCGCCAAAGACCATGCTACGCCCTCCCACTAGTCGAGTGCTTATCTCTTTAAGCTCTGGCCAAATCACAGGTAATGCATTCCATGGCCTTGCAGAAACCGTTGTCTGCCGCTCAAAGAAAAACTTTTTGATAGCTTCTAGGTTTTGCCAATTGTGCCGAGCATCAAAAATTGCCAAGGGTGACATTAATAGCAAGAAGATTGCAAAGCCAAAAAATGAATTAAGAATAAACTTTACTCTTGAATCTTTATTTCTCCAGACTTTTATCAAAGACAAAAACCAATAAACCGCAAGTGTTGGAGCCAAGACGAGCCCCAAGTAGTGCGACTGAAGTACAAACGCAAACGACACACCAAGGACTAGTAGCCATCTAGGCTGGTTTTTTGAGTAAACACGCCAAAGCGAATAAACACACAAAAGGGCAAAAAATGGCATAATGTTGGGGTTCCACGAAGAGCGAGAATAAATGATTACCGTTGGCGAAATAGCATACAAAAGTGAAGCAACTATTGCGGCATGCTTTCCAAAAAACTCTCGGCCCACCCACCAAACAAAAGCAATTGTTACCACTCCTAAGCCTGCTATCATTGCTGCTGGCCCAACAGGAGAATAATTCGCCACCCACAAAAAGGGCGCAATTAAGTAATAATAAAGCGGCCCCAGATACATGTTACCAATGGAAGTGCCCGGCCCAATTAGAAAGATATCACCCTCGACTAAGAATCTTCTAACCAAAAGAACATCCCGGCCTTCGTCTCCCAAAAAAGTGAGGTATTGATCTATTTTGTAAAACCGCAAAAATGCTCCAACAAGCAGAATTAAAGATAAAATAATAAACTCAGTTTTATTTCGGCGGATAGCGGCACCTAGCTTTTTCATCGCAGTTTTAGCCAAAGGCGAAACAAATCTTCGAAGCTTTTTATGATGACTTTTATGTCTCTTCCGGTTCCCGCGCCTTTTGTTCTCGGGTAGTGCGTAATCGGAATTTCAACTATTTTGAACCCGCTTTTGCGAGCTTTAATAAGAAATTCACTTGAGATAAACGCTCCACGTTCACTTTCTAGAGGAAATATTTTATCGACTACTTTTTTAGATACATATTTAAACCCACAATCGATGTCTGTCACTTTAAGCCCAAAGAAAAAATAAACAACATACTCCCAGATTTTACTTGTAAGAATCTTGGTTTTTGAAACCTGACGTTTTTTATAGTAACCAATTACGATGTCAGCACGGCTCTTCTTTTGTTTATCAATAAATTGCGTAATTTCAGCCAAATCAAACTGGCCGTCTGAATCGGTAAATGCTATCCAGTCGTATTTAGAAGACTCAAAACCGGTCTTGAAGGCCCCACCATACCCGCGATTAGGGTTGTGGTGAATTGCTCTTACGTTTTTATGTTTGCGTGCAAGGCGGTCTGAAATTTCAGGAGTCTTATCGCGCGAGCCATCATCGACAATAATAATTTCCCATTTTTTTGCAACGTTGGGCAAAATCTTTGTAGCACGCTCCACTGTCGTTGCAATGTTTGCCTCCTCGTTGTAAGCTGGAAAAAATACAGAGAGCTCGGGTGTTTTCATGCTAATCTGTAGTTAGTATAATCTAAGCTTAAAATTTAGTAAAATTAGGAATGAAGAACTTGTCAGTTTTAGCATACTTGGTACTTCTTGGAGTGCTACCAACAGTGTTGCTGTGGCTTCCGTTTCTGCTTGGTTTTGAGTCTTTCTTGGGTATACCGATCCCTGAAGGTGGGATGCAAAATGTCGCCGCCAACTATGATGGACCACTATATATAGTTATCGCAAAAACCTTCTACCATTTGCCCAGTATCGCCGCAAACTACTCATTTCCCCTTCCATTGGAATATTACGCAGCTCACTTTCCTCTTTATCCTCTAACGATAAGGCTTTTTGCCCTTCCTCTGGGGTTCCCCTGGGGGATGCTTTTTGCGACACTGTTTGGATCGGTACTTAGCTCTGCGTATTTTTATTTACTTGCCAAAAAATTTACTAACGCCAAAATTGCACTTTGGCTGTCACTTGTCTTTGCAGTATTTCCAGCACGGTGGCTGATAGTGAAAGCGGTTGGCTCGCCAGAACCTTTGTTTGTTGGGCTAATAATGGCCTCAATTTATCACTTTAACAAAAAACAATATTGGTTGGCGGGAATCTTTGGAGCTCTTGCACAGCTTACAAAGTCTCCTGCAATTCTTCTGTTTGTCGCCTATTTTTGTGCTATTGTCATGCCGAAGCTTAAAGACTTGGCAACCAAAAGTGTTCCTGCTTGGATTTCGGGGCTCTCCTATAGAGCTTATCCGATCTTTTTGATTCCAATTTCTTTATTGGGGCTGTTTTATTTTTACAAAATCCAGTTTGGAGATTTTCTAGCGTATTTTAACTCTGGGGACAATATTCACCTCTTTTTCCCACCTTTCCAGATATTTAACTACTCACAACCTTGGGTGAACACTCACTGGCTAGAGGAGATAATTTTTATCTATATTTTTGCACTTCTCGGGCTTATGGCTCTGGTTAAGCAAAAGCAAGTAGTTCTTGCTTGGTTTGTGGGGATTTTTACTGTCACAATATTTTTTGTATCTCATCGTGATTTGATGAGATATTCGCTCCCCATCATGCCTTATATTCTTTTGGCCTTTTGGCGTGAATTATCAACTAAAGAATTTAAGATAATTTTAGCTATTATTGTTGTACCTGTGGTGCTATTTTCCTTGGCCTTTATCTCAAACAACGTAATGCCAATAGCTGACTGGGGGCCATTTTTATAGTTCAAACACTTGCGAAAGTGCTAAATTAACTTCTGATCTATAACGAACGGGGAATTCAACAGTGTAAGGGTTGTCCAAATAGCTTTGATAAATATTAACAATCTCTCCCACACCTGTGCGAAGAGACAAAGCCTCCATATCGCCAAAATTTAGGAATTGATGCTCAGCAAGTTTGTAACTCTCAAAGGCAGGGTGAATTATTGGGATGCTCAGGCAATAAACAGACACCTCAACATCAACAATATCAAAATACGCTATTGGTTCAATATTTTCGGGTACGATTTTTTTGAAAAGTTCACTGCCGGTGTGGAGATTGCCTTTTGCCGCTTCGCCTGCAAAAACTTCCTGTTGAAGCACTCTTGCAACCGATTCAACTGATGACTCTTCTTGTCTTGAAAAACCCATAGGAATCGAGAAATCCCCAGCGTGCTTTCCATAGCGGCTGTTGCCCGTAAGCTCTCTGCCGATAAGTATCTGTGTCCGATCACTTTCGGCTGAAATCAAAAGTGCCGCAGCTTTGCGATTCACTAAGCCTTTTTCGATCCGCTGATAAACTCTGTGGAGAGTAGAAAGTGAAGTTTTAAAAGAAGGTGGGAACTCGCGGTACAGGCGCTCAAGCGGAGTATCTTGCTCCATAGCCTTAAGCCTAAAAAAATGCAGCGTTTCGGGCAAGCTTACATGGCGGCCAGCAGACGTTACGAGGCCATTTCTGACCACTAGGCGGTGAAAATTGGCAGCAGAGATTGGTAGATTTTCCGGATAGCTTGCGATTGCCTCCTCTACAGAGCCGCTTGCCAGATAAAGACGCAAAAACCACTCATCAGAATATTTCACACTCTCCACCGACTTCTCTGGGGTCATTTTTGTATTTTAGCAACCAAGACCAGACATTTAAAGCAACCAAGCTCTATTTGCGAGTAATTGATAGTTGTTAAGAATTACCATAGTTTCATGACATGTGAACATAATCCGTTAAGGTGGAGAGAAAGCCAGAGGCTAATGATGTTTACCAGTGAAAATATTCCGCGTCTTCAAGGATCGGCTCCTGACGCACTGAAGATATTTTCATCGCTTGGTAAGGAAGCTCAGGCAGAGTGGGCCAATATTGCACATACTCAGGGGTTTAGAGCCGCGTATAACCATTTTGGAGGCAAGATCGAAGATGCGCTTCCTGTCGATGCTCGAGTGTTGATCGCTTCAGAAGTCTTGGAGCCAGAAGCTATTTAGGAAGTTTCCAGGTCTTCCAAATAACCAAGTTATACATTAAGTAGTTGTAAGGCAGAACCATGAAGGCCACTACCACGGCCAAAACTATAAAATCATACTGCTGCCCCACAAGCCGTACACCTAACGGCCCAAATACCGACTGGATAATAAGAGCTCCAATCGAAGTAAAATTAAATTTGGCAAAGCTTGCAATTGTTTTTGCCACTCCTCCGATTTTCTTCTCTTTGAACGTCCAGATGTTATTGAAAATATAATTATTAATTATTGCAAGCTCAGTGGCCACAAGCCATGCAGCTACTTCTGGCCAACCTATTGATCTAAAGAATCGGATACCAATGAAATTGACCATAAAGCCAGCCACTCCGACGGTTCCGAATTTAATGAACCTGATCTTGTCCTTTATTCCCAAAATTATGGCTACCTTGAAAGTAGAAATCATTTCTTTACCGCTAAACTTTGAGGCTTCTTTGGAGCGTGCCGCGAATTCCAAGGGGACCTCGACAACTTTCTTCGCATTTTTAATGCTTTGATAGAGCAAATCAACTTTATAAGCAAAACGGCTTGGCTCCATCAAGTTATTCAAATTTATTTTGTCCAAAACTCCTTTAACTCGAGTCAGCCTAAAACCTGTTGTCAAATCGTGAAGACCCGGTTTCACAAGCACAAGTCTTATGAACAAATTGCCAAAAAAGCTCACGGCTTTGCGACTTGTTGCCCACTCGGCAGGAACAGAGCCGCCTTTGATGTAGCGTGAGCCAATCGCATAATCCGCGCCACCCAAATAAGCCTCTACCATTGGCTTTACAAATCTTGGCGGGTGCTGAAAATCTGCATCCATCTCCATGACAGCATCAGCGCCAAGCTTGTCCACTGCATATTTCATCCCACGAATATATGCCCAGCCCAAACCTTCTTTGACATGCTCAATAATATGAAGATTGGAATATTTTTTAGCAAAATTCCGAACTATATCTCCTGTTCCATCGTCTTTTCCATCCAGAGCAGGTAAATCATTAACTACTAATAAATGCATCTGGGCATTTTTAATTTTTGGAAATTCTTTTTCAAAAAGAACCTCAATCATACTGCCAATATTCTCTTTTTCCTTATATGTGGGCATTACAATGACTACTTTATCCATAGGTTAAACTTGCGGAAATATTAAAAACAGAAGAACAGACAAAGCAAACAAAGCAATTATGGAGGTCACGATAATCACAATGGCCTTCTTTCTCTTGATTTCGTACTGGCTTTCAAGACCAATCATAAGAAGATAAAAACTAAAAACCGCCATAAAGAAATTAACAAAAGGTAACCAACTAAACAAAAGATTTGGAATACGAGAATAGGCCATTACCAAAAATGCCCGACTAAAGCTTGTCTCAACTTTAAAGATGCTAAGCCAAATTTTAAGGGCCCAACCCCAAACAAAACTCATCCCAAGAGTGAGAACGAAACTTATCAATATTGCTGGGATTATTTGTGCAAGAGCTAAGGGCTCGGACTGGGTAGAAGAATAAATAAAAGCATAAGCCCCTGCCAAAATATGCCCAATCGCGGCAGTAATTAGAACAACACCAAAGGCGTCCTTCCACGACTTTTGTTTTTTTACTCCCTCGAAGAATTTTTTAGGCCCCTTAAAAACCTTCTTAATTGTATCTAAGGTAGCTGCGATATCCACAGTCACATCCATGCATAGAGTATACTACAATCACAATGAGAATTGATATTGTAACGCTTTTCCCAAGCATGTTTGTGGGGCCTTTTGACACATCGATGCTCAAAAAAGCAAAAGACTTGGGCTTGGTCGAAATTAATATTCACGATCTTAGAAAATGGGCAAAGGACCGTCGAAAGAGCGTTGACGATAGGCCTTACGGAGGCGGAGTTGGCATGGTTTTAATGGTTGAGCCGATTGATGCAATGCTTTCAGAGCTTCGAACAAAAGATTCCCGGGTGATTCTTTTAACTCCACAAGGCGCTACTTATAATCAAGCCAAAGCACGCGAATTGGTTGCGCAAAAACACATAATCATAATCGCAGGCCACTATGAAGGCTTTGATCAGAGAATTCACGAGCACCTCGTTGACGAGCAAATCTCGATCGGAGACTACATTCTTACTGGAGGGGAAATCCCTGCCATGGCCATAACTGACTCCTTGGTGAGGCTTATCCCAGGAGTGCTCGAAGAAGAAGCGACCACACATGAGTCTTTTTCGATCGAGGATCAGCTTGATTTTCCGGTGTTTACTAGGCCAGAAGATTATAAAGGCTGGAGAGTTCCTGAGGTTTTACTCGGCGGCAATCACAAAGAGATTGAGAAGTGGAGACAAGAAAAAGCCCAAGATTTAACTAGATCAAAACAGCAGTGACCACAAATCTGTTTTGATCCAAAATTCCACTACAAGTATAAATTGTGATTCTTCTATCCTCAGTTTGGGCTAAGACTGAAATATTGTCTGGTTTAACTTCTTGTATAAGTGAAATTTCAAAATGTTTTTGTGATCCATCTGAAAAATACACTTCGACAGTTTGGCCCACCCTTGCCCTATACAAACTACCCAGCACACTTCCCCAGTTGTGGCCATAAAATATGCTGTTGCCTGTTTCTCCAGGCTTAGCACTGCTAAGCAAATACGAAACGCCATCCGGTGTAGTTTCCCAATAATCCCCTCTTTTTTCTGCGGGTACCACTGGAAGCCTAATCCCAATGTCTTTTATAACAAACCCAGTAGGCACGGCAAGCTCATCTTCAACTCTCACTTCGGAGACATACTCACCGCTAAACTGAAGCCTACCTGGGTCATTTCGCTTCCACAATAGAAAGATGCTTGCAAGAAGTATTCCGATACCTATGAGGACAAGTAGATTAGACGCGGTCTGACGCATGGCGCTTTCTACGAAGTAAAACCCCACCCAAAACAAAGCTAATCCCCAAAGAAAACAGAGCAACGTACGTGGCATTGTTTCCTGTTTGAGCCAAACCCAAAACAGAGCTTGTCCCACCACCACCAATGCCTGAATCTCCTCCGCCTGATCCACCATCATTGCCTTTACATCCGTAGGTAAAGTTTTTTGCCAAATATGGATCGCTAATTAAACCCCAATCTGACCCAGTTGGGACAAAAATCCAGCCTTGCGATTTGTAAGCGTTAATTTCTTCTTGAGTTATTCCAGTTACCTTCCACCAATTTGTTTGCGTTCCCTCACCATTCTCTTCACATAAGCACTGAAGTAAATTTCCATTATCAAGCCAATAAACTTCGTCCTTACCAGAGATTAAATTTGAACGACCAATAACAGCATGTTTTCCATTCTCGTATCTAACTTTCAGCTGTCCTTGAGGGTTTACACACGAGGGAAAGTTAGGCGCAGCATCAATCGCCAAAATAGGTGAAGCACTTACAAGAAGTACTGAAATACTTATCAATATCAAAAATAATTTATTCATACAGATATATTTAGAATATAGTTATAAGTTATAGGAGTATATAACTTTTCAGAGAATTTTTCAACTCTAAATGAAGATACTGCGCAAAAATTTAATGATTCTGAGCAATAAGTTGCTTCGTTCAGAACTAAGTACTATTTGATCGGTGTTTTCGGGATTAATAATTTTTTGCGTATAGCTTTTATACCCTTTTGCATATACAGTCATCTCCTCAACTCCGGGTACTTTAAGAGCCCTAATTACACCATTGCTAGCGGGACTGTATGTGTTTTGCCCTACTTGAACTTTAGCTTCTTTAATCCCCCTACCTAGCTCGTCTGAAACTTTTACGCTAAAGCTCGAAGGCTTATAAAAATCAGACAGGCTATTTGCTACTGGCCTACTATTGCCATTTTCGCTCCATAAACCCGTTGACCCCCCCATAAAAACCCAGTAGTTAACTCCCACAACACCATCTTCTTGAGCTAACAAAGTCAAGGCTTCTCGCACCCAAGCAGCTTGCTGTTCAAGCGATATTTGCCCGTGAATGTCCGGAATTGGTGCACCGAATTCCCCGAGCATAATCTGCCCTTGCGATTTTTCTCTGTACCTTTGGATATCATCAACTAATTGCCTCGGCGTTGCTACATAATGATCTACCACGACAACACCCCCCAAGGCTTTGGTAGTTGTTGGGTCCATTACAAGCTCGGCTACGTCACCATTCATTGAAAAGTAACCAGCTGAGACGTCTTTGCCAATTCTGGAAAATGCATCATCTGCCACAGACTTCTGAGTAATTAGGAAATTCCTAAACTCCGTAAGCTTTCCAGTGTTTCGAGGGTCTCCCATGGCTCCATTTTCACACTCGGGGCAGCTTGAAAAAATATCTCCATCTTCAAACAAATCAGGGTTATCCAATATAAGCTCACCTAAACGCTCGGTGTGCTCTTCGGGGGTAATTTTTCTTCTTCCAAACCAACCTTCCCAGCCAGAAAAATTGCCTCGAAACCAGACTTTTAAATCGTATTTCCTTGCGGCCAAAACCCAGCGCTCCAAAAATGGCGTGAATTCAGAGTCGTACGGTGTGCCGATGGCGACATGTGTTGCACCAAGCTCTTTGATGTTTTTTACCTGAAAATCAATTTCTGAGTCAAATGAAGGGTCATTCAATTTCTCCCCTGCCAAATCACGCGAGTATTTCATGGTATCAACAGATTGAATCTGCCACCAATTGTCGCTAGCGTAAACACCAGAGGCTGTTGCTAAACTTAGCAATACAAGTATTAAACTAAATATAATTTTCTTCATATAAGATTGTACCTTTATTTTTGCTTACCAAAAATGGGCTCGGTTATAAGTTCGGGTAATTTTTCTTCTTTCAACTCATAAATATCTGCGAACGGATAATGATCTACTAGTACGTAATATTTTTCTAGAGCTTCTTTTTGGATTAGCTTAAACACGAGATCGTTTTGGTCATGTGTTCGCATAACTATCCAACGAGCCCATCGGTCCGGAGAACCTACTGCGCTTTCCCAATAAGCACCTGTTCCTTCGTGAATAAATCGCTTCATAGGAAGACCAGAGGAAAAAATTATCGCATCGTGAGAAGCAGCTGAAATCAGCACAAAGCCTTCTTTGTCTTTGATATTTTTATTAAGCCACCCTGAAACCTCTGATACGTTTTTCTGGCTTGAGCCAACAGTAGCATCGTCGATTGTAACCGCATCTCCTGCGCCAAAAGCAAAGAAGAGAACAAAAAGACAAACACCGATGATTACATAACGGAAACGCTTTAATGAATCCGCCAAGTAGGCTGCAAAAATGGCGACGGACGGAGCTAACATAATCCCATAGCGCACATTAAACCAAGTGTTTCCGGAAATGCCCTGAACGAAAAGAACAGAATGTCCCAAATACAAGGCTAGCACATTGAACATAAAAGGCGCCATCAGAGCGGTAGATGCGATTTTTACCCTTGATGAAACTTCGCGATTAAACCAGAGTGCGAACGCACCAATAAGCCCAAATATCGCAGGCAAAGTGTATGAATTGTAAAAGAATGCGTAAACATATACTTTAATTGAAAGAAGCAAATTTCCTTTGGTTGGCAACTCTCCGGCAGCCAATAATTGAGATTGTTGGGCGTGGGCGGAAAAAGGGCCGAAAGCAAAGTATAGTGGGTCGCCGAATATTAACAGATTCCATATAACCCACAGAAATATTCCAACTCCCCCAAGGGTTGCAAATAAAATAGCTATCCCCTCCATGCCTTTATAACCTGTTTTACGAAACGCAAGAAAAGCAACAACAATCGTGGAGTAAAAAATCAAAAACCAACCATCGTATCGAATTAAAGTTGAAAGCATTATAAAGCCTGCTGACTTGAGGATGTCTACTAAATTATCTCCCTTCGCCCACACAAGTAGATAGTAAGCCCCAGCAGTCATGGTCGCGAGAAGTAACAGTTCTGTCATCGCGGTAGACTGTAAATACAAAACATTAAGATTGGCAACAAACAAAAACACCCCGAAGATCCTAGCCAGTAAACCAACCTTAAGTTCTTTGAGAAAAAGATAGACTAAAACTCCTGTGGCTGTAAAGGAAAACATTGATTGTATAGCTCCGGAAAGACCAGAATGCCACATAAAATCGTTCCACACCGTAGGTATCATGAGTAAGTGAGTCAAGGGGAGCCAAACTGAACCAATTTGTGCCAAACCTGGCTTCAACCCTTCCACCACACGGCGCCCAATACTCAAATGGCTTCTGGCATCGTTATAGGCAAGGCCTAAGCCGTTTTCATACAGTCCGTACCAAGCAAAGATGGCGAGGAGTCCGAGCACTATAACGATATATAAGGCTGCCCTTTTTTCAAATATCTTTAGTAAGTTATTTATTCTTGTTTTCGAAATACTTATTTCCATTTTTTATCTCCTTTTACCCATATCAATAACAATCCAAAAATTGCAACTGTAGCAAAAATAGCGGCGTAGTACTCTAGAGCTGAATATTTTTCTTCTAAAAATGAGTTATAAACAAACGAATTTAACTTATTATCAAGAAGCATTCTCATGTTAACTGCATAAGTATAAGAAAGCCCTAAACTATTTGCTTCAACTTGTGGTGGAATAACGTTTGTAGTTAAAGGCGCCAAAAGAGAAACCCCTACGCTATAAATAAACACAATAGAAAAGATAATTTTTGTTAGTATGCTTTTAGAATTAGCAAACCAAGCGCCACCCAAAAGCAATAGATATGGGTAAGCTACGATCATGTAGCGTGAGCCGAATGCCCAACCGCCATATGGGTCTGAAAACATTGAATACAAAGTTAGGCACACAAGCGGCACTGCACTCATAACCTGAATATGTTCAGAGTACTTTTTTCTGAGTTTGATAAATCCGAACAAACATAATAGTACTATCGGCGTATAAAACAACGCTCCTCGATCTATGCTTGCGATAAAAGTGTAATAGCCATTCAACAACATTCTGGTGTTTAACGCCCCTGTCACATTACGCCCAAGCTCCGGAGCTGCTTCGGCTATTATATTGAGATTTCGCACGCGAGGCAGGTTATTGCTTAAAATTGTAGGGCTTCCGAACTGAGTATAATTATAGTATCCATACAAAACTACGCCGGCAAAGAAAATTAGCGGTGTTAAAATTTGAATAAAGCTGATACGAATTTTAAGCTTATTGTTTGCTTCCCGAATAGATATCCCCCTCAAGCTATAAATCAATGCGATAGGGAAATAAATAAAAATGTTAGGAAAATCAACAAAAACAGCGAAGGCGTAAAACAACCAAATTAATGCACCCTTCAACGCCCCTTCTTTTGAAAATTGCAAGACATAAACACCAGCTAAAACGAAAAACGCTGAAATCAAATGTGCATAAAGTGTCACCGAATATCCCCATGCATTTGTAGCAAACAGAAAGGAGTAAGCAATTAAAACAGACTTTATATTTGATAGGCCTAATTTCTGGGCGTATTTATAGATCAATACACCTGTAGCTAAAGCAAAAACTGTTGAAATAAGAAACACCATCAACTGAGTGGCCCCAATTTTTAGACCTATGTGATAAAGCGGCAAGGCAAAAATAGAAACGGTGGGCGGAAAAAACGAAAAGTAATGTCCGTTTATAAAACCAACGTCCGGAGTTCCCATTTGAGGAAATGCATCAACATTAAATGCTCCATGGTGGTAAAGAGCTAAAATAATCGCATATCTAGATCTTTCCTGAGAAGTCTCGAACGGCTCGCCAGAGTCTATTTGCCCATACGTCACATCACGCTCATCTGGTACGCCGACAGCGCCGCGAATGGTCAACCCATAAAGCATCACTGCTACAACTACAAAAATTGCGAAGGCGTATTTTTCAAAAATTTTTAACATTATTTTTTCTTAATAAAATAAATCTCCTCGTGTGACGGTAATGTCGTGTCAGGAAACAATCCCAAAAATTGTGTTTCATACATCTTTACAAGCTTTTCCTTTGCTGATAAATCTGGCTTAAGAATAAATCTGTCGAAATTCCTACCCTTGGTACCGAAGTAACTAGTGCGAACGTTGTATGGAAAGTCTGAGTAAAGAATCACACTTTTGAAATTTTTTTCGCACACTCTTCTGGCAATCATGTGGTCAACGTGTCCGCCGATACCGTAAGGCGCTAGCACAATATCATCACTTTTAACTATTTTTTTAAGCCTTTCTTCCACATCTGCTAATGCGTAATCAATTTTAGAAATCCCTTTTGAAAAATGCCATCTGTAGGTGGGGTATACATGATCAAATTCAGGCACTATCTTACCAATAACACTTACATTCTTGCGTCTGAACATAGCATCTTCTAGATCCAAATTAATAATTTTTGCCTTCAGTTTAGTCAAAACCGTTTTATCTTCAAGTTTGCGTTTCTCAAAAAGCCTAACGGCATCAGGTTCTTTTAACATATTCAAAAACCTTTTGGCAGAAAGGGTGTAAGGTCCTTTGTTTCCGTTTGTGAATAAATTAACGACAGTAATATCAGCTTTGCCTGAAAGCTGCGCCATGAGTCCACCACACGAAAGTACTGCATCGTCCTGATGGGGAGAAATGATGTAAATCCTTTTGTTTTTTAGTATTTGAAACATTTTCAGCATAGTTTTACTGATAAACGAACTCACCCAAATATGATTCATACTTAATCGCAATTTTCTCCCAAGTAAATTTTCTCGCAAAATTGATCCCTTTTTGAGTTACAACTTTGGCCATACTTTCATCAACAATGTTTTCGACCGCTTGAGCTAAGGCGTCTGTGTCAAAAGGTGGTACTTTAACCACCGCGTCTTTAGGTGTCCACGTAAGCCCGTCGATATCAAATGCAATAACAGGTAGGCCATATGCCATAGCTTCCAAAGCGACCATGCCGAAGGTTTCAAATCTTGAGGATACTATCATGCACTTAGATGATTCAAACAATTTCTCTTTTTGTTTACCTTCGACCCTCCCTGCAAAAATAACAGATTTTCTAATTCCCGCCTCGCGCACCAAGTGCTTTAGTTTATTAAATTCATTTGGAGTACCGTTGCCAGCAAAAATTAATTTGTAGCCCTCCCCCTGCTTTGTATTAGAAAACTTTTTAAAGCCTTCCACAAGAAGATCAAGGCCCTTTTGTTCCACTTCTAGTCTGCCTAAAAATAAGATTTGCTTCTTTCTTTTTCCGGTGTGAGCCTTTACCTTTTCTACTCCGTTTTCGATTATCGCGATCTTTGAATTCGGAGAAATTTGGTGAATTTTATGCTCAAAAGCGCTGCTCGTGGCAATAATGTTCTTATACATCCGGAGTCCCATCTTTTCAATTAACCCGAACGGCAATTTATATTTTCTCTTCATTTCAGCCGCTGCAAACATGTGCATCACGCCAACAATGTTTTTACGTCCAAAAAGTGGTAAAAAGGCGGTAGTGAACGGTGGACCAAAACTTTCAATCCACACCGCAAACCGCTGTGTTACTACCAAAAATGGCAACAGTGTTGCAAAAACAACCTGTGCAAGTTTTGGATTAATTCGTTTAAATCCTATATGCTCGTAGTAGACATTGTCAATTAATTCCTTCTTAACTCCCGAGTGATTCCAACTTATTACTTTAACTCTAAAGTTTAGTGAAATTCTTTTTGCCATTTCGTGTATAGCGCGAGCACCTCCACCACCATAATTAGGGTTCTTAACATCTTCATAACTTGAAATCACAATGGACGTGCCACAGCTTGTGTTTCTAAAATTATCCAGCTTTCGCCAAAAAGAAGTAAACAAGCCATTAAACAAAACTCCAGCCGGGCATAGCAGGCCGGCAAACCCGATCCCCTTAATACCACTACTAACAGTAATTCGTGAGACACTAAAACCATCAGTATTTACAGCTTTCCCGTCGACGCTAAAAGCGCTTGTATAACCGATTTTTTTAACCATCTCCGATACATAAAAATCATACGACCCAAACGGATACGCAAAGTAGCGCACAGATTTTGACTTAGTGCCGATTTCTCTAAGTAAATCACGTCTGCCCAGTAAATTAAGATTCTGGTGAGATCTGCTATGCCAGCCAATTTCCCAGCCAGCTTTTTTAAGACGTCGAAGCTGGTGGCTACTTAATAGCTCGCCCTTATAGCCAGTTTGAGTGCTTATGTCAGTCTTCCCTACTGCAAATACAGTCCCTACTATTCCTAATTTTTTCATAACCGGAAAAGCATGTTTAATAACACCCACGTAACCATCATCAAAAGTTATTGCTATCTGGTCAGTTTTTGGTTTGTCATTTTTTAAAATCTCATCAAGACTCACGACTGAAAAATTATCAGCCAAATATTTCATTTGTTTTTCAAATTCTTTTTTCGTAACTGAAAAAGCCCACTTTTTATTACTGATGTCGTGATAACACAAAATCAACTTACGACCTCTGTGTTGATTCAGGCCAAAATTTCGCACTGAGCCTAGTATTTTTAAGACAGTCAGAAACAATCTGTATGACATGTTGTTCATTTTATTTTCTTTCAATTGGTTGCCATTTCTTTTCGGGACTATAGTTGATTGCCATTAATTTTGTAGCAGATTGCAAAATGAAATATCCTACTCCCGAAATCGGATCTTTCGCTAATTGATTTAGCAGAGCTTTGAATTTTATACCGGAAGACATAATCTCGTACTTGGCTTCAAGATTCTTGTCAAAAGTCTCCCGAACCATTTGCGGGTCTTTTAAAAACCGCTTCATCTGGTGTACGTAGTCGTGTACATTGTCGGCAAGTTTTATATAAACAACTGCTTTTTCAGCAGCAACTACCACAAATCCGTTGGCAACAGCGAAATAGAAACTGTAACTATCTTCACCAACATGGCGATCCAAAGGAAGACGAAACACTTTTGTAAAGCTTCGCGAAAATGCTCGCATGCCGCCCTCGCAATAATAGCGAATGCCTTTTTCCCCAAGCCTACTTCGTGCCTCGTCCCATACCAAAAACCCAAAGTACGAAAGCCGGCCAAATAGTGTTCGTGGTTCCAAAGCTTTATGGTACGCGCAAACCAAACCAATCCTTGGATTATCATCAAACGCACAAACCAAACGATCAAGAACGCGGTTGTCTAAAATTTCGATATCAGCATCCACCTGGACCAGAATGTCGCTTTTATTGTTTTTCATCATTTGGTTGACACGCCTATTTTTTCCCAAGTTCTTGCGAAAATTATATACAAATACGTTTGGGAAGTTCGTTTTGACTAAAGCAACCGTATTGTCACTACTACCATCCGAGTAAACAGAAATGCTGTCTAATTTGTAATTTTTAGCAGTTTGATTCACTAAAGCGCTAAGTAAACGCACGATATTTTTTTCCTCGTTGTATGCTGGAATTGCGACAGTTAACGATGGCTTATTTTTCATATTTTGCTCCACAGTTCAACAGATACTTCTGGAAATTTTGTCTCCTCTTCCAAATTATAATTTGGTATCAAAGTCACATGTATTTGGTCTAAAATTTCTCGATCGTTGAAATTACCTAAGTCGGCTTTTCGCTTAATCACCCACACACGAGAGTGATTGAAACTAGCAATCAAATTCAAATTTGCGTAGGGCAAACTCGATCCGCCTCCCAGTGAATATAGTCCAGATGAAATTTCGACAAACTTCGCATTATCTTTCGCATAGAGTCCGTATGGCAGCCTGTTGTAGTATCCAAAAAATATTTTTGAATCGCCCGTCTCTTCCTGGAGATCGACATAATGAGCCAGTGCTCTCCAGTCTTCAGAAGTGTTACTTAAAATCCATTGGTGTTGTGCATTTCCGCTATACCACAAATAAAGTCTGGCAATAGATAAAATGATAATTGCTGCAAGCATTGTCTCCTTAATTTTCTTAACTTTTATTTGATCGATTAAGTGCGCTGATAGAATTAAAAATGGTGGAAGGCAAACTATGAAGTATACCGACTGGAAAATCGGCTTTACAAAAATTGAAAAAATGAAGGCAAAAACAACTGGGCCAGTCAACCAAATTAATGTAAACTGCATTTTTTCATTCCTAATTCGGCTCACCAAGAATGGCAAACTCATAGCAAAAATTAGTCCGTAAACTATAAACAGTGGAGGAAAATCGCCGGCTAGCACAAATATTGTGCCTATTAGATTCTTAACTGTCGGCGCAGCGATCCAGTCAATTTGCCCGCTAGAAAATGAAGGAGCTATAAAGATCACAGGCAAAACGATTAATACCGGCCAAACAATTTTAATAAAAGACCCTGCAAACTTTCGAGTAAACGCATCCAAAGCATGAGAAATAAATAGCAAGATAGCATAATAATGTGTAAAAACCGAAGCAATCAGCGATACAACATATACATACCTAGCTTTAGAGTATTTTTTCAAGTGTAAATATGAATACGTAGACACTAAAGACAACAAGAGTAAAAGCGAGTATCCTCTGGCCAACTGGCCTACATAAATAAAATAAATATTAATAGCCAACAGCAAGCTAGATATTCGAGCGGTTGATCTGTCAAACATAAGTGAGGCGATTTTATAAACGAGTGGAACTGAAAGAATGGCACATATCGCAGAAAGGCTTCGAACGGCAAATTCGCTGGTTCCTAAAAATTGCCAGAAATAAAGTAAGAAATAATAGAGCCCCATGTTTGATTCGTTATTCCAAAGAATCTTAAACATTTGCCCTAAATCTTTTGATATGTACAAACTAAAAGCCTCATCTAGCTCGAAACTATGAAACCCCAATCGGAAAAAGACCAACACGGCCGCCAAAAAAGTAAATGGTAAAAAATCATACTTGGAAAATAATTTTTTCATCTTGCACCTCCGGCCATCCTAATATCCTTGGTTGATCGATCCACTTCCCACAATGCAGTCAGACACGCTGCTGGTTTTTGCTTATAAACTCTCGTATAGACAAAAATATATACATAAATTACAAAACCGATAGGATCGCGCATTAGCTCCTTGGTAGCAGCAATTAAAATAACCCAGAAAGGTATTTTATATTCGACTTCAAGGTTGGCAAACTTTCCGTAAGACAGCATTTCATGTTTTGAGTTTTGAAATCGGCTGCTTTTTCTAATATGCTCATCAATGTTCGTGGGGTTTCGAAACCAAAGACAGGTGTTCCACAAACATCGATACTTTCCTCCATGTTTTTTGTTTTCAAGGTATAAATATGCATCCAAGGAAACCGATTCAGAGTGAACATTGAGTTTTTTAAGCCAGCTTACTTTAAAGGCCATAACCCGCCCGAGCATTGCTAGATAGTTATCGCCATCTCGCCGTAGCTTTCCAATTGAATTGTTTAGCCTTGTGCCAACATTTATTCCCCTTTCGACTAGTGTTTTTGGACTAACTGGTTCATTCCGGATACCAACAAAGGTAACGCCGTCGTCAACACTTAGCGCTGATGCGATTTCTCTTAAAGCACCTTTTTCGAATAACATATCATCCTGAGTTAAAACTATGATTTCTCCTTTACATAGTTTTAAAATCTGTTTTTGTTTGGCAAAAGCACTTGAAGGTATCTTGTTTTCGCGAATTATTACCCCCATTTTTTTTAGACCCTGTTTAACAAATGGTGTCAATGGCACGGAGTCCGCAATAACAATAATTTCAAAATTGTCTACACCAACCGATTCTTTAACAGAACGAACCGCAGATAGAAGCTGCCTTTTCCCATAACACGTAGTTATCCCCACAGTAATTTTTGGTTTGTTTGTTTTGGGCATGTTAATTAGTTTCAGCGATACTGTATGATTCTGAGCCGTTAGCGCGAGCGACAGTTTTATTAATCACTAACATAAATTCTGAAGCTTTCTCGTTCCAGTCAAAACTTTGAGCCCACTCTATTGAATTTTTCGAAAATTCATTTCTCAGTTGCTCGTCAGTCAGAATTTTTTTAATTTTCTCGGCAAAAGCCTTCTCGTTGCCTGCTTGAACTACGTACCCAGTAGATGGATTTTTAACCGAGTCAAGAAGCCCGGGTACGCGGGAAGCCACGACGGGAGTTCCACAAGCGTTTGCTTCAATCACCGAAATTCCCCAACCTTCCATGGTAGATGGTTGCACAAAAACCCAAGACTGAGCTAAAAGTTTCGCTTTCTGATTTTCAGAAATTTTACCCAAAAACTCAATGTTACTAGACAACCCAAGCTTTGCAACCAATTTTTCCAAAGATAATCTACTTTCTCCAAATCCAGCAATTTTTACTTTCAA
Source organism: Patescibacteria group bacterium (assembly GCA_041742135.1). Lineage (GTDB taxonomy): Bacteria > Patescibacteriota > Microgenomatia > UBA8517 > UBA8517 > 01-FULL-44-24b. The sequence goes on along the minus strand of JBGSJG010000008.1, from coordinate 38,699 downwards.
ACTAGGCAAATCCTTAACAAGAAGTGCCGCGGCTTTAATTAATGTATCAACCGACTTATATGGTTTAAGCCGACCCAGATAGGAAATTGTAGGGCTGGCCGCTTTGGGTCCTGGCTTTAAGAGTTTCAAATCAACTCCGGGATTAACCACATACATCTCTTTACTATTTCCTACTCCCAACTTTACCAAGCCTTTTTTGGATGAATTTGAAATGGTAACAATTTGAACATTTTTATAAACTAGAGGCACAAATTTTCCTTCAAGAAATCGCGCCACAACTGAAAGTGGAAAAGACAGGTGTTTTTGAAAAATATCTTGGTGTACATGATAGATGATAAGGATCTTTGGAACTCTTGAGTAAAGTGGTGTAAAAAACGGCACACCGTTTTCGCTATCGACAACAACATCATATCTGCCACGGAAACGAAATATATAATAGAAAAAAGCCCAAAGATAAACTGTGTAAAATCCTCCCCGGCGTACAACTCTCACTCCACCGACTTCTTCATTACGCTTGCTCTTGCCGTCGTTTCCACAAAATAGTGTAACTTTATGTCCCTCTTTGACCCATCTTCGGGCAAGCTCGTGAACATAAACTTCCGCACCTCCGGCCCATACATGCTTTGTGTCTCGCCAGTTTAATATTAAGATTCTAAGCTTGCCTTCAATCGGCGTTTTTCCGTTAAATTTCATCCAAAGCAAATCCCACATGTCTCGAAAATTTGAACCTAAAATTACCATCCTTGTGGAATTTAAGTGAAAAATTGATGACAGCAATACAAACGTTATCGAACTTGCCAACATGGAATTAACTACTTGCCCCAAGTTGCTATGGAAAAACAGCAAAAGTGTGGCCTGAGTTGCCGCAGTGATTACCCCTGCCAACACAAAAACGTATTGTCTGCGAGCTTGGTGAAATGTAACTATCCCGGCGGCCAAAGAAAAAAGTACCATTGAAAATGCGAAGGTAGTTGAGAGGCTAGTTATCTCTCGCGCACGCTCCCCAAACATCAGAGGCAAAGTAAATGCACCAAGCGGTCCTACAATTAAAAACACAAACAAGGCAGGCGCGGCAACAGCTAACATTGACCACTTGAATGCGTTCTTGTGCAATTCGCCCTCACCACTCTGGCGGCTAATTATCGGCAGTATAAATTGTGCCAGTAAACTACTTGCCAAATAAACCATCCGGCCAGAAAGAGCCAATAATGCGTAAACACCCGCATCCCGAGCAGACATAAAATGTTTCACAAACAAAAGATCCAAACTAAGAAAAGAAATCACGGCAAATTGAGACAATAGCGAATTAGCTAAAAATTTCCTCGAAAGCGTAAGATCTTTGGATGTTTTAACTTCCTGAGGTTTTGTAAGTTGGTTGTTTTTCGAGACACGCCCGGCCAGCTTCCAGCCGATTGCTAAATTAACAAACGTCGAAAGCGGCAAGGCAGCATAAACCCATTCCCGAAGATCTGAGTTAACAAGTAAAAATGACAATGCTAGCTTGGAAAATGCTTCGAGCGAAAATATAACCGCAAGGTAATGGTATTTCCCACTCCCTTGAATAAACCCAGAGTCGACTGAGTTCAAAAACAACACAACCCATATTGGCGAGAAGACAATAAATGGTACGAATGTTGCTGAGTTAAAGAAGTTAGGCATGACTGGAATTAGCATTAACCACAGCAAAAAGAAGACGATTGAAGCAAAAAATACTTTGGGGCGAACTTTAGTCCAGAGGTTGCCGATCAGTTTTTTGTGCTTTCCTGAAAGATAGGCCGTTTGGTGGGACATGGTTTGGAAAATCCCGCCGTAGCCAAGCTGAACAATAAACAAGAGGCTGCTCATAAGCGCTACTAGCCCAAATTCGTCCGGAGTGAGCACGCGGCCAAGATAAGCACTTGTAATGAAATTTAAGAGGTTTGCCACAGACGCGGCCAGTACTAGACTTAAGCCTGATGCCACGACCGAAACCTTTGGAAACGCAAACGTTGGCACAGCAATCTTTGCCTGATCAAGACCGTGGTGAGTTTTTTCCCAAAAATGAGGCTTAACTACAAGTTGATGAATCGCCTTAAGAGCAGCGCGACTAGCCAATAACCAATACAGAGGAATGAATAGTACATACTTAATCAACCCATACTGGCCTCTTTTGGCGCAACCAATCATATAGTTATAGATGTACATAAAGTTACCCACGACCAATGAAAACGAGGCGATATAGAAAATTACAGGTGGGTAAAGAGCTTCAATAGTTGGGCCAACAGTACTTCGAAACGCGAAATATAAAAACGTCATTAACCACAAGAACGGATTAATAAACAAAAAGCTTATGCGCATCCCGATGATGAGCTGAAAAATTAGCGCATGGATGCCGTGAGCCTTGAAAAAAGCAATGGGGTCACGCATGTGGACTAAGTAAGTTTGAATGTAACCCTTGATCCACCTCGATCTCTGTCTTATCCAATTTTTGACTGAGCTATTAGCTTCTTCGAGAGTTATGGAGTCAATAATCGCAGTTTTGAAACCTGACTTAAAAATTCTCACTCCCAAATCACAATCTTCTGTCACATTGAATGGGTCCCATCCGTGAAGATCAGCTAGTGCTTGAGTTCTAAAATGATTGCTCGTGCCCCCCAGTGGGATACTTGAGTCGATCGACTGAAGACCTGGCAATACAACGTCAAACCAAAGCGAATACTCTGCAGTAAATAGCCTGGTGAGCAAATTTCCTTCAGGATTATAATAATTGAGCTTAGATTGCAGGCATATTACGTTGTTACTACTTTTAAGAAACCCCAAGTACGCTTTTTTAAGTTGGCTGGGCTCAGGTCGGTCTTCTGCATCGTATACAACAGTAAATTCTCCTCGCGCTTCGCTTAATCCGAAATTACAAGCCTTAGGCTTTGTTCTAGGTTGGGAATCAGGAACAACTATTACCTTAAAGTACTTTGCCAATTTAAGGCTTTTAGCCACTTCGAGTGTCTCTGCGTCATCCTCTTCTAAGAGAATTAATACTTCAAGCTTGTTTTTGGGCCAGTCCAGGTTTGAAACAGATTCGACGAATTTCGGCAGAACCGAGCTTTCTTTGTAAAGTGGGCAAAGAACTGTATAAAGAGGCAATTTCTTCTCGTCGATTGCACCTAATTCTTCGTCGGTAAATTTGAGCTCAGGTGGGAAATGAAGGCTTTTGAGTAGCACAAAAGAGCTAAAAATCACGTCAGAAAAATATATTAAGGACAGCCCAGCAATTAAAATCACTAGCGTGGTCAAGCTATCCAAAAGAAGTCCGATACCCACTAATGCGAATACGCTGAGTATAAACCACTTTTGCCAAGCCACGAGTGTGTAAAGTGCAGATTTTCTGTGAGGCAACCTTGTGTGAGTAATATATGTCTTCGATTTATGAATCACGCCGGCACCTTTATATTTGTGCCCTCGCACGGGAGATATGTGTGCAACTTTTGATGTACCAAAACGAAGTTTCAAGGCTACTAAAATAATTTCTAGTGATGTCTTCCACAAATTAACCTTAGATCGCCCACTTTTTCGCGCGCTAAAGTTAATATCCACAGTGCCGATGCTTTCACCCATCTGAAGCGCTGAGTGCAGAAGTGGCATATCAAGAGCCCATGGCTTGACGTCTTCTTCAGTAATACTCTCGATTACTTTTCGCTTAAACACCTTAAGACCGGACTGAGCATCACAGTTAAAGCCTAATAACACTTTTGCAACCGCGAATGCAGCAAACTTAGAAACAAACTTTCTTAAAGCTGAAGTACTTCTTTTTTTGCGGTTTGCCACTACGACCCCATGCTGTTTTGTAAGAGAAAACATCTCGGGGATTGCCTCGGGAGGATACTGTAAATCTCCATCTAGCATCGCGACGATTTTCGCGCTTGCGACTCTCGCCCCTTCTAAAATACTATAAGCCTTACCACGCGCCCCTTTTTTCGTTAGTAAAACTATTGGGTAACTTTTCTTTAAAGCTAAAATCCTTTTTACAGTAGCATCAGAGGAGTGATCATCAACAAAGATCAATCTGTACTCAATACGAGCAGATTTTAATGCATCATGAACTCTTATAATCAGTTTTTCGACTGATTTTTCTTCGTTTAGAACGGGTACTATAATGTCCAAATCGGGTGCTTTTTTTGCCATAAAAATCTTCTATACCGTAAACTATAGGTCTATAAAAATTGATCATAGTATTGTACTAGAGGACGAGGGTGATTGCAATTACAAAACTAATTTACAGAGGAAAAAGTAGAGGCCTTGTTTTGAAGAACTGAATACTTGGCCAACGCTTCGTTTCGCATTTCTGAAAGTGCCGATAACCCTCCGGCCTTCTCTAAATTCTTAGCAAAACTTTCGATTACTTTTAATATGCTTTTATCGACATGGGGTAATTCATATCCCAAAGTCCTTAGGGCATCGGTATTAAGAAGTGTACTGCATCTTTTGGCTACTAAATTTTTATTCACTTCGTCTAGTGTTGTTTCGCTTATAACTAATTTTGGATTGACAATCTTTTTAAGTAGATGTGCAACTTGCAAAGGAGATATTGTACCTTGGTTCACAATGTTGAAAGTACCAGAGATTCGTTTTTGCACAAGCTTCGAGACTACAGGCAACATGTCTTCAATTATTGAAACCGAATTTTGATCACTTATGAAATGCGAATAGACCATCCACTTGGCTAGGGTGTTTCTTCTGCTTATTTCGGATGAAATCACAACTCGGGGACGAAGTACCAGGAGCTTCTCGGATTTTCCGAGTAAATTTTCTGCCCAAACTTTCGTCCAACTATAATAGCATCTAGGGTTCGGGGCGTCCGTTTCAGTGTATATCTGATCGTGAAAATTGCTGTGAAAAATGCACCCGCTAGAAAAATGACACATGTAAGCATTGTTTTTCTTGCACGCTTCCCAGATATTCTGAGCCCCTAGAGAATTAACATTAAAAGCTTCAGCCCGATTTAGCTCGCACCAGTCAATATTAGTTTTTGCGGCGGTATTAATTACAACAGTTGGTTTAAATTTCTCAAAGTCTCGGGCAATCTCGTCGGGCTTTGTGATATCAGCCTCAGAAATCACTACATTGTCAAAATATTGAGGGATAAACCCTGACATTTGCCCTCTTCCAAAAACTAAAATGTTATCTTTTTTTGTTGTTTTCACTTATATATGATTGTATCAAATCTTTTGAGTCAGGAGTAAATTTGAGTTTTTTTAACTCAGCAACAGTCACCCACTTGAATTCAGAATGCTCAGAACTTATAACCGCTTCACCGCTAACATACGAACACTTATATCCCAGCTCGATAATTCTAACCTTAGATTCTCTTCCGTCACGAAAAATAAACCTTTTCAACTTCATTTCGCCAACGCCAAAAACACTCCCTAATTCAACTTGAAGGCCAGTTTCTTCTTTAATTTCCCGCTTCAGCCCGGCATCAGGGGCCTCATCCATTTCAACCAGTCCGCCAGGCAATCCCCATCTTGCATTCCATGAACCATTCCACCTTGTCTCACCACGTTTGGGATATTTAAGAATTAAAATCCGATCGCCGTTAAGAATTAGAGCTTTAACGCTAAGCAGAAAAGCTTCGTTGCTTTTAACATCTAAAAAATCACTTCGGTCATCACTTACTATCTTCATACAATTTCTCTGCCTCGGCCTTTAGCGGTCTCCACCACCACTCGTTAATTTTATACCATTCAACCGTGTTGGTCAACCATGTCTCAAAATCATATTGTGGTTCCCATCCCAATTCGTGATTGATTTTGCTCCAATCGACCGAGTAGCGCAAATCATGCCCCGGCCTGTCAGCTACATATTCAATCATGTCTTCTGATAATCCAAATATTTTTACAAGCTTTTTTGCAATTGCTAGATTTGTGACGTTCTCAGTCTGCCCTCCGACCAGATACGTTTGACCCAATTTCCCCCTATTTATGACCATTTCGATTGCACGAACATGATCCTCCACATGCAGCCAATCACGAATATTTTCACCCTTACCATACACTGGGATCTTCTTTCCGTCGATCAAATTCGTAATAAACCTCGGCAAAAACTTTTCTGGATCTTGAAACGACCCAAAATTATTCGAGCAATTTGTAATAGTTATGGGAAGGCCGTAAGTGTGATGATATGCACGAACCAAGTGATCCGAAGCTGCCTTACTAGCTGAATACGGGCTTCGAGGATCATACATAGTTGCTTCAGTAAACTTTTTTGTACCCGTCAGCGGGAGTGAGCCAAAAACCTCGTCTGTGGAAACATGGTGGAAGTGAGCAACTTGATTGTTCCAAGCAGCCTCCAATAAAGTCGCTGTGCCCAGGACGTTTGTCTTAACTACAGTCACGGGATCTTTGATTGATCTGTCAACATGGCTTTCTGCAGCAAAATGAACAACTAGGTGTACATATTTCATCGCGCGGGCGACCACTTCAGGGTCACAGACATCGCCTTTTATAAATTCGTAATTTTTATTTTTTTCAAAATCAGAAAGCGACGACAAGTGGCCTGCATAGGTGAGCTTGTCTAGGTTAACAATCTTATGATTGGGGTATTTTTTGTGCCAATAGCGGATGAAGTTACTACCAATGAATCCCGCTCCTCCAGTTACTAGAATTTTTGTCATTTAAGATCCATTAGATACTTCCCATATCCGCTTTTAAGAAGACCTTCGGCGAGAGCCTCAAGTTGAGACCTGTCAATATAGCCTTTACGAAAAGCCACTTCTTCGATGCAACCGATTTTTAAGCCCTGTCTCTCTTCAATTACCTGAACAAACTGAGAGGCTTTCATCATAGAATCAAAAGTTCCCGTATCAAGCCACGCCGTTCCGCGCTCCAAAAGACATACTTTAAGTTTTCCTTTCTTTAGATAAGCATCAAGGACGGATGTAATTTCTATCTCACCTCTTGCTGAAGGGGTAACCGTCTTGGCAATCTCGACCACTTCGTTATCGCAAAAATACAAGCCTGCATTGGCATAGTTGGACTTAGGATGCTCCGGTTTTTCGACAATCGACAAAACGTTCATGCTACTGTCAAATTCATAAACCCCGTATCTTTCGGGGTCATTAACATGCGCCGCAAAGCCAACGGCACCATCGACATCAAGATACTTTTCCAGCTGCCTATCCATCTGGGCACCATAAAAAATGTTGTCCCCCAAAATCATGGCCACTTTGTCGCTACCTATAAATTCCTCGCCAACGATAAATGCATCAGCAAGCCCACGGGGAGCTTCTTGAATTTTATAGCTAAACTGGCAACCAATTTGCGAGCCATCCCCCAAAAGCTCCACAAATTTTGGCAAATCACGAGGAGTAGAAATAATTAGAATTTCGCGGATACCTGCCTGGAGCAAAGTAGACAAAGGGTAATAAATCATTGGCTTGTCGAAAATCGGCATGAGCTGTTTACTTACAGCTTTGGTGAGGGGGTATAGTCTCGTGCCGGAGCCGCCTGAAAGAATGATGCCTTTCATATATGGATTATACGCTATCTTTTATGCAATCGGTGATAAATTTCCCAAATTACGGTTCCCACAATCATGACAAGAGAGTAAACGCCCAATAGCGACAAGAAGGACTCAATATTTTGGAGTCCTCCAACCTTTTGGATCGCTACAAAAAATATTCCAATCCAGATACAAGATATAATAAAGGTGGTAAGGATATAGTACAAAAAGGGAATTTTCGATAAGCCCACAATATAGGAGATTAAATCAAAATAATTATTTCCGAGTAACCTAACTAATACCAATGCCTTGACGCTTTTGATTTCAATCAGATGTGAGAGCTCCGAAAATAATTTGTTTCCGACCATGCTTTTTACGAATGGTTTGCCGTATTTTCTGGCTAACCAGAAAGCGATTCCTGCCCCCAATGTAGTTCCAGCTACTGTAACTACTAAGCCTGCCCAGAAACCGTAAATGTATAAAGCTACAGGCCAAAGAGGGGAAACTGGCAGTGGGATCACTACTGAAGACACAACCATGTAGGTAAAATAAATAAGGAGGCCCACAGCCGGGTTTGCTTTCATTAAGGCAACCAAGTTTTCCAGTCCAATTCTTTGCCCCACTAAAACCACTATCAAAATCAATACGAAGGCAAAAAGGACAATAAATACGTTTTTTAATTGATGCCTGTGGCGGTGCCTCACTCCTCAGTCTACAACTTATGTGTGCTTGTCTGCTACAGACGAAGCTCCCCAGCTGTCTGGTTTAGTCCGAGCCACAAAGCCGGACCCCGTAACCATGCCAACGACTTCACGAAGCATCTCGCGCGTTGGGCCGACTGCTCCCACGTCGATGTGAATTTCAAGCTCGTATTTTCCGCCTCCGTTTATGCTTTTTCTAATTTCGGGCACAAGTGCCGAAGCTGCCGCCAAAGACATTGTGGTTTCCTTATAGATTTTGTCACGAAGTACTGGAGGAGCACCCACTCTTTCCCGTCTCCAAAAATATATAGCGCCTTCCCCGATTCGGTGAACTACAACTGCTGTTACGAAGTCACATAAAGCGACACCTTTCTCGCGCTTTACTTGAGAATCAGTGCCAATAACCAAGCGGTAATTTTTACCAGCATCTTCTTTTACAAATTTGGCTATCTCGTAAATCATCTGTGCGCTCTTAAGACGCCCGTATGTAGGACTTATAAAATAACTACTGCCCATAGCGTGAGTTAAAGAAGCAAGGAAAGAATTGCAGCGAGACCCAGTATCGAAACAGCAAGATACTCAAGTACAATCTCTGGGCGAAAATCGTTGTGAATCATGTGATGAATAATTCCCCAAGCCAAATGCCCACCTGCAACAGAAATTGCCACTCCGACTTGAAACTGTTTGTCATAAGAAAAGATCAAAAAACCCAAAATACCAGCCCCTAATATACCAAACAGAGGCATGTAGTGTGGTAAATCTTTAAAATGTTTTATGCTCATATGATCTCCCCTGCACGGATTAATACCAGTATAACAATTACCATCGCCATGAACGACAAATGGGCAAATGCACGCCCACCGGGGCGAGTTACCCCACGCTTTTTAAGAATAATAATATCAAATACTAAAAGTGCTCCCGTAAGCCCGATAATCCCGATTGTTAGTACCCTCATAGTCGAAAAACTGCTTACAGGAAGCACTGGCGCAGCACTTGTTGCTGCCTGAGCCTGAGCTACGGCCACTTCTGCTCGAGGTGCTTCCTCTGGCTCAGCTATCAGGTCTTCCTCGACACTGATTTCCTGTGCTTCAGCAAGCGGAACAGTTGGACTGGTTGAGCTTAAAGTGCCAAAAAACTGAACTATCAGCGTGGTGTCTTTCCCATCTAAGTCTCCCTCAACAACAGCTATGCCGATTTCATTGTATTTGGCCGACAAAAGGTTCTCTTTGTGACTTGGTGAGGCAAGCCACGCGGCTATAGCATCGCTGGGGTTTTCAAAATCTCGTGCCAAATTTTCGCCTGCATATCGGTAGGAATAGCCGGCAGAGTGGAAAAAATCCCAAGGCTCAGTGCCATCCGGAGCAGTATGTGCCCAATAATCCTTGGCAAGCATGTCAAGGCCTTTCTTTCTTGCGGCTTCACTTAGCACATCGCTAAACGCTAGAGGGTTTGCACCCACCCTAGCTCTTGCTTCATTGGTCAGCTCCACCACCTTCTGGGGAGAAATGTTCGCGGCATACCCCAAAACAGCAACCTGCGGGGAAGACAAAAGCCTCAAGATAAGCTGAAACGCCACCACAGCAACTGCGATAAAAAGCATGATATGGCTATGCAAAAGCTTTGCACGAAAATTATTTGTGTGACTTGGAAACAATAAATGGTTAAAGGTTTGAATTGTGTTCATCTTAAAGTGGATCTGGAATTACCCTTTCTATTGTAACAGTTGAGCGATCTTCTAGGATTCGGCCAAGAACTTTTTCGAGTATATCCTTTAATTGATTCGCGCGAGTGGCATTAAAATAGCCATCTTTTGTTGCATAAGTTTCAAAAATTTTAGCAATAGTTGGGTCTGGATTGTTATAGATAGTGACTCCATAGGCATCGACTTGAGGATCGCGTATGCCGTCATGCCCAATTTCTCCGACAAAGGTGTTATCATCTGCCAATGTACACCTGAGGTAATTTTCTGGCAACGGATCTTTGGCAAAACAATTTGGGTTTTCCTCTCTCCTGTTTGGCAAACCATCTGTAATTACAATCTCCACCTGCTTTACCCCTTCTTTTTTGGATGTCCTTAAAAAGTCGTGGCTAAAACGATAGCCAAGGCCGACATTGGTATAGTCATTTACACGCAAACACTGGCTGCCTGAAGCCCCTCTGGTGTCCTTAATACCCGTTTGAATAGCGTCACGGATTTGGCTCAAACTGTGCCCACTCTGGGGGGTTATGTCTAGGCCTCCGGACTGTAGCCACACTGCCGTTGTTCCATAAAGTGATATACCGATTTTAAATTTATCTGCATCTGGGAGTGCAGCTACATTTTCAATAAAATTTACGGCGGCACTTCTTAGGGCGCCAAACCTTGACGGGCAACCTGGACAATCGCTAGTATTCATACTGCCTGTGCAATCTAGTGCAAGAATCATTTCTACATTATTTACTTCTTCCACGTTCTGAACCCGCCGAATGCCGCGAACCTTGGACGTTGCATACCCGCGAGAAGCAGTAATCGTAACTATCTGCGTGTCTCCATTATCTTCTCCTGAAATTACATATTTTGTATCTCCTACAGTCTTTGTAAATTCGGGAATTTCAGCACTTTCTAGATAACCTCCCGCCAAACGAGCCATAATATCGTTGACTTCTGACTCACTGGCATAGCCAACAGTAAGACTATCGGCAACAGACAGCCCTCTGCGAAGACTTAGTAAAAGTCTTGACTGTGTAGCGGTTAAAAGAATCATCAAAACCAGAGCAATAACCATCATAAATATCACTGTCGCCGCTCCTGATTTTATGTGTTTATTTTTTTTCATTTACTCAACTGTACTAACGCTACCACTCCTAGGTGACAGAATTATCGTAAGCGTATCTACCAATGCAATACTGCTTTTATCTTTCATCTCCACCTTTATTTCTAAACTAACCGGACCTGAACGAGGATAAAGATAAGAAGTCGGGACAACTTGGCGAGCTACTCCGGGATATTCCCAAGAAAGGCGAAGCCTAGAGGCGCCAAAGTCCTCATAGAACAAAAGCCTGATATCGTATGCTTCTCCAGCTTCAAGTGAGACTTTGCCAGACTTAGTGTCAAACCCCGGTGAGATCCAATCATCGATTAGTAGATCGTCGTCAATCCAAAGCCTTGCTCCTTCGTCAGACTCAGTATAAAAAGTGTATTCACCTGATACAGGAGCTTTAATTTGGCCAACATAGCGAGCAGAAAAAGTGTCTGCTCCGATAAGTGTGTCTGGGGAACCCGCTCCCCAATCAAAATCAATTAAAAATTCTTGTTGGCTAAAGGCAAGCTCAGATAAACTCCGGTCATTAAAATACTGAGCCGTGAGCCCCGAGCCACTTTCGCTAGGAGCGGACCCCGCGGGCGTGTGGCGAAGTACTTCAAAACTGGTTATCTCGACTGCTTCAGGAGTAATTGGGCTTTCGTCTTTGAAAATTCTCCCGTCTTTAAGGACATATGTCGTATCATCTACTTTAAAGTTGCCGCCTATAGAAGAAATCGTCCCTGCCCAACGAACAGAATTACTAAACTCATTTTGCAAGTCGTTTTTAACTTGGTACAAAAGCTCGTGTTGGCGTGATTTTGTGGTGGAACTAAAAACATTGATCATCAAAGAAGTTGCGACAATAAATATCGCCACAGAAACGCTTAGGCCAATTAATAACTCGATTAGCGAAAAACCAGATTTGTTGTTATTCATTTGTATTAAAAACAAGTAGCTTTGCCTTAACTTCTTTCTCCAGCTCCTTCTCAGTCCACCACACAGAAACCTCAATTTCTCGACTCGCGGGATCAAGCTTTCCACTGCATGTGCCAGTTTCGTCTCGCTCACCATCATCCAAATCTCGGCACACTTTATTGAGCGTGATTTTACGTCCGAAGCGCGCTTCCAAATTACTATCTTCGCCGGTTAATAAAATCCAGCTCGCGTCAGCGGCATCAAAAACCGGGTAGTAGCTTCCATCGGCATAGCCATCCCAATTGGCCAAAACTGAGGAATGAGCTATTTCCATGCCATCTTGCAAAAGTCTTGCGGCGTCGGACTCAAAATTACTTCTAGTCACACGGTTTTGTAAAAAACTGACCATCGAAAATACCGAAAGAACCAGCATTGAAAAAATTACAATTCCCAAAAGTGCCTCGATTAAAAAGTAGCCTTGTCTTTGTTTCATCTTATTTCTTCAACAATACCTGATGCAGAAACCATAATTTTTCTGATCACACCATTATTTGCCGTAAGGCTAATCTCGGAATCTTCTGAAGTTGTACCACGGCCAATATGAAACAAAATCGTGAAGTCTTCCGAGAATGTGACGCCTTGCTCCAGCGAGTAACTGTTTTCGATTTTCTCTCCACTTGCTCCAGAGCTATATATCGCGTAAGTTCGATCATTTGTACTTTTTATGCCCCATTCTTTTTGGCTCTTAGCGTCGCGCGCAAATATGTGAGCACTTGTGGCGTGATTCGCCACAGCCTCAGAGGAAGCTTGCAGAGCGCGGGCGGTTCTATAGGAGCCATAGGTCAAAAGAAGCGGAATGAAAACCACACCGACCAAAGTCACAACTAGAATAAGCTCAATTAAAGTAACACCTCGGGCAGAATTGGTAGACATTGTACACGCTAATTTCGAACTATTATGTTTGTTCCATTGGTCTTAACGGTCAAGGGTAAATTGAGATAATTAATTTGCACACTTCCTTCGGGAATCTCAATGGTAGTTTTACCGGGAGCAAGCCCACCAACAGTCACTTTTCCTAAAACCGCCCTGCCTTTAAATGGTGTCGAGTATTCAATTTCTGTCTGAGATAAAACTGCGCCGCTGGCAGAACTAAGCGAAAGGTTTACTTCAGGAATTAGCTGGTCACCATCGTATTGAGCGAGGATTTCCAGCTCCACCGGAACTCCACTATCAACGATGACATTAGCCGGATTTGTCCAAATTGTAATTTCAGTAGTCTCATCAGCCCGAGTTAGAAAACCGATATTGGTAGGGGAAACAATTAGAGCAAGCAAAAAAGGCAACAAGAGGGCAAGCACAAATAGAGGCAAAAAACTCATCAACACTTTTTTTATGTTTAGGCTCTTTTTAACAGTGCTACGAGCGCGCGCAAAGTGGTAATCATCCATAAATTAACTATATCACGGAGCGACCTCGCGCCAAACTAGATGTTTGTCCGAAAGTGAAGGTGGATAGTTAACTACCAATTCCGGCGCATAGTTAAATAGCTCGGCAGGTGTATTTACGTTACCCCCCAAAAGATTTCTTTGAAGCACTATATTTGCAGCGGCAACTGAACCTGTAACCACAAGTTGGTCGTCGTCAGGTTCGGTTAGAAATTCGGTGTCAGCTGTAAATATTCCAACAATCTCCGTAACATCTGGGGCGACAATTATGCTTCCACTTACAACAACCATAAAGAAACTCGTATCAAGAAGATTAGGATTAACTCCTATATCACCGTTTATTGTTAGATCTCCATCGATAAAAACAATCACCTTTTTGTTATTAAAATTAAACCCAGACGTTGTCGCGTCTCCGTCAATTTTTAAATAGCTGTACCCATCTGGGTCATTGGTGGCACTGGCAATATCACTAACATCAATAACCCCGTCCCCGATTACTGCAACATTTTTCCCCGATGCCAAAGCTTCAAAGTAGCTATAGCTGTACAGATTATTCGATGTATTGGTTTTTGCAATCCATCCAGCTGAGCTAACTGTCCCTTTAAGCGGTCCGGCTTGGAAATCATAGGTGTTAGCTACACCCTCTCCATAAACTGCAATCCCGAGCGAATTGCTTAAAAGATCGTCGGCAATAAAAGGTATATCTGGAGTTGGAGGGATTTGTGGTGGGGTTAGCGATGAAATACTTCCGCGCGTTATCGCATTGCCCCGACCCACCTGCCACCAAGGACCAGCATAGGGTGAAATATTAATTACTGCAGTGTCAGTACAGTAGGAGCCATCGGACATATTCACACGCGCTGTCACAATACTTACTGGCGGAGGATCACTTGAACGACCTCCACCAGCAGAGAGGGCGGTGGCATCTGTTGTGTACAGTGGAGCTGAAGAATCGACTAAAGGTGAAACAGATACATAGGCATTGTCCACACTAAAGACGACGTTGTTAACTGGACCAGTTAACATTGTCATGTTTGCAGACATTAGTGCAGTTTGACCCACAAACACATTCGAGCTGCTCGGCACAAGCTCGACTGTACACGAGGGAGGCAATACTTGTACTGAGATGATTTTGCTGCAAAGCGTGCGAGGAGAATATCCGCTCCAGTCGCCTCTCAGTGTAACTATCGTGTTACCAGGAGAAATTCCGGTAATCCTCAAAACACCGCGAACTTGCTGAGCCGTCACGATTCCTGGAACAGTATACTGAACAGTTAGCCCAAAACCATAATTCGAGTCAAGTGTAAGTGGGATATCTACACTTTGCCCTTGGTTTACGGAAATTGTATCGCTGGAAATTGCTATAGAACAATAAGGGCAGTTACATCCTCCGCCCACAAGCCCGTCTGCACAACCGCGACAAACACCATATGGCGGGTTACAGAATGGATCTCCACAGCCGTTTCCCTCAGTGTACCTACATGAGGCTGAGGCACCTTGCCCAGAATCATAAGGGCATCCTGGAACATACACGCCACCTGTTGTACAGCACCTGCCCCCTGTGCAAGAGCCACTTCCGCTTTGAGCCCCGATGTCGCCACAATTATTGGGGACTTGAGATAACGGAACACATTGGCCAGTCGTACAAGTTCCTCCAGCAGGAGGTGGGCCTGTACACACTCCACAGTCACTTGGACAGCTTGAGCAAGTTTCTCCAGAACCACACGTACCATTGCCACAGCTTGGGCCAACAGGGCATGCTCCACAATCACCCGGGCAGCTGGAACAAGTTTCAGATCCATTACAAAACCCATCACCACAGCTTGCTCCTCCACCAGTGCAGTTTGCAAAAAAACCACCCTGACAAATGGCTGGAGTGTTAGGTAAGGTATCACAGTCTGGATACAGGAAATCACTGCAACTAACTGAGTAAGTAGTCAAACAACTTCCTCTGACTGAACCCGTACACTCACCCAGTGGATAAACGCACCCTGGGGGAGTATGTATGGTTTCATAGTGGGAGCAGCACCCAGCTGTTCCAGTACAGGATTGTGCATCAGCTTCCGGTGCAAAAAAAAGAAAGCTACTCAAAAAAAACAAAAATGCAAACACAAGCTTACTTATCATATTTTTACATTAAACAAATTCTCAGAATAAATATCTGACACTTCGTCGTAATATCTTTGAGCTGCCTCCACGGGATCAAACCCCCTTTTGTCTATCCCAAAAACACTCTCGTAAAACTTGGCCTCCAAGTATCTTTCAATATTTTCCTCACTCCAACCGTAATCTGTCACGTTCTTGTAGTTTACCGATAGCTTGATAACTGTGTTTTCAGGTGTGTTTGAAATTGAACTGCCACCAATAAATATTTTATTGCCTGTTGCGTCCTCCCAATAATCATTAACACCGACTTCGAACTCTTCGTCGGTAAAAACCAATTGCAATTCCTTTGAACCAGATAAACGATCTGACACAAATTTGTTTAACCGCTCTTGAGAGCCAATACTAACCGCAAACGAAGGATTTTGGTTGACAAGCACAGACCTAGGGTTATCACTAAAACTTCTAAGAGAAACCAGAAGAAACAAGCCAACAAAAAGAAGACCACACAAAAGAATAAAAATTATCAAAAGAAGTTTATTCTTTATTATCCCACCCACAACTCAGTATACACAAACACAATTGAAATATACAAAAAAATGCGATCTCAATTTGACGAAGTCTCAAGCGGCCTATAATATTCGATATCTTCGCCAAGGGTCGATGATATAGAACCAAGCATGTCTTTAACCGATCTTGTTGCAGGACTATCTGCTGAAAACAAGTAATCTTGCCCAGTCAGCACCCTGAGCTCGTATATTAATGAACCAAATAAATTTATGGCAAAATTCTCATTATGGTAGGTACTAACCAATATTTCATATACCCCATAATCAATCTGATTGTGTCCTGTAGCTGAAACGTTTCTGTTTGTTGTAGCCAAGCCACCTTCACTATACCTATTTATTCGAGATTGGGACATATCTGTTGAAACTACTGGCACAAAAAGCGAAACTTCATCCGTTTGCGCCCAAAGAGCAGGATAATATTGCACAAACTTTTCTGCCATTACTTGCCTCGCCGCTTGAGCTTCAGGTGTATCTGCCATAAATTCGTCTTTGAATTTTGCACCAGAATAAGGACCTGTAGCATTTTCCTGCCCTTCAAGAACAATTGTTAACGTTTTCCCTTCGACTGTTTCGCTAAACCTACTTGTTTCTTTAACCCATCCGCTTCGCAAATCGTCAGAGTGGTACGTTCCATCTGCTCCTACTGTGATGCCCATCCCCTTTCTAAATCTGATCCTTTCACCTGTTTCAGTACGGTATTCGTAGGCATAATTTTCCGGGTCAAATTGGAGGCTTCGAGACTGGACAATCTCTTGGTACTCGCGTAAATTAGTAGAAACCGCTTCGTTTCTGGAAACATATTCCTGCTCAGTCATAGCATGATCAACCCATGGCCCAGACTCAGGCAAACTCCAACGGTATGTTGAGTCTTCACCCTTGTGTCCCGTGGCAAAAACTACACCTCTAAAGTCGGCCTTTGTCAAAGTCCCATCTTGGCTTGGAAACATATAACTACCACCGGGTATGCCACCAATCTGGCTAGCCCATTCTTCGTTTGTAAATGAAGTCACTTTTCCCTCAACATCGACGAAAAACCCACTATGCATTGAAGTAATGAGAACAGGCACTCTGCCAGTTTGAGGGTTAGGAGCAGTTGGCGTTGCCTGAACTAGCCCGCCATCTGAATTCCGAGCGACATCCCCGATCGTAACCGCAGTAACTTCCCGAATATTCTTAAACTGAGAATCAGGTGATTCTGCGATAAACCTACTTGTCGCCGTAACGGCAGCCTCGATGCTTTCCCTAACCGTGCCAAACACTGGGTTTTCAAGGGTGTTAAATCCTTGATTTTCGCCCGGGCGGGCAAAATCTGGGTTTCCATCTACAGGAAGATATGACACCTCAATAGCTTCAAGCGTTAGGGGATGGGGAAGCTCCGAACTTTCTTGAGCCTTAATTAGTGCAATTGGCTCTAAAGAAGTGGCCAAAACTCCGGCAGCTCCACCGGCAGCGAGTTTTAGAAAATCTCTTCTACTAATCTGAGATGGTCTATCAGCACTCATAGTAAATAATTATAAACAAGTTTAAAACTCATTTATTAGTTAAAAGATAATATCATTAAGCCTATAGTATGTCAATTTTATGCCTAAAAAATCCCGCCGGTTGGTGGGGGTGACTTCCTCTCCGGTGTGCGCCGGAAGAAAAAATTCTTCTTTTTAGCCTTAATCTCATCTATTACTCAGGTGAGTTTATCATATGAAATCAAGCTGGTAAAGCGATTGTGCAGGACACGGACGACATGTTAACATCGTTGCAGGCAAAGATATAATTTGTTCAACCTATACAATGATTGATAGTTTACTTACTAACATCCTCTTGTGAAATTATGAAAATAGCACATCTCTCCAAACCTTGGCTACCCGTACCATCATCTGCCTACGGTGCAATAGAGAAGATGGTGGCGGAATTGATTAATATCAATTACTCCAAAGACAAGGTTTATCTATTTGCACCCGGAGGATCGATACCAAATGAAAAGATCGAACTTATTTCTTTGTATTCCGAGGGACAAGGAGACCGTGGGTTGGATAGAAATACCGAGTTGGCTCAAGCTACTCATTGTGTGATGAAATCGGAGAAGCTAAAAGTAGACTTAATTCATGCCCATTCGGTCGATCCGTTTTTAGGCTTGACACCGTTCTTAAGTACCCCTAATATCTTTACTTTTTATAGCAACCCGACTCCAGCCGGAAAAATCCTAAGCGAAATGGCTCAAGACCACACTAATTTTACTTTTCTCAGCCGGAGCCACAGAAAAAGTTTTCCCTGGATTAAAAGTGCCGAGGTTGTCTATTTTGGAGTAAATCTAGATAGTTTTCCTTTCGCTGAAACGAAAGAAGATTATTTAGCTTTCGTCGGCTCTATTAACGACAAAAAGGGTATACTTGAGGCTATAGAAATAGCCAAACAGTCAAAAATGCAATTGAAAATAGCTGCCAAGATCAAAAGCGAAGACATGGAGTTTTACGAAAAGGAAGTACGATCTCGCATCAAATCACTTGATACAGAGTTTCTTGGCGAGGTAAACAATGATACCCGCAACCAACTGTTAAAAAGGGCCAAAGCAATGTTGTTTCCAATAAAGTGGGAAGAGCCGTTTGGGATGGTAATGATTGAATCGATGGCTGTTGGCACACCGGTAATTGCCTTCAATAAAGGGTCAGTGCCAGAAGTGATCGATGACGGAGTAACTGGCTTTGTCGTTGAAAATGTTAGCCAAGCAGTAAAAGCTATTGAAAAACTTGACCAGATCGCGCCCGTTTCGTGCAGAAAGCACATCGAAGAGAAATTTAATATTAACGAAACCGCAGACAAGTTTAATTTGCTTTATTCCAAAATCTTAAGTAGTCGCAAACAACGCCGCGCCGTTAATATTGAAACTAGCAGGGGAAGAACGAGATCATCACTACATTAACTTACCAAGCTTTACACAGTATCTTTGCCTGAAATCATAGCCCACGGCGTCCTTAACAAAATCAACAGATCGAAAGCAATGGATTTTTTTCTAGCGTAATATGCATCCATTTCTATTCTTTTATCAAAATTTATACTACTCCTCCCAGAAACTTGCCAATATCCAGTGATTCCTGGTTTTATCGATAACACATCCTCAAGCAGATGTTTTTTATCTTTATATTTTTTTAGCTGTTGTTCAAGCTCGTCTTGATAATAAGGTCTCGGTCCAACAATACTCATTTCGCCGATAATAACGTTAAACAACTGAGGGACTTCGTCTAATGAGTGCTTACGTATGAACCTCCCTATCGGAGTAATTCTTGGGTCGTCATGCAATTTGTAACTCCCCTTCTTGTATTCCTCGTAGAACTTCTTAAGTTTAGGGTCAGTTCTTAATAAATTATGTGCATTCACAATCATAGACCTAAATTTGTAAGGGTAAAACGGATGACTATTTTTGCCCACCCGTTTCGGGGTGTCAGCAAAAACCGGTCCTGGAGAGGTTAATTTAACCAAAATTGCCACCACTATGAGTATAGGAGAGAAAAGCGTTAGTAAGCTAATAGATCCAATTACATCCATTAACCTTTTAATGAATATATAAAACATTAACTCAATATACATTGGATATTGCACATATTCAATTAGGATGATTAGATTTTGCACTTCCTTTTCGGCAATAAAAATAGCAGGAGATACTCTTTACTGCTTCACTAATACAAAAAACAAGAAAAAAGCTTACCCCTTTACTGGGAGCTCAAACCAGAAGGTGCTTCCTTTACTTTTTTCAGAAACTACGCCTATTTTGCCTCCAAACTTACCTACCAAGAGCTTACTTATATAAAGCCCGAGCCCAGTTCCCATCTTTTTGCCGATGTAGCTGTCCGCACGGTAGAACTTTTGAAACAGCTTACCCACTTCGTCCGGCGTCATCCCGGGGCCTGTATCAGTAACTTCAAAACGCACAATTTGTGGGTTGGGGTTAAAGACTTTGACAACAATCTCCCCCTCATCGGTGTATTTGATTGCGTTATTAACAAGATTTGCCACCACCTCGTGAATACGATCCACGTCTACTGTCACGAAGTCAGACGTATTTGGCGTTGGCTGATATGAATACTTTAAAGCCTTATTTTCAGCCTCAAAATTAAACTCATTAAAGACTCGCTCCACAACCTCCAAAAGGTGGACTTGGCCTTCAGCAAAGACCATACGGCCTTCCTCAATTCGGGCAACATTAAGCATGTTATTTACAAGCCTAATCATGCGGTCTGTTTCTGTTGCGGCCTCACTCAAAAGCTCCTGTGCTGCCACCGGTATCTCGCCCCCATCCCCACTTTGAGTCATAGAAATATAGCCTTTGATTGCGGTCATTGGTGCACGAAGCTCGTGAGAGGCAACATTCAAAAACTCGGTCTTTTGCTTATCTAAAAATTTCAGCTTTTCATTGACGCTTTCAAGGTTCTGGTAAAGTAAAAGCCTATCCAAAGCCACGGCAAAAACCACAGTCACGCGATTTAGAATATCGTTGTCCGTTTCAGACAAGCTCTCGGTGTTTACACCCAAATAAATTGTAAAAACGCCTAAAATTTCGGTTCCAAAGATAATCGGAAATGCGATGTCGTGATTTGCTGTTACTTTCTGCTTTTCCAAAAAGGCCTTGGCCACGATATTTGTTTGGTCATTTATGTCGACTTTTTTTAGAGAATTCTGATCAGTTTTAACTTGAGCCACAGGATCAAGAGTGTTGTCTTGGGCAGATTTAAGATACGCGACCCCTGAGACAAAGTTCATGTCAACCACTATAGTGTTCATAAACTGCTGGGCCAAATCTTCCGTCTTTAGGGCCGCGGCCATTATTTGGTAAAGTTTCTGAAGAATTGTTAACGTCCGGTTGGCGTTAAAGAGGTTTAAGTTTTTCTTATAAAGCTCGGCGGCAAGCGTTTTAAACTCCACAGTTTCAGTGACAGGGTTCATTAATTCATGCTACCTTAATGAAGAATCTGGGGCAACTGCTCAACTGGCGCTTTGCCGCGAACAGCATCACGACAAGCCTCAACTGATGCCATTCCAAAAAGTTTTTGATATTGCCTTACCAAAGCATCAAGAACAACTTTACCTTCTCCTGAAACTTCAATGCTACGATCTGAAATTTTTAGTCCACCAACTTTCCTGGCCTCCATCCAAGCCAATGGGCCAATGATAGACTCTTGCCTTTCGACAATGACTTTAGCGATCTGTGAATAATCGTTCATTTTCTATTTCTCGCTCCTGTTGAGTGAATCAAAAACTGTCTTGAGTTGAAGAATAGCCATAGTCATTAAGAAATAGGCTACTAAATATAAATAATCTATCGGGCTTGCTGCATAGTAATGCTCGGAAAAGAAAATAAAAATATAATCTGCGAGAAACTGAGCACCGAAAGCAATAATGAAAAATAAGATTTTCATCCTCATAATCCCGCCTAGAATATTGCGAGTTAGGCTGAATGTGAGTATTCCAATCGAGATATAAATTGCCTGCCCCAAAGGATATCCAAAATCCAAAAACACCCGAAGCGGGTTTGACATGTCAATCTCGTAATTCCTCAAAAAGAGAAAGTACCCAACTCCGAGCATTACAGCTGGAATTAAAAGAGCTTGAAGTTTACTGGCGAATTTCTTCATTGAAACATTTACCCCCGCAACTTCGGCCAAATAATAAGCTCCTAAGATATAAAATGGTATTGTGCCAAAAAAACCAATATCTCCAATCGATGGATATGGAACGTCAACATGTTGGACAAATATGTAGTACGAATAAGCAAGTTGGCCGAATTCTTGCAGAAAAAGTCCTATCGAAAACATTGTCAAAGCTTTGCCAAACACGCTTTTGAGTCCTCCCCATTTTCTTGCAATTAGTATTCCCCAAATGGCTCCCCACGCATCAATCAGTCCATATGAATGCCCAAAGTATTCATATAAAAAATGCTCGTGTGGCAAAAACATGTGAATGAAGATGAACCACACTGAGTAGAGGACGAACAAAAACACTGCAACTTTAGCCTCCCAGTATTTCTTAACAGTGTTTAGCATGTTTAAGATTAGTATAACTTTGGAGTGCAAGTCAATATCTGCTGTGCTAAACTCGAAAAAGTAAGGAATAAATGAATTTACCGACATTTCCGGCTTTTGATAAATTGACGTTGGCTCACAAACCAATTTTCGACGATCTTATTCTTCGCCATGCAGAGTCTGCAGACTATAAGTTTCCAAGCCTTTGGAGCTATAACACAAACGATGATGCTTTGGTTTCTTCACTAAATGACAATGTGGTAATTCAGTTTCGCGACTACATAACCAACGATCCGTTTTTGTCATTTTTTGGATTTAACAAAATTACCGAAACTGCCCAAGCGCTTCTTGCCGAATCTAAATTAAAAGGATTTGTTCAGGAACTTAAACTAATTCCGGAGGATGTGATTGCAGCAGAGCCAGATCTATCCACAAAACTTGCGATTAGCGAAGACCGTGGAAGTTTTGACTACATACTATCCCTGCAGGAGATCGCAAAGCTTGAAGGAACTAAATTTAAAAATCACAGAAACCACGTAAACAGGTTTTATAAAAATTATCCCGAGGCTATAGTGCGTGAGCTGGACATGGCAAAGCAGTCCGACCGCGATGAAATTCTAGAACTTTTTGACAGATGGGTTACTGGGCGCGGAAAAACAGTCGAGGAAACTCAGCATGAGAAAATAGCAATTACACGCCTAATTGAATGTTTTGAAACTTTTAAACTTTTTGTATTGGGCCTTTATGTTGATGGAAAAATAATCAGCTTTAACATAAATGATTTGGATATTCCAAAAATGGTGCAAAATCATTTTGCTAAAAGCGACGTAAATTTTGTGGAGGCTTACTATATATTAAACCAAGAAGTTGGCAAAAGACTCGTGGCTAAAGGCTATGAGTTTATTAATATTGAAAACGATTTGGACATACCCGGACTTCGCTATTCAAAAGAACAATGGAACCCCGTGAGGTATATTAAGAAGTATATAATTGCACCTAGATGAGTGAGCTATTAACCGCCGTACTATCGGGAATTGGGGGCATGCTTGGCTGGGGATTTTCTGACTTTTTTTCTGCCAAGGCCATCAAAAAAGACAAACTCAGCGAAAACTCGGCCAATTTTCTTCTGTTTTCCTTTCTTTCAGTAATAGTCTGGGTCGTAGTTTTAATTTCAGGAGAAAGTATCCAAGCCATATCGCTATCAACATTTCTTACCTTGGCACTTCTTGCGGGCGGAAATTTCCTCGCGTTTGTATTGTTTTTCAAAGCCTTAAACATGGGCTCATTAAGCACAATTAGCACAATATTTTCAACTTATGGAGTCGGTACTGCTCTTGTTTCCTTTTTATTTTTTGGTGAAGAAATTAGCCTTTTTAGGTTTTTTGCGATAGTTATAGTTTTTTTGGGAATTAGTGCAGTTTCAGTTCAAGACATTAAGAGTTTCAAGACCATAAAAGGCCTAAAATACGTCCTCCTTGCTGCTCTGTCGCTTTCGATTGTATTTCCACTTTGGGATAATTTTTTGGGCAAACAAACTGGATTTTTGTATTGGTTAGCTTTGTTTAATTCAATAATTGCCCTTTTGTTTTTTGCGATCATCAAACTTAGTAGCCATGAGAAGATAAAACTTAGCCACGGCACCAAACCAATGATATTAAGTGCCCTAACTTATTCAATTGGCACGTTTGCCACAACTTGGGGATTTAAGGCCACCACACTGACATCTGTTGTTGTAGTTGTTTCTTCAGCAATTCCTTTGGTTTCAGTTGTTTTGGGCTACTTTGCCTTCAAAGAAAAATTAATCCTCACGCAATACATAGGAATTGCGGGAATAATTCTTGGAACAGTTTTACTTTTTTGGAGCTAAACTACCAGGGTTCAGACTTATAAACCGCCAAAGTGAGTGCACAAGCTGGCTCACTATCTACTTTAGCAATTGCATAGCTAACGCCCATTTTGTCTTTATGAAACTTTTCCCCACGAAACTCTACCAAATCCTGAACTGATCTGGCAATTTTAAGCTTGATGTCTGACTCTACTGATTTTTTAGTCATGCCGCTAACTTCGTGCTCCACAAAAACACCGCCACCATTTTGCAAGTGATACCACCCAAGCCCCGCTGCGATTACTTCACCAGATCTGTCGCTTCTTTGATCTGCCTTCACCACGTAAAGTCGCCAACCGATTTCGTCATTTTTCTCTTCCAAATGCCTGTGTTTTGCAACTTTTGCTCCGCTTGGAATAATTGAAGACAAAGCGATGAGGTTATAGTTATAGACTCCCGCGTTTTTAAGGGCGTTATCAAAAGCCGACAAAGCGGTTTTGCCCGTACCTATCGAAGAAACAACTTTAATATCCATACAGATCAATTGACCTGTCTAATATAGTACCTTATGTATGGGGTAATAATCAACACTTGAGGCTTTTATTGGCTAAAACAAAAACCATGGCTTAAGAACCTTAACTTTGTCCTTCCCAACAAAGACTACATTGCCCTCGTGCTTCCCTTTCAAAATTGCTTCGGTATCTGAAACATCAAGCATTGTTTTGTCCCCCTGGAAATAGCAAAGCAAATCTTTTTTCCTGTCACGGTTTACGTCTATCAATTTGTTTGCACAGCTTAAGAGGCTTTCTTCCTCCCCTGTTTTACCAAATGTTAGCGAAGTGCGGTCTATTTTATTAACATCAAAGCTGTCCGAAGCAAGTATTGCAACCGGAACTGGAAGCCATTTTACTGGGATAATAATATTGGTTTTAATCAAAGGCTCGACATCAATTTTCGCCTCAATTTCTTCGACGATTTTAGTAATGTTAACCTCTGTTCCGGCAGATTGTTCATTATAAGTAATCCTGTACGTTAAATTTTGATCGGGAGTTTTGGACTCAAATACTTTCTTGCCTGCCCGGTCAGAAGAGTGAACAGATATGACTTTTGGCGTAGATTCCCCAAATACTTCCAATTCATAATTCCCGTCCTGGGGCAATTTGATTGTTAACACATTTGTTCCCGATCCCTCTGGAGGCACTGGTCTTCGACCTGTCGCGTCTCCATAAGACGCCTCGAAAATATATTGCGAGTCAGGAATCTGCTCAACAATTGCATCGGTCTCTGGATCGTATCCAGTCTTGTTACCATTTTGGTCGGTAACTAAAAAATGCTGAGGCGCGGAACTGGTAAGCTCTAAATATCTAAAATCAGAAAAAGTTTTAACGTATGTGATCATGCTCCGTGAAGGCATAGCAGTATAACGCTCATCTAAATACGCATACTGGCCAAATACAGGATCTGGGTATGCTGGGTCGTTTATGATCAATCGATTAGTACTTGGCTCATAACCTTTGATTACGACCCAATGAGTTCCAAAACTACCGGAAACCTGCTGAATTACAGGGATGCCTGCATCAATGTGTTGCTTAATTTTCTCAATGTCAAAATCTTCACGTACAGGTTGATCAAGTTTGGGAGTCTGGTGGACTACGTTTGCATCTGCAGTTAATCCACTCACTGCTGCCCACAAAACATTTCCACTTGAAAAGCCATAACTTTCATAATGGCTGTCAGTAAATTTAGAAAATTGATTGAAATATCCATTGACACTGTCAGGGTCAATGTCCGCGTTATACCAAAGCCTGTCAATTCCATTGTGACGAATCACCATGGTCGCAGATGTCAGCGCACACGCACACTCGGCCATTGTCTGCCCACACCACAAATCCTGTTGATCTCCATGATCATAAATGACATTCTCCCAAACTGGATCAAGTCCATCATACTCAGGCAGTCCTTGTTTGAATGAGGGGACATCCAATACTACTTTTTCATATTTTCCAAAATCCTGTTCTCCACAACCGAGAGCAAAAAGATTTAAAAAATAATTCTCATTGTCATTATCAAACAAAAGCAATGTGTCTGCGTACATAAAACTCCCAGTTACTACCAAATACCCTTCTCCAATTTTTTTCTCATGGATGACGAACTCCCCCACCTCCGTTTTTGCGGTAATTCCATTCATATCTAAAGTATCAAATTTCCTAATTGAATCCACTGCCAACGACCCTACCTCGCCAAAAGGACCTCTTGTTATTGGGGACTCTATTGGAATAGTGGTTTGCAGATAGTCTCCTGAATCGAAATAGTCAGCTTCAAATCTATCCCTGAGCCCTAATTTTTCAAACAACAAATTGTATTCAGGTCCCATACCTGGAGTAGGAACAAGCCAACCGCCACCGCTTACATAAAGTACGCCGCCACTCGACACAAATCTTGACAGCTCTTCTGCCTCTTCATCTGTAAGATTTGTTTTTTTCGCTCCGCCAAAAAAAATATCGGCACTTAAATGCCCACTTTCATCCACAAGCGATCCTGTACTCACATAATTTACTTGGTCAAGTATTTCAACAGAGCATGGAACAACGCTGCTGTTTGTACCGAAATTAGAAGTCTTTTTAATAAGAGCAGAAAGACGGTTGGCGTAAAACTGCGACAGCGGAGGCACAAGAGTTACTTTTGTTAAAGGCTGCTGTGTTGCGGCTTGAGAATATCCAGCAACTTTGATCGCGTCGTTGTCTTGGGCCGCAACCGGGAAAGCAAAGACTTTATAGCAAAGAAGAATTGAACAAAATATTGTTACGGGTTTTATTTTGCTTTTCACTAACTAAATGTAGTAATAAATTTCGCTAGATGTCAACTACATATTATCCCATCAAACAGAAACAGGACTGTTTCCATCTAATTAATTAGATTTGGACAGTCCTATTTCTTTAAACTAACGCTCAACTGTTATTGTTCCAGTCAACTCACCGAGAGCTGAAGCTGTAACACGTCCTGTCGTTGCGTCTTGATAAATACAATACCCTGTATCTGCTGCGGTTCCACCGGACGGATCCATAGGAATATCAGCAACATAGGTTGGAACAATTGGTAGGTCTACCCCATCAGATGCTCCATCCACAGCACCGGCTGCGGCCAAGTCAAACGGAGTTGTTCCGTCACAATCTGTATTGAGAGCACAAGAATTAGCTCCTCCATTACCAATACATGTAACTGCTGCTGGGAAATTTGGAATGGTAACAGTATCATCTGTTCCAGGCAAATCCCCGTCGTTTTCAGCTGCGAATTGATAAATTGCATTTGTGACTTGGAGCAAGTCGCTCCTTCTCTGCGTATCTCTGGCTTGTGCAAATTGTCTACCAGGGTTAACCGCGACTAATACCACGGCTGCGAGAATTCCGATGATTCCAATAACCACCAATAACTCAATCAATGTAAATCCTTTTTTAATTTTAATCATAATTTTCGAATTCTCACCTCCTTTGAATATTTACCTAATAATTAGGTTCTTATTATTTGTACACATCTTTAACATCACAAGTCAAGCGGGGTGTACTCGCGGCCCTCTATTGCCTCGAGTGCTTTATCGATTTTGTCTCGGTCTAATCTTGGAGCGCTACTATTTAATATTGCCTCATCAATCTCTCCTGATTTGGCAATCGCGCCAAAAGCCCCACGCAAACTAACAGCTACTAAAACCGCCAGAAGCATCAGTATGACTGCAAAGGCGAAATATATTTTTCTAATTTTTAAAACTTTCATTTGTTAAAATGGTTGCTCCAAATTTAAGGGTTAACGCACTTGCATCTCCTTCAATTTCAACTAGCTCCGGTGTTAATAAAAACGGCAGATCCAAAACGCGCTCAAGTGATGCATTCACCGCTTCCCGACTCCCGCTAAAAACAACTATAACGGGAACCCCTTTCGAAGCTGCGCCACTTACAGCACTTTCACTTCCAGGAAAACTCACCTCGATAATTGTGCCATCCGCCCGAAGTGCGGTTATCTCCTCCACAAAATGCCCAAAGCCGTTTTCGTCAATATAAAGCTCTGAAAGCCTATCTACTTTATCTTGGACCCGATCAAGATCTCCTTTAATAATCGCCACATCGCTTGTCTCTCGAGCAAGTAAATGTGCACCTTTAAGTTCTTTGACTTTCTCGGCAACTTCTGACATGTTACTCAAAAGCAAGAAGATCGCCCCGAGCAAAATTACATTAATGACATTGGCGATGACAATTTTCGCTATCACACTCGCAGTCTTGCCTTTCGCAGTTTTTTCAGCCCGCTCCTCGATTTTCTTCACATCAGTAATTTCTTGTTTCTTTTTCATGTTACATTTTTAGCTTAACCGGTTGAGCTTTAACTTTCACAAGTGGCTTGTAATACAGCCTTATTTCAAAATTGATATCTGTTTCGGGAATAAGTGCAGAGATCGGCAGCTCGATTCGCTCCAATTCTTCTTTATCTTCTAGCGCATTTTTAAACGCCAAAAGAGATGTTCGGTTGCCAGCACGACCGCCTAAAATTGTCTCGCCGGTTCTGTAATTAATATTGTAGCTACTTAGCACTACACCTTCGGCAACCGTGCTTTTAAATAAATTTACAATCTTGCCCGGGCTTATAACACTTTCGCTAAAGCTAATTACGCGCTCTGACAAGCTATTCACGCGATTTACTTCGCTTACCACCTTGTTAAGCTCTTGAGATTTTGCTTCCGCTTCGCCACTTTGAAGTCCTTGCATCTGAATATTTAGAAACATAAAAACAATCAAAACAAAAATAAACGTTGTCCAAACTATAATTGATGTGACCAAAGTTAAAGTCCAAGCATGCATTCCCGTTGACTGCTTCTTGTAGTACTCCGCCCAGCTAGGAGGCAAAAGATTGATAGTAGCTTCGCTTCTGGGCTCTGCAGGATCTTTATGCTGAAGCGATATGCCAATCAAAAAATCCTGAACCTGCCCTGGAAGAAGCCCTTTGACAGGAGGAGCCACAAACTGAACACTTCTACCTAAGTTGTAAGTCAAAAATTGCACCAAGTCCTGTGTTATCCCTACGCCTGCAATAACGACTTTTTGAATTGAAATCGTCGAATAGTGAGTAAGCATCTGGCGAGCAGTTGAAACTATCACATTAAAATCATTTGAAGTGACAACAGAGCTGGCAATAATTTCTGAGGCGCTACTCATAACCAAAATGGCCTCACCAGTATTGACGTAAATAATTAATTTGCCGCTTTCATCTTGATCCAAAAGGCGCTGCACTGAAAGTGAAGGTGTTTCCACAACCAAAGGAGAAAGCCCGCTTGCGCCAACCGCGTCGATATAACCAAACAAAACGTCTTTGAGAATCGCAACCACAGAAACATGCGCCGTATCTTTTTCTCTTTTGATTATCTTCCAGTCAAAAACAACTTCATCAATCGTCGTGGGCAAAAATTCCTGAAGCTTAAAGCCCAGAGCTTCGGTCAGCTCAACATCTGAAAGATTGGGAAGAGTGAAACTTTTTGTATAAGTCGAGAACTCGGGAACTACAACTCCGACATATTTATCCGATATTCGATTTTTATTCCACAAGTCTTTGATCGCGGCTATTAAATAATCCTTTTCCTTAACCTTGTAATTCATGATTACTCCCGGTGGAAGCTGAGCCTGCGCCAATTTGACCACCGAATTTGTTTTTGTATTAATCTTTATGACCTTGAGATTTTTGGGGGAGATAACCAAAGACACAAACGACTTCTCGAAGAAATTGAAATTGGGCAGTTTCATTACTTCATTATAACAGCCAACGGCTGATATATCGAAACTACTGTTTCGTTATATACTGAATTATGACTCTCCTCAAAAAGGGCGATACACTCATTGGCATTATTATCGCCATGGGTATTTTTATGATCCTAAGCCAAGCTGTGATTACTCTGGCTTTTTCTGTTTACGACTTGGTCAGCTACAGCCGCGCGAGAATTTCAGCCCGCCACATCGCTCTTGAATCAATGGAGATTATCCGAAATGCCCCCTACGACGAAGTGGGGACTGTTGGCGGTATTCCTTCTGGAATTTTTAC
Organism: Patescibacteria group bacterium; assembly: GCA_041742135.1. GTDB lineage: Bacteria > Patescibacteriota > Microgenomatia > UBA8517 > UBA8517 > 01-FULL-44-24b. The sequence goes on along the minus strand of JBGSJG010000008.1, from coordinate 8,802 downwards.
GCAGACTCAATCAATAAATCGAAACGGCCAAACGTACACTATTCGTACTCGAGTAAATTATATTGACGATGAATTTGACCTTATATTCCCAGCTGACACCTTGCCAACTGATTACAAAAGAGTCCGCGTTGACGTTTCCTGGGGAGGGCTTGCGGCATCTGGTTTTAGTGAGGTTTCGATTGTAACTGACATTTCTCCCCGAGGTGTTGAGTCCACTCCTGGCGGTGGCACGCTATCTATTTTGGTGTTTGATGGTCTTGGCGAGCCTATTGGCCAAGCCGAAGTTACGGTCGTTGCCGCTGATACAACTCCACCTGTAAACGCAACCTACTTCACAAGCGACACAGGGCGCATAACCCTGCCTGGAGCTCCAATATGCGACGGCTGCTACCAGATCACAGTTACCAAAGATGGCTATAGTACAGATCGAACTTATTCAACAGCCGAAGTTGCCAATCCAGAAAAGCCGCATGCCACAATTCGCGAAGGTGAGCTAACTGAGCCAAGTTTTACGATAGATAAATTTGCACGGCTTGACTTATCAACTGTGGGACTAGCGGCTCAAGGATACCCGGCTCTACCCAACCAAATCGTACGACTTCAGCTAGAAAAAACCATTGGAACAACTGCTTTGGACGAGCCAGTTTACAAATTTGATCAAGATTTGGTGACTGATTCAGAAGGCAACTTGTCAATCGAAGAGCTGGAGTGGGGAAATTATTATGTACTTCTACCAGATGACTCAACGCAACTTATTGCCTCAACAAATCCTATTTCTCCATTTATTGTTGACCCAGAGGAAGATGTGGACCTCTTGGTTTCACTTACGCCAGAAGTTCCCAGCAGTCTTAACATTGCCTTTAGAGATTCTGACGATAATTTGATCGCTTCAGTTGCTGCAACTCTTAAAGACAGCTTGGGATTCGAAGCCTCGCAAAGCTCGGGGATTGAAGGCAGTGCAAATTTTGGCCAAGTATTTTTTGACTCACTTAGCGACCAAGTTTATACGCTAATCGCCACGGCCTCTGGACTACTGGAGCACATCGAAGACATAACTGTCACTGGCAACACCAATTGGGAAGTTATACTAAATCCAACACCATGAAAATAAAAGGGGGGTTTACAATCGTCGAAGTTAGTATCGCGGGATTTTTAATGGTGGCTTTGGGCTTTGGCATTTTGGCTTTAAATAAAGTCCTCCAAGACAGCCAACTTTTTGGCTTTACTAACTTCACAAATGTGGAGGAAGCGAATTTTTCGATTTCTCATTTGGCGCGCGAGATGCGAACTATGAGAAGTGGCCAAAACGGTGCTTATGCATTCGTATACGGAGACGAGAACGAAGTGAGATTTTATTCAGATATCGATTACGATGGGACAAGCGAATATGTCCGCTATTATCTCGAAGACGGGACATTTTATAAAAGTGTCACCGAGCCCACCGGCTTTCCAGCGACCTACCCTCCGGCAAATGCCGTAATCAAGCCATTGTCGGGGAACGTCCAAAACGGGGGCACTCCAGTTTTTTTGTATTTCAACGAGGATTGGCCTACGGACACTACCAACAATCCCATGCTCACCCCTGTAAGCATTGCCGATGTGCGACTGGTTAGGATATCTTTAAACATAAGCAGTAACGATAACGTAGGCACAAAGGGATATTCACTTAATACAAATGTAAACCTCCGAATGCTTAAGGATAATTTGTAACAAAATGCAAAAAAGATACATAAACCACGGAACCATAACTCCTGCACTCCTTGTAATCACAGGGACTTTTTTAACCGTGATTTATGGCCTTTTGATCCTCTTGTCAATGCAAGTTGATTATTCCCAAAGACAGCTGGCCTCAGAGCAAAGCTTAAACATCGCCGAAGCTGGGGTTAATTATTACCGCTGGCATTTGGCTCACGATCCCTTGGATTTTTACGATGGAACAGGCGCAACCGGAACTTATTCTCACTAATACATAGATCCAGAAGGTGGAACTGTAGGCTCATATGATCTTGAGATAATCCCCCCAAGTGACGGCTCTTCCGTTGTTACAATTCGCTCAACCGGCAGGTCCGTTGATCACCCAGCAATTAGCCGCACGATCGAAGCTCAGTACGGAATTCCAAGTTTGGCTCGCTTTTCATTTTTACAAAACTCCAGCAGTTGGTATGGAACAGGCATCACTGTCAACGGCGATGTTCATTCTAATAACGGCATTCGCATGGACGGGACAAACACTGCTCGTGTAACCAGCGCAGTATCCACGTACACCTGTGGCAGTGAAACGGGGTGTGGCTCACCCACTACTCGTCCCGGAGTGTGGGGCAGCGGGGGAGACCAAAGCTTGTGGAGTTTCCCCGACGATTACATAGCTTTTAATACGATTGCATTTGATTTTAGCGACATGCGCGATGCCGCAATTGCCGATGGACTTCACCTGCCCAACCAGTACCAAGGCTATCATTTGATTTTTAATAGTAGTGGAACTGTCACTGTGCGAAGAGTTACGAGCGTGGGAAGCTACCAAGGCTATGATTCTGAGTCCCCGACCTGCGCCAATCGCCCTCAGAGAATTTTGTCTGAAAATACAATCGGAACGTACAACGTTTCCGATACCCCGATCATATTTGCCGAGAATCACTTATGGGTGGAAGGGACTGTCAAAGGCCGCATAACTGTAGTGGCCGCTCGCTTTCCAGTTGAAAGCAATTATATGAATATCTGGATTCCAAACAATATTCTTTACACCACAGACGATGGAAGTGATGCCTTGGGGCTTGTGGCCCAACACGATATTTATTTTACAAGAAACATACCAGAGAATTTTCGCGTAGACGCGGCACTATTGGCACAATCTGGCAAAATAATTAGGCATGGCTATTTCTCTGGCTGTGGCAGTGCTGGGTCCAGTAACGTCAAAGACAGCCTGACTTTAAATGGCACAGTGATTTCGTTTGAAAAATCATATTGGAATTTTACCCAGAACAACAATCTGGTATCAGGGTTTACAACACGAACAATCAATTACGATGGCAACCTCCTGTTTGCTCCCCCTCCATTCTTCCCAACCTCTGGAGAATATGAATTTTTAAATTGGAAAGAGTTGTAACAATTTTCAATTATTAATTTCCAATTTTCAATAAATTATCAATTTTTCATTGAACTTGTAATTTTTTGAAAAATCATTGTGAGCTCCTGGGCCTCTTGCCACAATATTCTTAATTCTTCCTTTCTTTCTGGCAAACAAACAGACAGCATTCTTAGCCAATGCTTAGTTTCTTGAGATTCTTTTTTGCAAATATATATTTTATTCTTAAAATCATTCTTCGAGCTAGCTCCGTTTGCTTCCATATAATTTGCTCCCACGCTAGTTCCTGACCTAACCAACTGATTAATCAGTGGCCTTGTGATGGAATCTTCTTTAAGTGATTTGCAAAAAATTATTATTGACTCACCAAACTTCGCGGTTCTTTCTTCTAGATCATATTTGCCGTTTTGAAGCATTGTAAATTCATTGTAAAACTGAAAAGTGAAAATTGAAAATTGTTAAGGAGTGGGGGATGGGGTAGGGATGCAGAGGTCATTTCCGATAACTGTTCTGCCTGTTTGAGCATTTGCTTCACAGTTTGGCTCTCGAATTTCTACCACTTCCGGCGTAGCCGATGGCGAAGGACTTGGTGTTCTGGGGCGCACGCAATATGATAATCTCCAATACAGGCACTCTGGGTCTGGCCCGCCTCCACCACTAGGTGCTGACGAAGTTGGAGCGGGTGTCGGGCTAGTGCCTCCCCCACTAGGTCCTGATGTCGACGTCGGAAAAGGAGTAGACCCTCCATCATCTCCCCCATCCCCATCATCCCCGCCCCCATCATCTCCATCTTCGGCATCATCTTCAACAGCATCAATCAGCTCATCATCCCCTAATACATAAGTCGTACCATTTACAACAATGTAATTTCCCCCTCCGGCAACAAGCTCCCCTTCCCCGACATACTTACCATCGATATAGCCAAAAAAAGCGTTTAATTTATCCTCGTCCCAGAAATCCTCAAAAGTCTCGTTATTTTTCTCAAATGTAACTCGACCGTCACTTCGCACATCCAGTGTATTGCCGTCTTTTTGGACTTTCACTGAGTCAATCTTCCGAGCACTTTCTTGATTTTTATTCCCTACAGCAAGAAGTACAACCAAGCCAATAGCTAAAACGGTGGCGACTGCGATTCCGATTAAAAGAGGTGTCTTTTTTTTCATGGCTGGTTAATTGTTTGTTGCAGTCCCCCGATAATGCTATAAATCGGAGCTATCATCATAATAACCATAACTCCCACAACTACGCCAATTGCTAGCATAAGAACCGGCTCGATCAAGCTAGTCATGTTTTTAAGGCTATACTCGACTTCTTTTTCATAAAAATCAGCAACTTCACCAAGAACTTGCTCCAAACTTCCAGACTTCTCCCCTGCCCTGACAGTCTGCACCATAACTGATGGAAAAATATCCCGATTGGCAGTCATAATATCCGACAGAGACTGGCCCTTGGCCACAAGAGTACTAAACTGCTTAGTCTCACGCCTGAGCCTCTCGCTTGTCACAGAATCACTACTTACATCCAAGGAATCAATTATCGGCACACCGCTTTTCAGAAGTGTCGAAAGTGTTCGTGAATAGCGCGCGATATCAATATTTTTGACGACATTTCTGACCAGCGGCGCACGAGTTAAAACGTGCATAATTATTCTTCTAGTCGGCCGGAGGATAAAAAGCATGACCACGATAATCCCCATTAGAATGGTGGCACCAATCACAAGAACTGGGTTGTCCCCAAAAAATTGGCCAATATTTAAAATAATTTTTGTATAAAAAGGCAGGGGCACGTCAAGCTTCAAAAATGCCTGAGCCAATCTGGGCAGCACAAAAAGCATCATCATCATTCCATTACCTAGCATGGCAACCACGATAACCGCCGGGTACATCATGCTGCCTTTTATTTTTTGAGACAGTTCATGCGAAGTCGACATCTGTACAGCGAGATATTCAAAAGTTTTCTCCAGTGTGCCCGACTCCTCCCCTGCCTTAATCATTGTCAAAAATATTCTGTCAAAATCATCCGAGTATTGCTCCAAAACGGATGAGACAGACTTACCTTTTTTGGTTTGGTAGCTCAAATCAGCCAAGACTTTTTGCATTTTTTGGTTTTTGCTTTCTTGGCGGATAATTTCCACCCCATCAGGAATACTCATGCCGCTTCGAAGCATTGTGGACATAAATCTACAAAATGAAGCTTTTTCTGCCGTAGAAATTCCACCAAAAAACATGTTTCCGGCGCCGCCAACTTTTTTTATCGTCAAAATTTTCACTCCCTGCGAAGTCAGTGTAGTTGCTGCGTTTTCGCGGTTACTCGCTTGAATTGTATCTTCAATTATTTTTCCCTCTTCGTCTGTGGCTTTATAGGTAAAAAGTGGCATGTTAAGCTTCTTGTACTACTCTTAATACTTCCTCAAGTGTTGTCTGGCCCTCCGCGATTTTGGTAAACCCGTCTTCATACATAAGAACCATGCCTTCTGCGCGGGCTTGCTCGATAATTTTGTCGCTTGAGACTTTCTTACTTACAAGTTCACGGACCTTTTCGGTAACCGGCAGGATTTCATAAATTCCAATTCGGCCAGAAAAGCCTGTTCCACGGCAATTGTTACACCCGCGGCCTCGGAAGAATTTTAGTTTTGATGAGTCAACATGGTAATCTTCTGCAAGTTTATCGACAAACTGCTTTTCAAGCTGATACTCGGCCTTACAAGAAGAGCAAATCTTGCGAACGAGTCTTTGGGCCACCACCATATTAATAGTCGAGGCAGCCAAATAGCCCTCTACTCCCATGTCCAAAATTCTTGGAATTGTGCCTCCCGCATCGTTAGTGTGAAGAGTCGACAAAACTAAATGCCCAGTCAAGGCCGCATGCACGGCAATTTCCGCGGTTTCAGCGTCGCGGATTTCCCCCACCATGATAATGTCCGGGTCGTGTCGCAAGAGGGCGCGAAGCCCAGCCGCAAAAGTAAGCCCAGCCTTTGGGTTAATTTGAATTTGGGTAACACGCTTGACGCCATACTCGATAGGATCTTCAATAGTACAAATCTTGACTTGAATCGTGTTTAGAATATTTAAAACCGAATATAAGGTTGTGGTTTTTCCGGAACCCGTAGGACCTGTGACGAGAATCATTCCGTGAGGACGGGTAATATTCTCTTTGACGATTTCCAAATTCCTTCCTGTAATACCAAGCTCTTCCAAAGAAAGTGGCCGAGCAGATTCGTGAAGAAGTCGCATGACGACGTTTTCACCATAAAATCCGGGGATAATAGAGATACGAAGCGAGACGATGTCGCCACCGACGTCAAACTTGTACCGGCCGTCTTGGGGGATTCGGCGCTCATCTAGTTTTAAGTTTGAAAGAATTTTTATACGAGCCGTCAGCGCTTCTTCCACTCCTCGCGGCAGGCGGACAATGTCTTGCAAGACTCCGTCGACTCGGAAACGAACGATAACTTCTTTGTCCTGGACTTCAATGTGGATATCGCTTGCCCGCTCGGCAATGGCATACTCAAAAATCGTATCGAGCATTTTGATGACCGGGAGCTTCTCGGCAGCCTCCATGAGGTTTCCTTCAATCTTGGCTTTTTGAAGATTCTCAGCTATGACTTTATCAAAATCTTCCTTGATGTTTCTTTTGTACTGGTTTAACGCGTCGCTTATATCTTCGTGATTGGCATAATAAGGAATCACGTTTAAGCCCGCGTGGCGCTTGGCAAACTCAATGCCTTCCATGTTGCCCGGGTCTTCCATGGCGACTTTAAGGTTCACGCTGTCGCGATCAAAAGGCACCATACGGTAGTTGCGAGCCAAGCGTTCCGGGAAGGTGTTAATAATTTCTTCAGGAATGTTGTAGTGCTTAAGAGTGAGGTACGGGACATTATAGTAAGTGGCAATAAGCTTACTGATGTCTTCTTGGCGAATTAACCCCCTAAAAACAAGTACATCGCGGACGTCTTTACCCAACTCGTCGGCGTTTCTCGCGGCGTCGTTGAACTGTTCTTCATTAACCTTGCCGGAGCCTACAAGTACGTTTCTTAAGACGTTAATATCAAGTTTCATATGAGCAGATCCCGCCTAAGCGAGACTATATTTTCAGTATAACATTCTTACGAAGAGGTGGCAGAAGTAGGTTTGATGGAGCAATTTGGCGAAATGGGGCACCTTTCACACATCCAAGGCTCAATTGTTTCGCGCACGAAAATATCATCCCTTCCAAATATGGCTACAGTTTTTTCAAGGCACTGCATTTGATCCAATATTGTCTTCGTATCTTTCCCAATTAGCTGCCCTTGAGTAAACGAATCATCAACATCAAATTGACCCACTTGCCATGTTGTCGCCATTTCTGCCAATCGTTCAGACATAAGCAGATTATAGATTCTTGTAACTCAAAATCAAGACTTACTTTTCCCATCAAAATGAGGCTATGCTTCCAGACAGTCTGTGTGTATACTCTCAGTTGGATGACAAGCGAACTGTGCAGGCACTGCAGACAAGGCCAGACTGACTGCCAAATACCTAAGGCAATTATTGCTGACCCCGTTGAGCTTATGGCACATTATCAAAAACAAGCAAGCGACTTTCCGGCTGACAAGTGCCCAAAGATAGAAGAAGCCATGTCATCACTAGAGCTTGAGGGTAAAAAACCGTAATATGAAAGAAATAAAACTATGTCCGAGTTGTGAAGATGGAGGCATGTGCAGGCTAGAGCACACTTTTGGCTTCAAAACACCCCAAGTAGTTGACCGCATACTGACAACTCAATTCAGGCTTCCCCTTGATGATAGATGCCGAGTCCTCTTTGCTGTTAACAAAGATGACCTTCGAGATCCAGTTATTCCAGAAAATTCTCCAATTGTGGATAGAAAAGAACCTGAAGCAGATATGGCGCAACCTGATGTTGATCGCAGGGATTGGTTTGATCCAGATGATTTTATACCTGCTTTAGATACTGCTTACGATCCAGACTCTATTAATACCTTGGCTCAAATTTTTAACGAGAGAATGCAACTTCCAGTACTTTTGACGTATGAACAGGAAGAAGAGTGGGGGGAAAAATTTGAGGGAATCCTAGCCACGAAACCAGAACAAGATAGACCTATTTACAAAGCACTCGTCAAGTCAGTAATAGATACCGCACAAGAAAGAAAATTACGCAGCACTTGACACATCCTCTTCACGGGGTAGTATGAATTATCCATTGTCGACCGCCAACGGAGGCAAAAAATTGACTCTTGATTGCTTGTTCATGGTTAGTGTAATTTTGATTACGGGCCGTTTATGAAGAAAATCAATCTCCTCCCTGTCAAGAAATCGTTGGCCACGGCAGCCGCGAGCGCTACTTTTTTGGCCTTTTCAGTTGTCCCCGCTTTAGCTTCAAATTTCACCATAGAATTTTATTCACTAAACCAAAAGACAGTTGCCCTTTCGATCGATTCAATTGACAAAACAACAGGCGACTTTTCAGGTAGTGCCGTAAACGATGAAAACCCCGATGAAATATGGGAAGTAACTGGAACTGTTTCGGGGAACAAAGTAGAGCTTGAGCTTACACATGCTTCGGGCACAAAAAGAATAATTGCCACAGGAACGATACAAAAAGATGGGGTTATGGAAGGCCGAGCCGCGAGTGACGCGGGTGAGCTTTTTGAGTGGGAAGCTACTGATGTATTGGCTAATGCCAAGAATCGGTAGCGAATTTAAATTGAAATAGAAACGACC
>JBGSJG010000007.1:0-1685 GCA_041742135.1 Patescibacteria group bacterium | reverse complement strand
AGTCCTTCTTAATCTCAATTATATAGCTGCATATTTGACGGTAAACCCGAATGAATATGCTTTGTTTAATTTAAAGAACTTTTGTTATATGTGAGTTAATGTTTTGTCATAATCGCTTGTAATTCATCGAGTATAGTTTTTTCTGCTTCTTGTTTCGTGGGTTACTTCGTCCAGGTCTTACTATTTCGCGTGTCTGCCAAACGAGCGAATCAAAAGCTTCAAATCCTTCTTTGTATTTCTGCCTGATAAAAGTTGGCACTAATATGTCCATGGTCATTGCCAGTGCGTTGGTGCGATTGATTTTTTGGCCATGCTTTCGGTCTTTGTCTGCTTTAAACTCTGCAATCACTTTTTCTTCAATTGGATGGGCATAAGCAGCACACAAGGTCATCAAAAATACTTTGGCGTGGAAATCTTGTTTTACGGCTTTGGCTGTTTTGCCCGAGAAGTTTTCCATCTCAATACGGCTTTTCAACAGTTTATAAGCTTCTTCCTCGTTCCAGCGGTAATGATAGAGTTGCTCAAAATCGCTGTAAGGGTATTTCTCACAGTCCGTCAGGGAGGTGCAAAGTATTTCTTTTTCGCCGTTTTCAAGTTCTACTTTGACCAGCCTGCAGGTAATCCCGGTATCTTGCATGTACGGATAATCCTTCAACTTTGCCCTGTCTTTTTTGGGGAGAGAAAAAGTGACAATTCGTTCCTTCTCGTTGCTTTGGGTAAAGTCCTTTACTTTCAGCCACCAGTCTTCTTTGAGGCGGACACAAAACTCGATGCCCCTGGCTTTTAATAAAAATAGTAGCCAAAAGCTGGGGTACCCACGGTCGAGCAACAACATGTCTCCCGTATTGATTTTGGCCAGGTGCTGCATCAGCAGGTCGCCCTCGCTTGATGAGTAAGGAGCTATTTGTGAATCGATTGTCAGCAGGTTTAATGGGTCGTACAATAATGAAGCGATGGCAAGCGACCGGGAACTGTCGGCCTTGGGACCAAACTGATGCACTCCAAACTCTTCGGCTACAGATGGGTGGTTGGGCAACACCAACCGTGTGCCATCTACAGCCAGTAGCCGCATCTGGTGCCAAACATAGTATTCAGCCTCATCGTAAAATGTGTTGACCGCCACTTCGTTCAACCTTTGAAAAGCCCACGGGTTCAGTTTTGCCCTGGCTTGGGTGAATGCTCCTTTGGTTACTTCGCGGATGTTGAAATCATTTTGGGATACTTCTTTGTAGAAGCGATCCAGCTCACGCTGTATTGAACTTTTAAACTTAAGCATCAACAGTATCAGTATTTTTATCGACAATTTTCGTTCGCGGGTAAATACCCCTTCGTGGCCGTCTTTTGAACGGCTGATAAATTGCTCATTTCCAATTTCATAGTCGATATTTACTGTTAGTTTTTCCCGATAATCCGAGTTTTTGTTAATACTTGGGTTACCCCCTTTATACCCTTACAAAATAATCATATTTGCGCAAATTACAAACTTTTCAAAGAACTATTTTCATCTAAATTATCAATAAAATCAAGCCTTTTAGCTATATTCGCTAACTCACATATAACAAAAGTTCTTTAAATTAAACAAAGCATATTCATTCGGGTTTACCGTCAAATATGCAGCTATATAATTGAGATTAAGAAGGACTAAGTCCATATTAATTCTAATTCGTTCTTTGAAATACTATACT
>JBGSJG010000006.1:0-1677 GCA_041742135.1 Patescibacteria group bacterium | reverse complement strand
AAGACGAAAAGATTCTAAAAATCAAAAACCTAAAAAATAAATAACAGAGCTCGGTACTTGGGGCGAGTCGCCCAAAAGTACCAATAAAAACAAAAAAATTAAGCGTATATCCACTTTGCTACTGTGAGGTAGCAAAGTGCCCAAAAAATAAAAAAAGATCCAAAATAAATATATCCAGCACTTCTCTACATCGATGTAGAGAAGTGGGACGGTAAGCTAAAACAAATATGTACTATGCTACTACGTAGTAGCATAGTGGGGGTGGTAGGTAAAAACAAAACTGTAGAAATGAAATGGCGCAAGGTACCCTTGCGTCATTTCTGTATTCCAAATAGAATAGTATGTATGGAAATGGTTTACTATCCTTATCCCAAGGCTCCTTTCTTGTCCCCGGAGGAGGTTGTGGCAGAGCTTGAATTAAAGCCCGGCGACAAGGTTCTTGATTTTGGGGCAGGGGCAGGTTATTGGACAATTCCAATGGCTCAGGCAGTTGGTTCATCTGGGCATGTGTATGTCACTGACCCCAAGACAGAAAACCTTTCTGTCACTAAGACAAAAGCGCAAAGATTAGGCCTTGATAATTTGAGTTATTTTGAGGCTCCTCATGACTGTAAGATGATGCCAATTCAAACAAAGGTGGATCTGATTCTGTGCTCAAATATTCTGTCAGGGGTGAAGCAGCCGGAGTCGCTACTTAATAATCTAAAAAAGATGGCCCAAGGCGGGACTCGGCTAATCATCGTTGATTGGAATGACAAAACTGCGATTGGCCCAGATCAGGAGAATCGAATAAATCTAGAGGAAATTATTTTACGTGTTGGCAAACTTGGGTTCGAGTTTAAGAAGCTTCTTTCGGCAGGCGCTCACCACACTGGACTGTTTTTTATTTATCAAAAGTAAACAAGGAATTTAAGATGGACGACAAAACCTTAGACAACCAAAATGAAAATCCCGAAGAGGGTGTGCCGGTTTGTGAAAAATGCGGGAACGTTATGATCAAGGAAGATCAGGAATGGGTCTGTCCTCATTGCCAGGGTGAGATAGATTTTTTGGGGGATGATGATGAGTAAAATATTCGACGAATTGTTTGATTGGTCACATCTAACAGAAATACCAACGAGCGCCCTTTACCAAAAATATTTGCTATTCCCGACCGGTCTTATGGTTGTAATTCCGATTTTGCTTTTAATCTTCCTGCGAATCAAAAAGCGCTCTAGGGCATATAAAAAATTTGATAACATGTGGCTCTGGGGATATATAGCCTTTAGCCTGTCGGGCTTATTTGTGATTTTTTCTGTAAACCAGAGTCTGCCGATGTTTGGTACCCGTCTGGCCGTCTTTATCTGGCTGGGCTTGGCAATAATCTATGCCATATATCTTACTATTTATTTCCGCAAAGTTACGGTAAAAGAAGTGGTCAGTTTTAATGAAAAAAAGCGGAAAGAAAAGTACCTTAAGCGATAGGACATCGCTTAAATTCTAAATTCTAAGTTCTAAATTCTAAATTTGCTTCATGCAAAACCATTTAGTAATTATTGGAAGTGTTTGGCCTGAACCAACTTCAACAGCAGCTGGAAGTAGAATACTACAACTTATTGAGTTGTTCCAAAAGCAATCTTATAAAATTACATTTCTATCTTCTGCGAGCAAATCTGATTATTCTTATCCTTTTGAAAA
>JBGSJG010000005.1:0-79765 GCA_041742135.1 Patescibacteria group bacterium | reverse complement strand
AATAAAAGAAGATTAATAACAAGTTTATTAACAATAGTAGTAGCGGCAGTTGTAGTGCTAGGCGCAACCAGAGCGTTTTTCAGCGATACTGAAACATCTACTGGAAATAGATTCGTAGCTGGAGCAATCGATCTTTTGATCGATAACGAGAGTTATGTAACAAACGCAGCCGGAGTTTTAGTTGCAAGTCCAGAAACATCGTGGACGTTGGACAACCTGACTGGTCACCTTTTCTTTAATTTCTTGGATCTAAAACCAGGAGATATTGGAGAAGACACAATTTCACTGCATGTTAACGATAACAATGCATGGGTTTGTGCAGCAGCCAGGGTAACTGCTGATATCGACAACACCTATTCAGAGCCTGAGTTGGAAGTCGATACAACAATTGGTGATCCATTGGTCACTGATGGTGAATTGGCAGAAAATCTTAACTTTGCCTTCTGGGCAGATGATGGAGACAATGTCTTAGAAGCTGACGAGGTTTCAAAGATATTTGTTTCTGGCCCAGCCAGTGGATTAAACAGCCTTGGCCAAATTGCTTTAGCTGATTCACAGGTGAATAGGTGGACTGGTTTGATAAATAGTCCAATTATTGGAGCCTCGACTGTTTATGTAGGAAAGGCATGGTGTTTTGGTACATTAACGGCTAATGCAGTCGCTCAAAACGACAATACAGGACCTTTAGTAAGAGGTACAGGTTTTACCTGTAACGGAGCAAGCAGCTTAAATAACGCTGCTCAAACAGATTTGGTCCGTGGTGATATTCAGTTCTACGCAGTACAGTCTAGGAACAATCCTAACTTTACTTGTGGACAAAATTACACCCCTGTATGGCCATCTTCTACACCTCAACCTGAGGTTAAAGTAGGAGCAGCCCTTGGTACCTACGTAGCACCAACTGATTGTACAGTCACAGTAAGCGGATCAGGTTCAATACAAGCAGCGGAGGATGCGGCAACACCCGGTGCAAAAATATGTGTTGATTCAACTTATGACAAAACTGGTGACAACACCAGAATTCTCATAGATGTAGCTGGTGTAACACTAGCTGCAACAGTCAGAGGAGTTGATCTTGATGTCCCAGTTACCCTCAGTGCTAGCAATGTAACAGTTACTGGCTTTGACGGAGTTATCGGAACAGCAGCAACTGCATCTGAACAGGCTGCTTTCTATGCTGAAGGTGATGCTGATCTCTTTGAGATCTCATTCAATACTGTAACTGGAGGCGTCGGCGCAGCGATTCTTACTGAATCTGGCGGTGCCCTCGGTGGCGGTTTAATCGCAAACAACGTACTTAGTGGTGCGACACAAGGTGTTTATGTAAATCCTCATACTGGCGTATTTGTAATTGAATACAACGACATTGATAACAATGTCGCAGGAATTGGAGGATTAATGGGTGCAACGGTTCGTTACAACGAATTCGAGCACACCACGCCCGCGTCGGAAGCGATTGGAATTGATAGTACTTTTGATAGCAATATCGCAACTATCAACTTTAACAACTTCCTTAACGGCGTAAAGATTGCTGATTATGGAGCGGTGGCAGTAGCTAATGCTGAAAACAACTTTTTCAGTACTAGCGGAGCTAGCCAAACAACAACTAATGCCGATTTTGACTTTACTCCTGAAGCAGGAGCTCAATATCCGCATCAGTAAAGTTTTATTTCTGTCTTTCTCCCCGCCTTCGGGCGGGGGGTAAAGCAGATAAAACAAAAGATTGGAGGTGAGAAATATGAGAAGAATAATTTTAGGACTAGTAGTAACTTTAGTTTTAGGAGGTGCTGTTCTTGCGGCAACTCAGGCATTTTTTAGTGATACCGAAACTTCTACTGACAACATCTTTACTGCAGGATCAATTGATCTTACGGTTGACCATGCTTTTGCGTCTTATAACGGCGATGACTGTACTGAAGACTGTACAGTTTTGCCCGATGCGCTCAACTTAGTGGGAAACGGTGATTTTGAACAGCCAATTGTTAACCAAGGGGCTGGATGGGATGCATTCACCCACGGCACAGTAAATGATTGGGCAGCTGACTGGGTTTTGGTAGTTGGTGGAAACCAACCGGCAGAAGCCAATATTGAGCTTCACCGAGGTGTGTCAGGTTGGCTTTCTCAAGGAGGTTCTTCCCAACACGCAGAGCTAGATTCTGACTGGGATGGACCAACTGGGAGTATCAGTGACGAGCAAGCTTTGATCAAGCTTTATCAAGACATTCCTACAACATCTGGCAAAAAATACGAGCTTAGATACTGGCATTCTTATAGACCAGGAGCAAGTGCGTTAGAAAATGAAATGGTTGTCAGCTGGGATGGAAATGTAATAAACAACATTACGGATGCTGACGGCACAGGGCAAACTCAAACAAATTGGAAAGAGTATGTTCACGAAGTGCAGGGCGACGGATCTCCAATCAGGCTTGAGTTTATGGGATCAGGGACAAACAACTCGCTTGGAGTATTTTTGGACAGTGTATCTTTGAAAGAAAAGACCTGTACAGCCAATACAGTTGGAGGCATTTGTAACCTCTGGGAAGAAAAGGACTTAACAACGGATGATATCTTCTGGAATTTTACTGATATTAAACCCGGAGATTATGGCCGAAACGTCATTAGCCTACACGTTACCGACAATGATGCTTATGCATGTTTGTTGATTGACGATGTTGTGGATGACGAAAACGTACGGATTGAACCAGAAATCGAGTCGGGAGATTTGACCGATGACCCTGGTGAATTGTCTGGATTTATTGAAGTTTACGCCTGGGAAGACGTCAATCAAGACGGTATTAAAGACGGCGGGGAAACGCCTCTTTATGGTCCGGGAAATCTTTTCGATTTACTGGATGGCATAGATGTGGCTGATGCTAACTCTGGCAGCCCGCTTATTTCTGGAGTAAACACGTATGTTGGATTTACGTGGTGTGTGGGAACAATGTCACTTCCAGGCGAAGCCGGTATGACATGTGATGGCAGCTCGCCTACTCTTAATGTCGCACAAACGGACATTATGACGGCAAGCGTAGTGGCTTATGCTGAGCAAGTTCGAAACAATGCAGGTTTTGAATGCTCAAATGATTTATTGGGTGATAATTAGTCAATCTCAAGCGGCCGCCAACGGAGCTTGAGATTGGCCTTGCCCAAGAAAGGAAAAGATGAAACCAAGACAACTCCTAACAATATTCTTAGCAACTCTTTCGGGGGTTTGTTTTGGTGTGGCTGTTTCCACGCTTCTTTTAACCAAGGGGGTATTATCTGGCGGCCTTCGAGCATACATCGTGCAGTCCGGATCGATGGAACCGGCACTTTCTACGGGCTCCGTCGTACTCACTAAAACTTTTGATTCATACAACCCGGGAGAAATTATTACATTTTCAACCGGCGGCCGCGAATTAACCACTCACAGAATTGTGGGGATTGATAACGTAAACGGGCAAACTGTCTTTCGCACCAAAGGCGACGCCAACGAAGAGGTGGACAACTGGACGGTGCAGGAAAGCCAGATTGTTGGCAGACAAATTTTTAGTATTCCAAAGCTCGGGTACTTGGCAGATTTTGTAAAAACTCCCAAGGGCTTTGTAATTTTAGTGGTCATCCCCGCTTCAATTATTGTTTACGAGGAGCTTAAAGCAATACTCTCTGAAACGCGCAAAATGGTTTTTAAAAAGCGAAACGGCAAATCGCAAAACTCATCTGTGATGAGTGTAATTCCTATCGTGGGAATTGTTCTTTTACTTTTATCCCCTACCGCGTCATTTAGTTTTGACACCGAAACTTCACTTTCAAATATATTTGGAGGGGTGATTCCATCACCAACACCTAATCCATTAAATTTGGTTATCAATGAATTCATGCCTCAGCCAATCTCGCCTGAGACCGAGTGGGTAGAAATCTATAATCCAACAGCAAGCGACATCTCGCTTGTGGGCTGGGCTTTAGACGAGGTCGACCAAAGCCCGAAACCGCTTGATGCACTTGGAGTAATCCCCGCCAATGGATTTGTGGTTTATCAGCACACGAACACCAGCTGGCTTGATAACGGAGGTGAAACCTTGGAGCTATTGTTACTTGATCCCCAAAGCCAAGTGATTGATTCGCACACATATCCAGCCGGAAGCGCAGGTGTTTCTGTCGGCAGAGATGTTGACGGAAGTGGAGTTTTTAAGTCATGCACGACACCAACAAAAGGAACAAGTAACAACACGCAATGTTAGGACAAGTATGGGAGGACAAGTATGAGAAAAACTTCTAAAAAAATTCTAGCCTTAGTACTTTTGCCATTTGTAGTTTTTGCATTATTTGATATTGCCTCCCCCAAAGAAACATCCGCCACTTATTACGGTGGCTTGATGGTGGATACGGGAGTTCCCCATAGTGGTCCCATGTTTACAGTTGACGATTTTAAACCCGGAGACTGTACAGAGCGAAATATTAAAGTTAAAAATACTTCAGATCACGACAAAGACCTGACTGTCCGAAGCGCGAATGTAGACCAAACCGGGGATCTTTCGGATGCCCTAACGATTGAAATTAAAAGCGGCTCGGTTTTATATTTTGACAGCTTAACCAATTTCTTTGACCAGTCGCAAAGCCTTGACGGCATTATTCTTGATACTCTGGGGCAAGAAGAAGAAAAAACCTATACTTTTAAAGTTTGCTTTTTGATCGAAGCCGGAAATGAGTATCAGAAAAAATTTGTCGAATTTGACCTTATTTTTGGCGACAAGATAACTCCGGTTGAGTTGCCAGAGCAGTGCAAGCACCTGTCCGGCGTTGTCACTTCAACCATTTTGGGGGACAACGGAAACAATCGCATTGAAGGAACTCATGCTTCGGAGCTTATTGTAAGTTATGACGGCAACGACAGAATTGATGGAGGAGCTGGGCATGACTGTATTGTAACGGGAAATGGTAATAGTAGAATCGATGGCAGTGCTGGTAACGACGTAATCGTCACTGGCAATGGCAATAACAGAATTGACGATGGCGGAGCCGGAGACGACAAAATTTATACCGGTGCAGGAAACGATCGCATTGGTGGTGGGAGCGGCAATGACGAGATTCACTCAGGTGCGGGCAACGATATCATCTCTGGGGATTCGGGTAACGACAAAATTTACGCGGGAGACGGAGACGACCGAGTTAACGGTGAGACTGGAACAGATTACATAAATGGCGGAGCAGGGTACGATCGCTTAAACGGTGGAACTGCCATAGACGATTGTGACGAAGGTGAGGCACTTAGTAACTGTGAATTATAGTTTGATATATAAACAGAGTAGCTACCCGAGTGCTAAAAAGCTAAAATCGCATAATTTCCCAAAGTAGTGGGAATAAGTAAGCATTCCGCGCGTAATTTTTAGGGCGTATAATATTTTAAGTGCAGCACCAGGTTAAAAAACACAAAACTCTCGCGCGACTAACCGCTTTACTTGGAATGGTTCCAGGCATATGGTTTTTGGTTGCCACTAAAACTAATGTAGGATCTGAGCTTGAAATCCGCTGTGGCTATTGGATAGTTGCCTTGGTACTTCTGACAATTGTCTGGGTGATCTATGCAATATTTACAAAAATTTTAATGAGGGATATTACTGTGGCTCACGAGATGGCCAACTCTCTAGTCGAGGCAAGGCATTACAAACTTCTCTTTGCTTCGACCTTCATAGAAACAGTAATAGCTTGCGCGATCATCGCCCTTAGCCTTCTGGGGTTTTTGGTTACAGACCTTCAGTGCTACTTAGAAAAAAGTTTGCTGTTTCAATGAAATTACTTTTAGTTTTTATAGCGATAATCGCTTTAATTTTATTAGCGCCCTATCCTTATTACGCCCCAGAAAACGTGAGCTGGCATATTGGGCCATCACTACTGGGTCGATCAATAGGCAATACAGATGAAGGAAAACCTTTAGATAAAATTGTTGGAAATGTCTTGATGTCCAGCATCACCAGCCCATTTGAAATAGCTTGTGAGACCAATTCTGATTGCACAACTTTCGCCGTTTCAAACCAATGCAAAGTTTACTGCGCTAATGGCGATCCGGGTAATCAGCACACAGTGGAGCAACTTGAAAAAGACCGAGTTTGTGATGCGGGAATGTGGAGAAAACCTGATGTAAAATGCTATTGCGTATTCCAAAAATGCATCGACCTATAACGAATCGGTGACTTCAATTTCCGCTAAAGAATCTCCTGGGTTTTTGGTAATTGTTACACCCACCTCACGATCCGCCTTTGCTGCACTTAAAACATTTTTTACAACATCGTTCGCACTTGTCATAACAAAACTTCTAACATTAAAACCAAGTGAAGTTATCTTATTTTTATACCAATCAGTGATTTGATCTGGTGAATCAAATGAAGTTAAAACAAGTTTGTCATCGCGGCTTTCAACGCTCGCACCGGGATAAAGCCAATCGCCATAAGTGACCTCTTCCAATTGTGTTGGTGAGGGGGTTTGAGTTACCAAAGGCTCGGTTGATGCCGAGGGCTCAGGTGTTTCGGGTTCTGGGGTCTGTGTAGGAACCGGAATATTTGTTGGTGTCGGGCTTGGCTCACTTACCCTCATTTCGGGATTTTTGCCCACAACCCCAATAGCTAAAAAAACAAGAAGCACTGATATTAGAATAAAATTCATGCAGCTATTCGCCTTCGAACAATTCTAATTATTACATAAGCGGGAAGAAGTAGAAGCCCCCACGCAAGATTAATATTGACGCTTTTATTTGTCGGAGTCTCAGCAGCATTTGCCGGAGATACTAAAGCTGGTTTGTCGTCGCTTACCCCACTGGCCAACTGTCCCGCTGTAGAGCGAGGATAGGTGGTTTTTTTGGTGCTGGCTGCAAGTACTGACTGGCTACTACTTGATGAACTGCTACTGCCGCTGTCACTACTACCACTCGAGTTGTTTGAAGAGTTGTTGGCAGTTTGATTGTTTGTACTTGAAGGAACGTCTGGAGTCCCTCCAGTTCCGTTTTCACCTTCATTTTCGTTGTCAGGGTTTTCTTGCCCCGGAGTAACAAAGTCACCGTCCCAATTCCCAAAGACGTTCACAAGAGTTACAAATAGTCTGCCATTTCCAGCAACATTATTGTTTACAAAATTAATAATACTCAGGATTACGTTAGCATCTCCCGTAGTAATTGAGTTACTGCCTCCTGTGTTTCTGCTTGCCGAATTGTTACCAGTATTGGACGACAGATCCACATTATTTACAATATTGGCTTGATTAGTCTGATTTGTCGTGTCAAGCGTGCTTTGATTGACTGAAGCAGTGTTTTGGCTTTCTGTACCATTGCCGTTGTTGCTCACTGTGATTTCGCCATTCGGATTTTGGGTAATCTCGGTTCCTGCTGATGCGGCCATGTTTGTTCCTTCTGGAGAGCCGAGAATTTTACCAATCCAATTGCCCGCCTCATTTACAATAACCAGCCACCAGTCTCCTCCAGCAATGTTATTGTTGGCAACATTTACAACGCTTGCCAAAAGATTTGAATCCCCAGTTTCAATAGAGTTGTTCCCGCTCGTATTTCGATCAGTATCGTTGTCCCCGGTATTTACGTCGATATTTACGTTGTTGACGATATTTGCGGTATTGTCTTGATTTACCAAATACTCATCGCTATCAGTTACTGATGCTGTGTTTGTGCTGCTATCTCCATTACCTGAATTAGCAAATGCAAAATCCTCACCTCCGCAAGTTGTGCAGCCAGGAATTTCGGGCATTACGATGTCCCCTGTCAGATCACCGTAAATATTAACCACTCCCATGTAGACATTGCCCGCAAAATTGTTATTAGCAAAATTACCAATAGAAGCTGCTACATTTGCATCTCCAGTTGTTATTGAATTGTCTCCATTGGTATTGCGGCTTACAGTGTTGTCGCCCGTATTGGCATCGAGGATCAAGTTGTTTTCAATATCAGCGGAGTTATTTTGAAAAGTTGCATTATTGTCCTGTGTATTCACCGTGCCATTGTTAACTGAGCTGTCGCCGTTTTGAGTATTGGCTACATTTGTGCTGCTAGAGCCACATCCTGAAATACAGTTGTTGGCAAAATCTAAAATATAGTCTCCCATGTGATCATCTACTATATTAAATTCAGAAACCATAACTCCCGCCGCATTTGTGTTAACCATGTTAAGAATTGTTCCACTGGTATTGGCGTTGCCTGTCGTTACTGTTGAGTCTCCTCCAGTGTTGGATGAATTGTAATTTTCCCCGGTTGTCGAGCTTTGATTTAGAGTGTTTACAATATTTGCCGAATTATCTTGATTTGTTGTGGTTGCAGAATTATTGTTGACCGTACCCGTGTTTGTGGATGATGCACCATTTGAATCATTAACTAAAGAAGTTCCTCCACTTGGTAGAAGATTTGATCCGCTACCTGTGGAAACCATGTTCGTGTTCCCCACATTAGTAATCGCACCATCAGTAGTCGCATCTCCAGTTGTTATTGTTGTGTCAACTCCTGTATTGCCTCCAGCGTTTTCACCCCCAGTAGTGTCTTCATTTACAGCGCCGGGTTCTACTTCCGGAACTGGTGTTGGCTCAGGGGTAACCACTGGTGCTGCCACACTAGGAATAGGAGTGGCCGCTACAGCCGGTGTTTGCGGTGTTTCGGGAGCTTGAGGTGTTTCTGGTGCGACTGGTGCAGCAGGAGCAGAAGGTGCGGCTGGTGCAACTGGCGCGGGTGGTGCAGAAGGCTCTTCCTGCGCTAGTACAAAATTAGTAGCGTTTAAGCTAAGCACTGCAAATACTGCAAATGTTGCAACTATTTTTTTAATATTTTTCATTTTATTTAACTATTTTTATAATTTCTCTATCTTAAATAATCTTCTTCTCGGGTCTTGCGGGCTTCACCGAAGTGCTGGTAAAGCGCCGCATAGCCCGGAATTAGACTAGGACAAAAGTCCCAAAAGCGAAAGTAACGATGCAAGGTCAAAACTTACGTTGACACTTACGTTGTTACCAGTATGATCATCCTCTCCTGGGAGATCCCAGTCGGAAACATCTCCAAACACGTTGGAGCTTCCTGCATTTTCAACAACGACCTCTGTCTCAGCATCACCTGTGTAAACAGCTGGGTCTGATCCAGATTCACCTGTATTTCGGTCTGCGTTGTTCCATCCAGAGAAAGCATCTGCATAGATGTCATTCTCCAAACAGTCTTTGCCTCCAAAGAATGGGAATCTCGAAGACTCCTTTCCAAACAAAGTTCGGATTGGGAATCTGTGATGGTCAGCACACGAATTTTCTTGATCAACTTCGAGCTCGTTTTCGAGTGAAGCTTTGATCTTGTTGTCGCTGCTGTCTCCATTCTCGGCAATCTTGGCTGTGACATCAAATAAACACCCACAGTCAACATCGGCGTAATTAAAGTTGACAGCATTGTCAACCAATACACCAGCATAAGCATCACCTGTGTCGACTAAAACGTCTCCACCGGTATTGCGATTAGCATGGTTTTTGCCGCTAACTGCGTCTGTGTCTACAAAATTGTCGATGCGTGCGCTATTTTCTTGATCGAGTTCGACTTCATGGTCTAGTGAAAGCCAGATGTCGTTGTCGCTATCAACCCCGTTTCCGAGGATTCTTGCGCTAACACCGCCTGCGTGGCCAGCGCCACTCACGACTGCTGAGTTGATGTTGCCAGCGTTATAAACCATGGTTATAGCAGAAGCTTCACCTGTGGTAACTTCAACGTCACCGCCAGTGTTTCGGCTTGCTCTGTTCCAACCAGTGGTTGCATCATTGTTAATAGTATTAACAATGCGGCTTTCATTTTCCTGATCAACATCTACCTCATTTTCATTGTGCAATTTCACAAAGTTGTCGCTGCTGTCTCCGTTTCCGGAAATCAAAACATCAGCACCTTGTGTGGCTGCACAACAATCTACTACTGCTTCGTTGCTGTTGCCGGCGTTTGATACCTCAACATGTGAGGTAGCGTCTCCGGTGTCAACAACTGCGTTTCCACCAGTGTTTCGGCTTGCGCTATTTCCGCCAGTGTTTGAATTTGCATTCACATTGGTGGTAGCGTTGAATTCGTTGCTCTGGTTTACGTCGGTATCTTGCTCGACATGAACGACAATGTCGTTGTCGGTTTCAACACCGTTGCCTGTAACTTCAAAAGTCATTGCTGACCCGGAAGTTGCTAAAGCAGAAGTTGCTACTAAATTAAGCATCATTGCTGATAAGCTTAATGTTGCGATTAATTTTCTAATTTTCATATCTATTCTCACCCCCTTTCGTTTTGGGCTCCTCGTAATAAAACAAGGTTTGCACTTCGCCCTTCTCCGCATAAAAAAACGGAGGCGTCCCACTCCAAAGTCAATGCTTTAGATCGGGAAGCCTCCGTTTGCGGTCAGCTCCGTTATCTGTCCTTAAACACATCCTACAATGTATTTATATAGGACATTTATAACTTCATATATAACGACAATGTCTTAGCTTTGTCAATAGGTCATTTGTGAGCAATATCACAATCTTACTATATACGTCTTGCGGATTAAATATAGTATCCTATAGATTATGCTCTACTGACCTCTCGAGCGCTTGCCGTCTTTTTTATATTTCGCACAGTTATTTGGGTAACCACACCATTTTGAATGAAGATTTCTACACTACCAAAATTTTTGACACCTTTAAGAGATTTTTTTATATCGTGAAGCAGAGTCTCCGAAATACTTTTTACAGAATACTCTTCTTTTTGCATTATTGTGTAAGGTCAAGCTCGACTTTTTCTTTATCTCCAGCAATTTCGCCTATCTGCAAAACAAATTTTCGCTCATCTGCGTTAACTGGGAAAGCTACACGAGTAGGTTTTGTGGAAATCGCTTGAACCAAAACCGGATCATTGTGAATATCTGGAGCCAACCACTCAGTAGGCTCTGTGCCAGATCCTAGTCTTAAATA
This sequence comes from Patescibacteria group bacterium, assembly GCA_041742135.1. Classification (GTDB taxonomy): domain Bacteria; phylum Patescibacteriota; class Microgenomatia; order UBA8517; family UBA8517; genus 01-FULL-44-24b. Next base: position 68,845 of record JBGSJG010000005.1, on the reverse strand, counting down.
ATCTTTGGTATTAATTTCAACACCTTGCTCCAGAGAGTTCGAAAGCTTAATGTTTACTACCAAAAAACTTCTCCCAGAAACCGAAGATGCCTTTTGGCCTTTGACGATTATTTCATCCCGAAGCTCAATATTTTCTAACCTCATGGTAACTTTTTCCACCTCTTCACCGTCTTCATCCTTTATGGAAATGCCAACTTCTTTTCCAAGTTCTTTGTTTACTGTTGCAGATTTAAGCACTGAGGAGTTTCCTGTAGCTTCTGACGAAGCACCCGAAAATACACTACGAGCGACAACGAAGAGAACGAATATGAAAGCAAGAGCTCCGACAATCTTGAAGATTTTTTTCTTATTTAGGCTACCTCCTCGAAAAAATAATTTTGTCATTGTTTAATCAGATAAACCAAACTTTATAAAAGGGCAGCCTCAAAAATAGTAACGCCAGTCTACTTAACGTGAGAGTCCTTGTCAAGTACTGTTCTAGTCCTTTTGGTAGTTTATTTGACTGAAGTCTGAAGAAATTTTCAAAGACCAAGCCAAAGCTTGGGCAACGGCGTAACCCACACGGATACCAGTAAAACTTCCAGGGCCGGGGTTAACCTCTATAACAGTTAAGTCTTGAAGTTTCGTGTTTTTTTTCGCTAACGTATCAACGATAAAAGGCAGGAGTGCCTGAGACTTATTTAGTTTTGTCGCGGTTTCGTGCGTTTCGTCGTCCAGCTTAATAACAATTTTCTCGGAGCTAGTGGTATCAATATATAGTCTCATTTTTCAAAGCCATTCGGATGAGACTCATGCCATTTCCAAGCTGAACCGATAATGGTGTCCAAGTCGGAGTGTGTAGGCTCCCAGCCTAAATCATTTTTAATTTTGCCGGTTGAAGCATATAGAGCATCCACGTCTCCCTCGCGCCTAGGACCAATTTTGATTTTAAGTTTGCCTCCTGAAGCCTCGTTAACTTTTTCAAGAATTTGTTTATTAGAAAACCCAACCCCCGTACCAGCATTATAACTTGCACTTTCGTGGCCCTTGGCAAGTGCTTCGATAGCCAAAACATGAGCCTCGGCGAGATCTAAAACATGAATGTAATCGCGCACACACGTTCCGTCGACAGTTTTATAATCATCACCAAAGATGGTAAATTCCCCTCCTGCCTGCGCTGCAGCAATGGCAAGAGGAATAATATGGCTTTCAGCCGGATGGGCCTCCCCAAGGCTGCCGTCCAGAGCTGCCCCAGCCGCGTTAAAATAACGAATCGCGATATAGTTTAAGTTACCCGCGGTTGTATACCAGTGAAGCATCCGCTCGATCATAAGTTTGGTTTCACCGTAGGGATTCTCAGGTTTTTTGGGAGTGTCTTCGTCAATAGGAAGCGTGTCAACACGGCCATAAACGCCGGCAGAGGAGCTAAAGACCAAATACTTGGTCCCAGCTTCGCGCATTGCCTCAAACAAATTAACTGCGCCGATTAAATTGTTGTTAAAATATTTTCCTGGGTTTTTGAAAGACTCACCCATTTGGATAAAGCTGGCCATATGAATTACTCCATCTATTTTTTCTTCTTTTAGGACCTCAAGAATTTTATCTGGATTTTTGACTAAATCTGCTTCGTAGACCGTGAAGCCTTCCACGGCCTCACGATGGCCACAGCTAAAATTGTCAAAAATTATCGGGTTGTGGCCTGCTTCTTTAAGCCTTCGCACGATAAAGCTTCCAATGTACCCCGCACCCCCTGTTACAAGTATGTTCATATGGTTATTCTTCTTTGATCCTCTCCATTATCTTCTATTTTAATCCAAATTGCGTCTTTTGGCAGAAGATCGCGAATCTTTTCCGCCCATTCAATCAAGATAATCGACTTACCCTCTCGGACTAGATCCAAAAGACCAAGGTTGGTAACTTCATCTTTGATGTGCTCGTCCAGTCTGTATAAATCGACATGATAAAAATCATCGTAACTACGCATGATAATAAACGTAGGTGAATTTACTCTTTGGGTAATTCCCAAGCCTTCAGCCACTCCTTGGATAAAAGTAGTCTTACCTGCCCCCAATTCACCCACCAGCGCCACAACGCTACCAGCCTTTAGTTTATTTGAAAAATCGCGGCCAGCTTTTTTAGTCTCATCGGCGCTTTTGGTAATAATTTCCATAAAAAGTATCCTGTAAGTAGTGCCCCAATTGTATCAAATAATACATCGCGAACAGTTGGCTCACGTCCGGGAGTGAAAGACTGATGAATTTCATCCGTAGCTCCGTAAAAAATTGAGAGGATTATGGCATATTTTATGGCCAAGACACGCTCTACTCCGTTATTTATAAATGCACGATAAGTAAGGAGAGTTAATATTGCATACTCGGTAACGTGGGCAAGTTTTTTAACAATAAAATCCTGCCAGTAAACTTGGGTAGTTGACCCCGCGGGAAAGCTGGATAAATAAAAAATCACACTAGCCCAAAAAAGTGGCAGTAGCCAAAATTGTAAATTACGCAGAGTTTTCTTCACGATATTTTTTCCAAATCGAAAAGCCAGCAGTGGTGCTTAGCACCAAACCACCGACAACCATAAGTATAGAGAAATTTGGAATACTTTTCTCGCCCGAGCTGTTAACAGTAGCTGTATCGATTACAGTTGGGGTGGACGTAGCCTCCCCCAAAACAACAGGCGTTGGGCTTGGTGAAGGCGTGGAAGTGTTTGTCGTGGTTGGTTTAGGTGTTGGCTTTTTAGTTGGAGTTGGCGACGGCGAAGGAGTGGCAGTCGTAGTTGGGGTGGGGCTGGGTGAAGCAGTGGCAGTTGCAGTTGGGGTGGGAGTGGCTTTTGCGGTAACCAGAATCGATATTAAATTTGAATCGTAGTTTTCATCCAGATCAACTTTTCTGATACGGACTTTAACATCTTTAGTTCCCGAAGAATCATCTTTAAATTTTCCCTTTACTGTTACCAACGTAGCACTCTCGGTGGCCTCAGGAGAAACAAACTGAGGCATCGAGTCCCAAGAGCTATTCCAAGAAAGCCAACTTTCGTTGTTTTTAGTTAATACCTCGTAGTTATTGTCACCACCCAACGCTTTTATGTAATAAGTTGAGGAGGGCTCAAAGCCTGTAACATTGGCATTCAGTTCAAACTCATCTCCGCCGACGACGTTAGTGTGTGGCGAAGTTACACTCACAGCTAAAGCGAGTGTGAACACCAAAGTCGAAAACATTAATAATTAATATGCAAATAAAATGTATCCAGATCACTTCCTTCGTGATCCACGCGAACATATCTTAGTCTGCAGCCGTTGCTCCCCGATACGCTTCCTCGATAAAGCGTTCCAGGCTGAACCGCTCGCACATCAGACGAGCTTTCACTATCAATATCGATACCATTGTGAAAGTTATAAACCCTCCCAACCCAAGTATTTTGCACTGCCCAAGTACTTCCATAACCCTGCGTAAAACGAATCTGGGGGCTGATTGGCCAATCCCAGCCACCTGAAGGGTTAAACGGGTCACCCGCACCACATTCCCCCGGTCCCGAGCAGTTAAGAAAATCGACGCCGGGCTTAAGATGGCTAAACGGGTTTTCAGTGGTACTTTGATTACTTACTATAAAGTGCAAATGCCCACCACTTGAGTTGCACGACGGTCCTTGAATAATGCTTGCAATGCGATCCCCGGAGTTAACATGGCCAACCTCACTTTCATCTCCTCGCCCTGCAATAATGGCTTGAATTGCTTCGTACTCGGCACGGGCTGCGGCCAAAAGCTGTTGGTATTTCTTTTCATCATTTTTGGTTATTGCGAGTAAATTTGCCTTGGCCGATTTTTGAACATCCAACTGTTCTTTCTGGACTCCCAAAACTTGCTCCAAATCCTCCAGCTCCACCTTCTGTTCAGAATAAGTAGTTTTAGCGCTATCTAGCCGTGTAATCAATTTTTTATCCGCTTCTTGGATCTTCTGAAGGTAATGGTACTTAGAAACAGCCTCAGGTACATTGTCGGAAGCCAAAAATAAAACTGGAGAACTTTCTAGCCTGGACAATTTATAAGTCTCGCTAACGCGCGAGCCAAATGCTTTTTCCAGAGAATCAAGCGAGACAACTAACTGGTCGATCCTACCCCCAAGAAGAGTTATCTGTGACTGCGTAGAGTCAATTTTAAGCTCTGTCAGGCGGATCTTAGCATCAAAGCTTGCCACTTCGTTAGACAAGGACGAAGCCTGGCTTTGAAGACGAGAAATTTGCGCGTTGTACTCTTCAATCTGGCGAGACAACTCCTGCATCTTGGCATCGTCTTGGGCATACGTTGGCCGAAGGATAAAAAGGGAAAATCCCAAGACAAGAAGAGTGAGGACTTTAATATAAAGCTTTTTTGGCATAACCTATTTTAGCTTAAGCGTTCGCGAAAGCGAAAAAAGACTGCCCAGTGTTGCGATTGTCACGCTGATTAACACTTCGCCCAAAAGGATAATGCCCAAAAGCCCGAAAAATTGCGACGGTTCTTTGGGTAAAATTGGAAGCGTCCCAAAATAAGAAAACAGGTGAGGCGAAACATACATTGCCAACACTGCCGCCAAGAGCCATCCTAAAAATGCTCCCAAAACTCCGTACTCAATAGCTTCCAAAAGAAGTGGAGCGCGAATAAAACCGGGCGAAGCTCCAATCAGACTTAAAGACTCGATCTCCTCCTTCTTCATACTTATTCGCATACTAATTACGACCATTAAAACCAAACCGGATGTTACAGCCAAAACACCAACAGACACAGCGCCTGTGAGCCGTACGTAATACGAGATGGTTTTTAGACGATTAATCACATCCCCTACAGCAGAGGAGCCGCCCACGTTTGCAGTAAAGCCAATATCCTCCACCACAAGCTCGCCTTCCACAAGCGATATTAGATCTTGAGCATGGGATAAGTCAGATGGCGAAAACTCGATACTTGCGGGGAAAATTGACGGGCTAACAAGCTCGCCCAAAAGTGGATTATCAGATGTTGCCTCTTTGTAAATATTTAAGGCCTCTTCTTTTGATACAAATTTAAGATTCGCAATTCGAGGATCCCCCGTTAGCCTACCCATTAAGTCATCAACCTGCTCCTGGGTCGTGTCGTCCTTCAAGAATGCAATAATTTGAGGCCTAGTTTCGAAGTAACTTATGATCTGGTTTGATGAATAAACCGCTAAAGCAATTAGGGTCGATACAAAAAATGTAATTGCCAAAACGCTAATTGCCGCCATCGCCTGAAAAGGCGCGCGTCTAATGTTAGCAATACTTGTTTTTAGATGTAAACTCATTTTTCTCCTTTTTCCAGACTCCCTTTTTTAAGCTCCAACTGTCTGCCACCCAACTCGTGAATAATTTTTTTGTGATGCGTGGTAACAATTACAGTTTTGCCCTCTTTATTAATTTTTTGCAAGAGCTTCATAACTTCCTCGGCTGTATCCCAATCAAGGTTTCCCGTAGGCTCATCGGCAAAAATTATCTTCGGGTTCATGACCAAAGCGCGAGCAAGGGCTGCTCTTTGAATTTCCCCTCCTGAAAGCTGAGACGGGAAAAAGTCAGCACGCTCTGAAAGGCCAACTAGCTCAAGTACGTGCTCGACTCTTGCGTCCCATTCTTTTGAGGCAACTTTTGCAATCGCTAAAGCAATGTTGCAGTTTTCCCGAATTGTTTTTTCATCCAAAAGCTTAAAATCCTGAAACACAGTGCCGACTTTGCGCCGAAGAGCAGGGACATCCTTCTTTTTAATTTTACTAACATCCTTGCCATCAAAAATGACCTCACCACTTGAAGGCTTAAGCTGACGAATCAGAAGTTTAAGAAGTGTGGTTTTACCAGCACCCGAAGGACCCGTCACAAAAACCATCTCACCCTCTTCAATGTCAAAGCTGACATCTTTGAGAGCTTCTATAGCGCCGAAACTTTTACTGACGTTTTTAAATTCTAAAAGAGGCATAGGGCAAGTTATTCCAATACCTTAACACGGCCAACGTCCATTAGCCAACCCGCATTCTCTGCAGCTAGAGTCTGGCCGTTAACCTCAACTTTTTTACCCACAAAACTCTGAAGATCAATTACGGTTGAAAGCAAATAAACATATTTTTCAGCTCCCAAACCCGTGTCGAGATAATGGGTCCCCTCTCCTTCAATACCACCCTCGTTTAAAATTCCAGTGGCAACATCTGGAAAAGCGCTTTCGTCAACAGTAACTCCAGCTTTCTCTTCGGCAACGTTTGATGTTGGAGTAGGCTCTCCGCTACTCGCAGAGGCTCCCGAAAGCATATAGCCTGTTGCAACTCCGGCCAAAACTACCACCAAGCCTATACCAAAAAGTTTCATCTTTGCATTATTATCCGCGGGCAACTTTTTAACAACATCCACATTTGGAGTTTCCAAAACAGAAGGGGCCGCGGTCGCAGGAGTTACTGGCTGAACTTGTGGAATCTCTATTTTTTCCATCCACTCACTATAACATAGACCTTAGAGTTTAGTCATCTGAGCTTCGATAAACTCATCGAGCTCACCATCAAGGACTGCTTCTGCTGCTGAAGTCTCGGCACCTGTCCTTAAATCTTTAACCATTTTGTAGGGGTGCAAAACGTACGAGCGGATCTGAGTACCCCAAGTTGCTGGAGTGTAATCTCCTTGGATATCTTTTTTCTCTGCAAGCTTTCGCTCCTCTTCCAAGGCCCAGAGCTTGGCACGAAGAATTGCAAGTGCATATTTTCGATTTTGCTCTTGGTAACGCTCGGTTCGCGCATTCACAACTATGCCTGTAGGCAAATGAGTAAGCCTTACTGCTGTGCTTACTTTGTTAACATTTTGGCCGCCGTGCCCACCAGCTCGGCTAAAATGCCAATCCAAATCAACGTCTTTTATCTCAATTTCAGGGGTATCCCCCTCTTCAAGCTCGGGAACAATTTCTACCAAGGAAAACGAGGTCTGGCGCAACTTGTCAGCATTAAAAGGCGACTGGCGAACAAGCCTGTGTGCACCCGACTCGCGCTTCAAATAGCCGTAAGAGTACAATCCATCAATTTTAAAAGTGATGCTTTTAATGCCGGCTTCTTCTCCCAAGGTTTCATCCAAGACTTCCACTTTCCATTCCCGCTTCTCAGCGTAGCGTGAATACATTCTAAAAAGCATACTAGTCCAATCCATCGCTTCTGTCCCCCCCTGCCCCGCATGAATCGAAATGATCGCTTTTTTCTTATCGTATTTGCCTGAGAGGTAATTAGTCAGCTCGTAGCGGTGTAGCTCACTCGCAAGTTTGTCCAAGTCCACCGAAAGCGCAGGATCAAGCTCTCCCTCGCTAGCCAAATCAGCTAGGGCGTGAATTTCATTTGACAGGTTATCTACTGTTTCAACATCAGTTTTTGCTGCACCCAACCTCTGCATAAGATCGCGCGCGTGGTCTTGGTCATTCCATAGGTCAGGCGCCGCAGATTCTATCTCAAGCACACGTATTTCTTCACGCTTGGAAGGCAAATTCAGAGACTCGATCAATTTATCAACGCGCTCGGCAAGCTCTGTAATTCTGGTTTTCAAATCATTCATGAGCGTAAATTATAGCATTATCTCGGGCAAACTAGGCTCTGAAGTGATTCCTGCTCGTTATCGGATAAATTTTCATACTGGCTCATGATGCCGCCGATCGTTGGTTTCTCGTTGGCATTTGATTCGGGCACGGTTGATACTCCTAGAACTTCTACCAGTCTTCCGCGTGAGGCCTCAAGAGCATTGGAGATTGGCTTGGGGGCATTTTTCCATCCCACAACTTCAGTCATGACTGTCCTGCCACTAATTAAAAGAATAGATTCTAATAAAATCGCAAGCAAAAAACCCAGCCCGATTCCGGGAAGTATGCCTTTTACAGTCCAATGGTTAAATCTGTGCTGAAGCATTCCAAATGTCAAAATTAGAAGAAAAATACAAAGAACAATAAGCCCTGCCTGCAAGTAGTTTGGGGAGAAAACAAAGCCTCCAGGCAAATTAAAATTCCCAATAGTGGCAAAGAGTTTTGAAGGTACATTTTGAACCTCCTGAAGCTGGGCAGTATCCAAGTTCATCCTGCCTTATTGTACTACAGTGTAAAAAAATTAAAGTGAAGCCGCTTCTTCCATCATTTCCTCAATTTCGCTATCTACTGAACCGGTTAGCGTAGCCTCAAACTCCTCCTCAAGTACATCCACGTCTGTTGAATCAGAAATTGGTGAAGGGCTAACAACGGCAATATCAGTATCAACTGTTTTATTCATACTTCCCGTAAAGTCAAAGTATCTCACGGCAATAAACGCAGCCACACCAAGGACGACAACTACCACAAGTATGAGGACCAATTCGGTTACACCCTTTTTATTCTGCATTTAAATCTCCAATCTCTCCAAGTGCGCGGATTGCTGCAAGAACTAGAGTCCGCGCTTCCTCAATTAAACCACCAACCTTGCGTAGATCTTCATGCAATACTCCAATTGCTTCATTTGTCATCTGTCCCAAATTCGCTTCTGTGTCTATTTCAATTGTATAAGAATTTCCTGCTTGTTCATCGATTGCGGTCTGCGCAGCATCAATCGCGGCAGTTGCAGCAGCCACGGCAGTCCGTACACTAGAAACATCCTTTCCCGCGCCCTCAAGCGTATCAGCTCGTGTTGTAACTTTAGATAGTATTTCCGTCAAACGTGTCAAAACATTATTCCAATGATTTGTCCAGCCTGTGTTGACATTTTCAAACCTCTCAACTAAATTCTCAAGAATTTTTTGCTTTCGCTCGTCTCGAATCTCTTGAAGTTTCAGTCTAAATTCCTCACGTCTAGTTTCCGCGTTTTCTAAAGCTTCCTCCTTATGCTCCCGAAGCTTCTCCATCGCTTCCTCGCGGTTTTTAAGCGCTTCCTCTTTGGCTTCCTGAACTCGATCTCTCTCATTTTCAGTTTCTTGTATTCGAAGGGGGTAGTCATCAGTAGCGCCTGCCGGCTTAGGTGTCATAAAAACACTAACAACAAGAAGAAAAACAGTTAGTAAAAGATGCATTACAAGTTTACTGTAATCCCAAAGGGATTCTATTGTCAATTGTCCGAGTCTGGAGAAGCTGACGGGGTGGCTGTAGCTTTGGCAGATGCAGTTGGCTTAGCAGTTCCACTTTTTCTCGGCCCCGTTGTGATGGATAAATCAAATCCACCTGAAACTGTTGCGCGTCTTGTGCGAACTTTTTCATACAACTCTTCAAGTTTCGCTGTAATCTCGTCGGCCACAGCCGGTGACAATTCGCGAGAATATGTTGCTACCGTTTCTGTTTGATCCTGCTCGTCAGCATTTCCGGCTGTAATGTCTTCGAAGCCCAAATCTTCCATTTCACCTTCCAAGAAACTTGCCTCACCAGGAACTCCTGTACCGTTTAAAACCTCGACTTTAATTTCGCTCTTATCTACTGGTGCAGCAGATGCACTAGGGGTTGGTTGTGGAGTTTGTGTGACTTCTGGGGTCGGAAAAGTTGATAGTCCGTCATCTGTGGCAACTGGTGTCGGAGAACTACCTTCACCAGAGCTGTTGCCTAAAATCAACCAGCCACCGACGACTACTATAACTATCACTCCGATAACAGCAATTATCACTTTGAAATTTTTTGATTTTCCTTCTGTATCTCTTGGCTGAGGAAAGGAAACCTCTGGTTGTGGTGGAACTGCTTGCGGTTGGTTTGACTGATCTTCCATTCAGCCCGAAGTTAACCATATATTTGCCTTCATGTCAATACTTTTAGGCTAGCTTAACCAGCTTTTCTTTAGTGAAGTAAAGTCACCTTTTTCTATTGAATCTCTAATTTTATTCATTAAAGAATTTACAAAAAATACATTATGAATAGTATTAAGTCTGGCGGCGAGTGGTTCGCCATTCACTGTTAAGTGGTGCATGTACCCGGCAGAAAAATTCTTGCAGCTATAACAGTTACAATTTTTTGAGATAGGTGTGGTTTGCCCTCTGTATTTACTTTTAATAATGCTAATTCTAAATTTATTTTGGATAGTCCCTCCATCTTCTGGGTTGATAAATAAAATTCCGGACCTAGCCATGCGTGTTATTCCGGTGTTATCAAATGTATCTACTCCCCGCTCGACTGCGACAAAAATTCCTTCTGGGCCACCTCCCAGACCCAAAGCATGAACAGGCTTGTCATCAGGCAAGTAATCGCTGACAGTATCAAGCCCTTTTTTGGTCATTGCCGGGTCTGCGCCAATTGTCTCATCCCCAAAAGCAATGCCGTCAAAGCCAGTAGACAACACAAAATCCAAGAAACTTTTTCTGGTTTTTTTATCTAATCCTCCATGAACTATGCCGTATAATGCTTGATAATCTCCTGTCTCTTGAAGCTTTTGCCACTCCCTAAAACTGCGTTCTTCCCAATCAAAAGTTCTTCTAAGTGATTCGTTATTTTTTCGCACGGAATTGGCAAGCTTGATGGGCTGATCAAAGGCCATAATAATATCCGCCCCCAGTACTTTTTGGATTTGCATCGATTTTTCAGGGGTTATCTCATGAAGCGCGCCGTCAATGTGCGAACGGAAGCGTGCCCCGTGATCAGTTATTTTTACACTTTGACCAACCTCTTCTCCGCGTGTCCAAAGATAAGAAACTTGGTACCCGCCACTATCTGTTATAGTGGGCCCCTGCCAATTCATAAATTCTCGAATGCTTCCATATTTTTTTATGATCTCCACGCCCGGGCGAAGATAAAGATGGTAGGTGTTGGCCAAAACCACTTCAGAGCCGGCATTTTTGATGTCGATCGGGTCAAGCCCTTTCACTGAAGCTTTTGTTCCCACAACTGAAAAAGCTGGAGTTTTAATATCACCATGAGGAGTGTGAATCACTCCAGCCCGGGCTTTTGTTTTTTTATCTTTTTTAACTAATTTAAATTTCATTTCACCCAGTTTTTCCCTTTATTGGCTCCATCTCTCGTGTAACCTGCAAAAGCAAAGACAATCCTCCGTCTACCATCTAAGTTAACAATTGTGTCTACTGCCTCGAGCGGCAGAGACCGACTAGGTGCGGAATTGGTACCCACCACTTCTGGATGTAAGATAATTTTAGTATCACTTTCATCCAGCTCACACATACACAAACACGAAAAATACGTTATTGGCTCGCCCAAAATAGTTGTTTCTGCTTTATAAAGCACTACGGGATTGCCTTCACACCCCGATACACTTGGTCTCTCCACTATAGGTATTTTAGCCAAAAAAGAACTACATCTCAAACCAATTGATTCTTTGTGAAGGAAAACTCACCTTTTGCCTCTGCGGAGGTAACAGTCACCGAGTCGCCTGCAGCAATCTGCCCAGACAGCAGAGCTTTCCCTAACAAATCCCCAATTGAAAGCTCGATAATTCGGCGCATTGGCCGTGCGCCAAACTCCGGCTCAAATCCGTCCTCTGCAAGCTTTTCAACTGCTTCATCGCTAAAGTTAACGGCGATATTTTTACTTTCCATATTGGCCGAAAGATCAAGCAAAAGGAGCCTGGCAACTTTTACTAGATGTTCGCGAGTCAAAGGCTCATACACCACTACTCCATCAAATCGATTTACAAATTCCGGGGTAAATATATTCATTTTTAAAACATGATCCACGACTTCTTGTTGAAGGTTTACATCAGCTCTCCCGACCGCCTCGCGAATAAACTGCCCTCCGGCGTTACTTGTAGCTATAATAAATAAATTTTTACAGTTCACTTTTTTTCCAAAGGCATCGGTAATCGATCCTTCGTCAAGCATTGCCAAGAAAATATTAAATACTTCAGGAGGGGCTTTTTCAATTTCATCCAATAAAAGTAAACTTGCCGGATGGTTTTTAATTTCGACACTCAATGCTCCGGGGCTATTTTTTTCAACCGAGCCAATTAATCGCTCAAGCCCCTCTCGGCCAACGTATTCGGCCATGTCAAAGCGGATTATTTTATCAGTCGAGCCAAAATAAACTTTAGCCAAGACCTTTGCTGTTTCGGTTTTGCCCACACCCGTAGGGCCCAAGAACAAGAAAGAACCAATAGGGCGGCTACTTTTTGTAATCCCCAAAGTTTTACTACGAAGTATTTTTGCGATCAGGTTCACCGCAGATTCTTGGTTCACTAGCCGCTCGTGAATAATTTCCTCTAAATTTGCCAATTTTTCGCTATCACTTTTGGTGATATTGGCCGAAGGAATCCCTGTTTTTTCAGACAGAGCTGCGTTAGCATCATCGATAGTGATAATTTTATCCAATCCGCCTTGTTCTTCAAGAAAAACAACAGCATCCAAAAGCTCAAGGGCTTTTTCAGGAAACGGCGTATCAGTTATATATTCATCACTGCCATCAAGAATTTCCAAAAGTGCAGGAGTAGTTATTATAATTTTCTTTGTTTTCTCCCACGTCTCGGCCGCTTCAAGCAAAATTTCCAAAGCTTCTTTTTTAGTAGGCTCAGTCACAACTACGGTTTCAAAAAACTTCTTGAGTTTCAAACTTCGAGCTAGATACTTTTCATAATCTTCATCCGAAGAAATCGTAATAATTTTTAGCTTCCCGCTGGTCAAATGCGTTTCTAAAATGTCGGTAATGTCCAAGCCTTCAACAACATCGTTTGTAATGCGGTGCAAATCGCGAAGAACCAAGATAATGTTTCCGGCCGCCGCGGCTTCGTCAAAAATGTCAGCCAACAGTTTCTTCTTTTTGTTTTTGTCTTGCGAAGCCGAGAAAACAAAATTGTAGTCCAGCTCCAAAACTCGCCTGTATGCCAACTCAGTTCCAAATTCTCCACGCCGCGCCCTGTGGGCAAATTCATAAACCACCGTCTTCTTGCCAACCCCAGGCTTTCCCGACAAAATTACTGACTTGCCCCCAGTAAGCATTCTCTCCATCCGAGAAACAATTTCAGCTCTTCCGATCAAGTGATGAGAAAAACTCGAAATACTCATATCAGTCGCGTATTGGCCAAGTAGCGGAGTGTAACCAAACAACAGTTCCCGACCAATGCCCCCAGAATCATAGCCAGAGCTAACTAGGTCAATCGAATTATTGGCCATTTTCTGGTCCCACCAGCGAGCGGCCAAGATCAAAGCATGTGTATCTGCTTTTTGTCTCCGAAGATAAATGTTATCCCACACTTCTTCTTTGACCAAAAACGAAACAATATCTTCAAAACTTTCCACTCCCCCGGATATTTTGACCGGCTTGGCACTTGAGATAAAACTTTCAGATGAAATACCAGTGTGAGTAATTAAAAATTGCCCCGGAGCGCTTTTTACTAGCTCCTCTATTGGTTTGCCGTTTTTCATTCGCTTCCAAAGAGTGGAAGCTATAAATCTGGGATTATTAACATAGCGCATGTAAACTCCTACTGAAAACAACGGAAAAACTGACCAAACAACAAAACCAATTGCCCCAAACAAGGCCAAGAGCACAAGAACTATGATACCGGCGATAAACAACACAATTCTCACAATTGCGCCGATAAAGCGTGAAACTAAATTAAAGCTTAGGTTTGTGAAATAGGTGTTTATGTTAAACCCGGGAGCGCGCTCGCGGACACTCAAGCGTTTCCATGGTGCAAAGAGTGATGTCAATAAAACTGTGAGTGAAAAATAATGGATAACACTTCGAACGCTATAGACGTATCTACTCGCATAAAAGCGAAGCCCATCACTAAAATGCCAAGTCAAAAAGTCCATACTTCATATTAACACGGCTAGCTTTCCGCTATGATTTTAAGAAGACTTACGAAGCTTGTGTGGTTAGCCCCAATAAACCAAAAAATATACGCTGCCGTACCGGGAAGGATCACAATATTTTCAATCCATTTGCCGGTGGTAATTCGCATTGCAGAAATCGGAGGAAAACCAAAGCGCAAGGGTGATGGAAACAAAAGTGGCAAACCCTCCTTCGTTAAAGCGTCGCCCACAAGGTGAGAAATATAGCCAATCATCATTGCCGCAAATACGATTTGGCTATTAACGTAGCTTGGATTTAAGATTCTAGGAAGCAGAAACTCTAAAATTTTATAGATCAAAAACACTCCAACCAAAGAGTGAGTTAAGTTTCTGTGACCCAAAAACAAGGGGCGCATAAGCTTGCCCACAAAATCCCGACCGGGGAGTAAGTCCCAAAGTCTGTTTGTGGATTGATCCAAATCAGGCAGCGTAGCTCCTACAATGTTCCCAACTATCGCAGCGGTGGCTGTCGCGATGTTTATGCTACCCGGAGGATTAATTACTGCAACAGTGATTAAGGAAGCAAAAGCAATGGCATCATGAGTTCTCCCAGTCATATGTAACTATACTATTTACAGTTCTTGTTTAGAAATTTAACACTCTTGCACTTCTCCTCTGGATTGGTTTTAAAACCCACAAAAATAATCTCATTTAAGGGGCCCTTGATTTCAAAAACTTTATCCAAAAAGTGCTCGGCCGCTTGTTCGCTTGAAATCGACAGACTGTCTCCTACAAGAATTTGTTCACGGTATACGTCTTCTTCCCAATTGATTAACCGAGTCTCGAAATTGCGAAGCTTGTAATAAGTATCAAAATCGAGATCCTCATAGTACCCTGCTTTAATTTTTGTCTTGGCAAATTCCTGATAATCTTTAGGTGGATTCCTAAGATAAAAAGCCAACAGAATATGCGGCGGCTTTATCCGGCTGGTATCAATCACGAAATGTTCATCTCGTGATTTAATTTCCTCTGCCAACTCCGAATAGCCATAGTTCCAGATAGCCGCTCGTTCGTGAGCAAAAAGGACAAAGTAAGCTCGCCACAAAAATAGCATCGACGCCAGCGAAAAAAGTATCACTCCGCCAGTAACAATTTTATGCCCAACTTTACTTATAAAGTACTCAAATCCAAAAGCAATCATAATGCTAAATGGAATAATTAAAGACAGAGCACGGAGAGACGAAAAAGGATCGCGGGCAAGTGCCGCCGGAACGATAAAACTAACTAACATCAAAACAAGAAGAAAGTTTTTTCTTAAACCAAAAAACCAAAAAGGCAAAAGCCAAGAATAATAAAGCCCCATCGTGGGGATACTTCGCTGAAGATCAGAGTCCCCTAAAAAGAAAATATTTTTTGGATTCACATATGAAATAAATTGAGCAAAAAATTCACGAGCAAAAGCCAGTGGAAAAGCTACCACTTCTGGCAATAATCCAAGCTTTCCTGACTGAGAGCTGACAATGTCCAGATATAGAAGTCCACTTGCACGAGAGGAAAACGCAGGAGTAGTCATGATTGCTATTTGAGGCATTAAAACTATCACAAAAATTCCAACTGCCACGGCGACATCCTTTATAGAAATATATTTGTTCTTAACCAAAAATAGTGAATAAACTGGAAGAAACACCGCTGGCACAAGTCGAAGTGAATGGTAGGCATAAGTCGAGATCGCCAAAAGAAAAACTCCAATCAAATAGTATTTTTTATTTCGCCTAGTTGAAAGAAACGCCAAAATCGCAAGCGATAAAATAAGTAGGCCAAGATTGGCTTCAAAAGCACCGCGGCTGAAAAAGATATGCCAAGGTGAAATCGCAAACACTAGCGTACCAAGTAAAACAGATTGCTCAGACCTTTTTTTAAGAAATCTTTGGAGGATTAAATAAATTATTGGAATTGTGAGCGTCCCCGACAGTGCTGATAGAAATCTTATAGAAAACTCAGAAAGCCCAAATAGTTTAATTAGTGGAATCGACAAGTAAACGTAAAGTGGTGACGAAAAAGCTCCAAACGAGCGCAAAAATACAGGAAACGAAAAACCAAATTCGTCTCTTCCAGTTTCTAAGATTGAATAGGCGTTGTAGCCAATCGCCGCTTCGTCAACGTAAACACCTGATGGAATTTCAGAAAGCTTGTAAAAGCGAAGGAACGCACCGATTCCGATAATGATTAAAAGCCAAACTAATTTTGTGTTACGCAGTTTCATATAAATAAATTTGCATAAATGCCAAAACAAAACTTATTGCAAATATTATGATTGATAATTTTCTAAATTTTATTGGCACCCAATCGTAAGTTTTCTTGAGCCCCAGATAAACAAGCCCCACCAAAGGGGGAAAGATTGAAAAATTCCCAAGATGATTATTAATGCCAATTAAAGATGCGGCAATAATGCTTGTTAGAAGCGCGACTAATAAAAATTTATACTTTTGCCATGCAACGAAAATCCCCACACCAAAAAACGGCAACAAGATGTAAGGAAACTTTTCAAATTCATCAACTCCGACTCGCTCCCGTGGGTGAGCAGCAAAAAAATATAAATTTAAATCTAGTTGTTCAAAAAAATTATCACGCACCCGAGAAAATGCAACTGTTTCTGGCCTTGCTTCAAGCCAATAAGCCAGTGGAAAATTTATTGGTGGATATTCATTAAGCCTAGTGTCTTGAACACGAATTTGGTCATTATCAAGTTTTTGCAAGTCTTGCCTTTGGGTGCCAATGGCTTGCCAAAGAAGTAAAGCTCCAAAGGTTATCAAAACGAATTTAATATATTTTTTATTGTCAAAGGCTTTAATTAAAACTACAGAAGCCATGACAAGTGCTACGAAAACAGGGAAATTACTGACAAACGCGCGCCAAATCCAAAGATTGGCAAAAATAACTAGCATTATGCAATTATTGCACTAGGATTTACTTTTAAGAAGTGTTTGGACAAATTCTTCTTCGTATTCTTTGGCAATATCGCGAAAAGAAACCGAGAGGTCTTTCATCTGCTTTTTGTTTGATTTAACATAAAACTTGTATTCGTTTTCCACAATAGAAATTGCCCGAAGTGCCTCGGCGTTTCCGGCGAACACTTTCTTGGTTCTTTTTGTGTAATCTAAAACCGAGATGCATGTAGCAAGCCGCGTCTTAAGAAGTGCAATCCTATCTTTTATTAAAATCTCTTTTGGAGATTCTGAAATTCTAGCCAAAAGAGGATGCTCGCGTGACAGTTTCTCAAGCCTAACCATGCGCTCGGAAAAACGCTTTCTTGAGGGCAAAAGCCCACCTCTTTTGATGCCGCCAGTAACTTCTGGAAACTCCAAACTATCAAACTGTATGTCTAGTTGTGTCTCGAAAACAAAATATACTGACTCGTTAATGAATCCTTTCTCAAACAACTCATCCAACTTATCTCTTTCTATTTGCAGTGCTTGGTATTTCAAGCTTCGCAAAAACTCTTTTGAACCACTGAGCCTAAGAAGTGTTTCTTTGTGCCTTCTTTCTTCCTCCAATAGCTTTGCTTCCAAATTTTTCTTAATATCAACAACAAAATCATTATTCGCAATTTTCCCCAGTTTTCTTCTAGTCTCCTCGGTTTCGAATAATTCTTCCTCTTCACGAATAATCTCCTCTTCCTTTTTTGGAATATGAATTCCCAACTTCATTAATAAAGTTTTAATGGTCGTTCCATTAACAAACAAACTAAATAAAAATGCCCCCAAGGTGAAGCTTATGAATTCATTCTTGTATATAAAATTCGAAGGCAAAGAATACACCAAAACCAAAGGTATGACCCCTCTTAAACCTCCCCAATTTAGTATATGCTGCCATGCCATTGGCACATTTGGTTCGCGTCTAAAAAATTTAACTCTGTTGGTTATAAAAAAGGATAGATAAACAGACAAAGCCCGTGCGATCAATGCGGCCACCACCACGGCGGCTAGAACATAAGTCTGGCCCAAGAAGAAATTTAGATCCAATGAATAAGTAGAAAAGAAAAAGACAAGTGAAATGCCCAAAAAAGCAATATATTCCCACAAATTATCTATAAACTCCACAACTCCGCGAGATATGGCTGTACGACCATAATTACCCAAAATTATTCCTGCCATCACGGTTGCGATAACTCCTGACATATGAAGAAAATGTTCTGTAATAATAAAAACGCTTAGCGCCAATGCCACAGTAATGGTGGTCTCGATAATGTGATCATTGTCTATCTTCTTAATGATTTTTGAACTTAAATAGCCAGCACACGCTCCTACAACAAGACTTCCTATAAAAACATAAATGAAATTTCCCAACGTAATCGCAAGACTTGAAGACTCAAAACCCACTGCCCCGACAGCAATTGCCAAAAGTGCACGAAAGGCAATAACAGCAGTAGCATCATTAAACATGCTTTCCCCCTCAGCTATCAGTGAAAGCCGCTTGGGTGCACGAAGAGACTTGAAAATTGCCACTACCGCAATTGGGTCCGTCGCAGAAATAATCGCACCAAAAAGCAGTCCATAAATTAACGGAATATCAGAAATCCATGCCGCAAGAACCCCAACTATTGCCACTGAAACCAAAAGCCCAAAAGTCGTAAGAAAAGTGATCGTTCTAAAATGAAGTTGGAATTGATGAAAATTAATTCGTATCGCTGAATCAAACAAAAGAAGCGGCAAGATAACATAAAAAATAAAGTCAGGGGGCAGCGCAATTTCGTGGTGAAGACCAACAAGATTGGTTGCAAATTGTGCCAACAGTCCAAAAATTAAAAGTGAGACAACGTAGGGAAGCGAAACTATTTTGGAAAAAAAATGAAGCAGAGAAATAACGGCAAAAAAGATGCCGAAAAAAACGATCAAAACTATTAGTATGCTTTCGTGCACGTCAGTGTTCCTAATTATTCTATCTGATTACAATAAGCCTGAAGCAAGTCCTTACGTAATCTTAATTACTTAACTTTATTTAATGAATTATATCTGGAGACTCTAAATTCTGCAAATCCTCATGGTGCTCTTCTTCGTTATCGTGTCCATTTTCATGCGAGTGTGGAATTAAGAAAACTGATGCTAGCATGATCGCTATTCCTAAAACCAATGGAATCAAGGACTTAGACCTTTTTTCATAGCCTTGGGTGATGTGAGGCAAAAAATCTATAGCGCCTAAATACAAAAATATGCCAGACGAAACGGCAAGCATTATTCCGATAAATGACTCATTTTCGAAAAAGAAATAAGTAACGAAAGCTCCAACAATGGTTGCAGATGCAGAGAAGAGATTGATCAAAAGTACGTTGGTTTTTTTGTACCCTGCCTTAAGCAAAATTCCAAAGTCCCCAATTTCGTGAGGAATTTCGTGCAAAAATGTAGAAAGTGCGGCTATTAAGCCTAATCCCGGGCTTACAAAGAAACTAGCAGCAATTGCTACTCCGTCGATAAAATTGTGAATTGTGTCGCCAATTACGACCAAAGGAACAGCCGTCTTTGCATGAGTGTGGTGTCTGTGGTCATCATCGTCATCATGGTGATGAATATCTATCAAATAATGCTCAAACAAGTAAGCTCCAAAGAAAGACAAAAGTATAACTATTAATGCGTTCTCGCCAATGTGATCGATCGCTTCAGGAAGAAGCGCGACAAGAGAAACTGTAATTAACACTCCTGCTGCGAAAGGGACTGAGTGTTTTTGCAAAACCGCAGAAAGTCGTTTGCTATACAAAAACACAACTCCCCCAAAAAGCGCAATGATGCTACCAAGAAATGCGAGTAAGAATAAATTTAAAACTTCGTTCATTCGTAGATTATATGCAACTAAGTTGCAAAATGCAACAGTCTTTTTAAAGACTCTTGGGAACCCTAATGTGCTTCGGTGTGGTCTTTAAAAGAATTAGTGAAAGCACTAAACCTGAGACTCCCAAAAAAGAAAATGACTGTAGAGTTCCAATCCGCTCTGCGATAAATCCTGCTACTGCTGGGCCAAGAACATATCCTATGTTAGATGATAAATCTCCCAAGCCGTCAACTTCTGGCTCGAGCCCCGGGGACTCGGAAACATAATCTGCGAAGGCTGCGCGAATTGCAGGCCACGCGATAGCGGTGAGAGTAGAGACGATAAACACTATGGCCACAGCTAGAAGCTCGCTTTGCACAAATCCCAAGAAGCAAAGTACTACTGACCCGATGAGCATGGCCACGAACGATGAGTGCTTTTTCCCAAATCTATGGGTAAAGTTTCCGACAAAAAGCCCCATGAACATACTTGGCAGTAAATATGCAGTTAAAAATAACCCACCAAAGGGGCCAACTGTTTTAAAGCCTTCAGATATTAGTGGCCCAAGAGTCCAAAAAAAGGCATCAAAAAAGCTTAAGAAAATCGCAAATATCACTACCGGCAAAATTACCTTTCCTAGCTTTACCCATAGAAATATTTCATGAATAAATCCCTTCTTGTGTGTTGCAGGGTAGCTATATTTCACCACATCTTTGGCTTTTTGGGCAAAGACAATAAAAAGGAGAAATGCTATAGACAAAAAAACTAAAGCCATCACGAAAGGTTTGTAGTCAACTACTTCAATTACAAGTATGCCAGCAATTATGGGGGATAAAAGTAGGCCAATGGACTTAAAAATCTCGACGGTTCCAAAACTTTGTGCATGCTGTGTTTTCGCGGTGTAGCGACCTATAAAATCGAAAATCCCAAAACCAAGAAAATCAAAATATATACCCCAAAGACCCATGGCAATCAAATAGACCAAGACCGTACTAGCACCATACAAAGTAGCCACATAAAGTACGCAGACAACAAACATTCCCATAAAAAGTCGTCTGAAATTTACTTTGGTCAAATACCTGCTTAACACAAAATCAAAGATCGCTCCGGCGATAGAAGAGAACGAATACACCAAGCCCATTTGCGTAAGACTAAGTCCGTGTTGGGTTAAGAGAATTGGAATTGTATATGTGACGATGCCGTCAAAAAGAAAAACAAAAAGAAGCATGAGAGAGACCATTTTTAAGCCATTATCGGCAAACCCAACTCTCGATAACTTTCTAAACAAAAGCATAATTCAGATTAGCACAAGAAGTGAGCATTGGTGAGAAAAAACCTAAAGCGATACCTTCTTGGCTATATAAATAATAGGAAACACCAAAACGTCTTTTGCAAAGTTCAAAAATTTTTGGATAATCGATAATTCAGTCGGGCGATTTCCTAAGCTGTATTGAAATATCTCCTGAGAAGATTGGCTGATTGTAATCACACCTTCTTCGTCCACTGAAAAATTAATTTTTACAACGTTGATACTTTCACCTTTAATTCGAGTGTCAAAACTAATAATATAAGTTCCTTCTTCGAGTAAACTGTCGGTTTCCCAGAGCCATGAACCCTGAGCATTCGGCCGGACAGTTTCGGCAAACATCATCTCGTCATCCTTGTGCAAATTTATTGTCACAAAACTGCCAACGGCTGACTTGCCTTTAAACGTAAGTCCGTTGTTTATATTTAGCTCACCATCTGTGTCGCTAACGCCTGTTGAGCTAAACGTTTGGCTTGTGGTAATTGCACTAGATGAAACTGGAACAACCGTAGTCACCGCAGTGCCCGAATCACTCGAAGTAGAGGCACTGCCCGTAGATGGCGAAGCAGTTGGTGTTGGCGTCGCAGTAGGCAATGTGCCAATATCTCCGCCTATCACAACAAATGCATTGAACTCTGATGGTGTATGGCCGGATGGCACATCGTGCACAATGGTTCCCGTTATTTCAGATACTTCAGTCAAAACAAGCGGCAACACGATCGAGCTGCCATCATATACTCCTTGAGCTACTGGATCTCCAAAATAATTCTGAGCATCAACAATCTCGTATTCCTGTCCAAGCTCTAAAACTGAACTTAAATCGACTGAGGTGTTTGTTCTTAAGTCCCAATTATAAACTGCAACATGGCCCCTTCCTTCTTCATAGCTATTTGGCCTAACAAAGATGCGAGTCCCTGTAGGCTTGGAATCAGTAAGAGTACTGGTAGCGTCATAGCCTGTCACTGATTTCCATGTCGCAAAATCCACTTCCGAGGTAGCGTTTAAAAATGTTTCGTTGTTTAGAGAATAATAATCATTATCGTCCCAAGACGTGCTTACAAAACCGCTATTTGGTAACGTCCGAGCTCCCAATACTTCTTGACCGACAATAGTATTGCTGTCGACAGTCGCCTCCCTCCACCTATGTAATCTTAAGACACCATTACTTGTTGAGCCCGCAACAATATAGTTGTTTTGAACTAACAAATCGGAATGATCTCCCGCATAACCTAGTTCGATAGATCCCCCACCATAATCTCTCCGCTGGTAGGTGTAGTTGTTTGATACAACCTGCCCTTGCATTGGATTACTGGCTGAACTTGTAAAGATATTGGCCTCATTGTTGTCGAAGCTTATATTTCCTTGTATATCGAATCCGTTTACATAAGCTCCTTCGGAATACGCTTTAAATCCTGTCGTGAAATTGCGAAAAGTTATGACATCATGGATGTATCGATTTCCGTTTTGGTTTTGTGCATATATTCCCGAGCCTCTGGTTAAATCGGGGTCATAATCAGTATCATATAGTCCAGTGCCCCAAATTAAAGTCCCATATATTTCACCACCATCGCCAACCTGATCCCAAAAACCAATTCCAGGATGCCCTGTGTTGTGAAGTATGCAATTTATTATTTTTATACCCAAGCCCCTCATCTCTATGCCGTAAACTCTCTCGCTTGTTGATGCAACTCTTTCAGAGTAGCTGTTGGTCACTTCCAAACCCCAAAAAGTTATCCAAGAACTACTTGTTGTAGCATGTATTCCTCCATCGATTATCGCTCGCTCTTTGTTGTAGTTTCGAATTAAAATCGGATTACCATCAGCTCCATCCAGATCTGTAACAAATATTGTGCCGCCTCCAGTTCCGTAGGTACCAGATCTCAACCAAAGCGTATCTCCGGCAGCAATGTTTGACAGAGCTTTTGTTAACGCCGTGGTCAAATCCCACGGATCACTAATAGACCCACTTCCACCAGATGTTCCAGAAGGCGAAGCAAACCATTCAGCCGCATTTGCACTCGAAGGAAATAATAAAAAGAGAAATAAAATTATGGCGAACTTTTTGACCATTACACATTCACATTATCATGTATTCTAGCTTGAATGTAAGGAAAGTTTCGTTGATACTGTAAGTGCTAATTATGCGCATTTTTCTTAAATACGGATTGTTAATTTTTATTAATTTTATAATTGCTGCGGCTATTGGCTTTTATATAGTAGAAGGACCACTTATTACTGAGAAGGTCAAAGGTAGCCCAGAATTTCCGTCAGATTCACAGCAAATTACGGACTATACTCCGATAGAAATCAGCCCAACAGAAATTGAAGTTAGCGAAGAGGACGTCTCAGGCAATAGTGGATACACAAGTTTGTCAACTTCAGGTATAGCCTTAAACGCAGATACTCTGGATGATCTGGACTCAACTGATTTTATTCAGACCGGCACTGCAATAAATGCTGATCTCTTGGATAGCATTGACGCAGGCTCATTCGTAAGATCAGACGCGTCTGACAGTGCCTCGGGAGCGCTAACATTTACAGCTTCTCCGGGTGGGTCATCAGTTAGTAGCGGCCCTGTATACATTAATCCGTCCTCAATATCATCTTCAGACTACACATTGTTTGGCTTAGCCGTGGGCGGAAGTGAAAAGCTAAGAGTTGACGGTAACGGGAATTTGTTTACACCCAACCGCATCGGGGCTACCAAATACTGCATTGGCAGTAGCGAGTCTGACTGTGTAACGACTTTTGCCAATACTTCTTCTTACTGGACAGAGAATACAGACGATGATTATGTTTATTTAACAAACGAATTAAATACGCTGGGGAACTCAGTGGCAGATGGAGACAATAAATTATCAAGCCTATACCTAGCGGATGGCTCAGCATTAACCTTTGGTACATCAAATGACACCTCTGCGCTGTTTTCCGGTGGTGAGCTGCAAATAAATTTAAACAGTAACAACTTTAGTATCGATAACGATCTGCTATATTTCGACAGCTCTTCTCGCAGGGTTGGTGTTGATTCCACAACTCCCGATGCGCTATTGGACGTCGAGGGGGTTATAGCCACAGACAGTTACGCTATCAGGTCAACCACAGATGTACTCTATGGCGTTGCCGGAGCTTACGACACCAACGAGTTCTATATAAACAGCTTTAGACTAGGCGCCTCAGGTGCCACATCGGCTAGTATCCAAAGTGGAACTACTGATTCAGATTTGAGCATTACCGCGGGGACTTTAAGATCCTTAATTCTATCGGGATCAACCGGTAGTAGCGGAAATTCGCGATCGAGTGTAATTGTTTCGGGCTCTATGTCAAATTGGTCGAGCACACGATCTGTTCTTGAAATTGATGGCACCTGGAGCGGAAGTGGAGGCTCTTGGAATGGCCTTGTGAAATGGTTTGATATTACTCCGACAATTGATGTCTCTGCATCTGGAGCTTCAGCTGGTTACAGGGCAATAAATGTAGATGTAACCGAGACAACTCTTCCTTCAGGGCAAAATTATCTTTTATGGCTTGGTACGGGTGGAGCGGGCAGTAATCCCCTTTTTACAATCACAAATACTGGAGATGTGGCAATAGGAGCAAGTGTTCCAGATACCAACATGAAGCTTGATGTGGAAGGACGAGTTCAGGTAAATTTGGCTGGGACTCAAACATCTACAGCGCTTTGTGGAAGCCATGCCGGAGCAACGGGCGCAAGTGTCGACGATGTAGAAATCGTGGATTGCACGGGAACCCCAGCAGCTGATTACATGGAAATTTACCCCGTAGAAGAAAACACAGAAACAGGAACAGTGGTTGCAATCGGTTCATCCACCCTAATTACAAAAGATGGAGATGAGATTCAGCAATTAGTTAAAACTAGCAGCGAATACCAAAGCAACGTTTTGGGCGTGATATCTGACAAATCAAAGGCGGGAGATTTTAATTCAATTGGCTACAACATTAACGACCAAGACAACCCTTTGCCAATAGCTCTGTCAGGCCGAGTATATGTGAGTATAGCCAGTTACTCGCAAAGCATTGCTCCGGGAGATTACCTAACCTCATCAAACGAACCCGGGAAAGCCATGAAAGCGACGGCCGCTGGTCCAGTTATTGGCAAAGCGCTTCAAGCTTGGGCACCAGATTCTCAAAAAGAAAGAATATTAATGTTTGTGAGTAACACCTACTACCCGGGGCAATAGTTTTCTTTGCTTTGGTGTTGGAGCCAAGCCTTTACGTGGGCGATCTGCTTGGGGAGAAAGGAGGTAGGGTTTAACCCACTTCTGCCACTTCCGCATTAAATGCGACCCCAACCCAAAGACAAGATAATTTTATCAAAAATTTATAAATAAGTTAATTACTCAGGTGGATTCAAAAGCAGTACAATAAAAATATGTTCTGGAAAGCGAAAGGCAGTTCATTTCTAAAAATCCGTGAGGTCTATCCTCTTCCAAGTTATGGATTTGCGTTCTTTTTTAAGAATTTGGGCCGATACAAGAAGATTTTTTTGCTTCTTACTCTGATACGAATTCTTTCAAGCTCCGGTTCTTTTGTGTTTGCACTTTTACTAGGAAATCTGCTTAATCAGATATCAAGCCTCACACCGTCCCGTTTGTTTATGTTCTTTATTCCGCTTTTTGTCGTGATTCGTTTCAGCGTAGAGATTTTAGATTTCTTTACACGAAAATATGCAGAAGCAATTCCGAAGCTGTACGCTGACGAACTTAAGCTAAGCTTTTATAAAACTTTTCTCAACTCAAATTGGACACATCTTCAAAACTTCTCAAAAGAGAAACTTACTATCCTAATCGACAAATACACAAACAATGTGGCAGCTTTTCTAAGAGAGTGGGTGTGGAATACACCAGACAACTTGGTTCGGATCGTACTTATTGCATTTGTGCTTTACTTGCAAAATCCCTTTATATTAATTATTAATATTATTCTTGTAATTGTGCTCATGATTTTAGCACTTCGGCTCTCCAAGCGTTATGCAAAAGTTGAGAGCGAATATATTGAAGAAGATGTAGAGCTGGGATCATTAATCCAAAATTTTACAATTAATCTCAATTCAATCAAGCGACTCAATATTGCTAATTATTTTGAAAGCAGATATGTAGACGGCTTGGGTAAAGTTTGGGAAAAATTCAAAAATGTAAGAGTTGAACACTCAAGTAGATGGTTCATCCAACTTATGCTTTACAATGTTATTTATATTTTTACCTTCTCTTATGGATTATTCCAAGTTATTTCAGGAGCTCTCCCCTTGGGATACTTAATTTTACTTCAGTGGTCATACAGCAATCTTTGGGGGGTTATTGTCCATTTTATAGGTGTAATGGTTGGGCTAATTCAGCAAAGGGAAAACACAAAACTCGTAAATTCTAAATTCGCCAATCTCGAATTAGGAAATACTCGGTCCCAAGGTAGTTTCCCAAAAGACTGGAAGAAAATTAATCTTACTAATATTTCCATTCAAATCAAAAACCAAAAGGGCTTGCCAATTAATGTTAGGGTGCCTCAATTATCAATCAGCAAGAATGACAAAATAGGCATACTAGGGGAAAGCGGCTCTGGCAAAAGCACTCTTTTACACACACTTTTGGGCCAGACAGACTATTCGGGGCGATATTGTGTTGACGATCAACAGATGGCTAGTGTTAATATTATGCCCGGCGACATTACGCTTATAAACAATAACGACCCTTTGTTTAACATTTCGATAAAAGATAATATTCTTCTGGGAAAAAGTGTCGATAGCAGCAGGCTAGACTATTTAATGGAAAATCTGCAAATAATTCGTTTCTTTAAGAATCTAGATGTTATTATCGGCGACAAGGATACAAACTTCTCTTCAGGACAATTGCAAAGATTAAGAATACTCAGAGGGCTTTTGTCTGACAGCCAAATATATTTGTTGGACGAACCATTCAATGGAATTGACGATGAAAACAAAGAAAAAATCATACATTTTTTGATGGAATATCTAGAAGATAAAACCGTTATATTAGTCACCCATAACAAGGAGGAGCTTAAACTTGTTAACAAGATCTATCACTTCCAAAAAAACATACTGGTACCTAATAACTAATTGCGGTTAGGATAATGACAGTGTTTCCACTTTTTGCCACTGCCACACCAACAAGGGTCGTTACGGCCCATTTTTTTAGCAAAGGCAGGTTCACCTGTTGCGGCAGTCATGTCGGCACTTTCGTCTACTAAACCAGTTGAATCAGCCGTATCTACATTAGTTTTGGCTTGCGAGAGTGGAATACCAGTTCCTCCCGAGACCACTTGTACTCTAAAAATTCTACGTGACAGTTCGCTGTCGATTTTATTTAGTAGGGTCTCAAACATATTGAAGGCTTCGTTTTTAAAGTCCACTAACGGATCTCGTTGTGCGTAGCTTCTAAGTTTTACCCCCTCCTGAAAATCGGCAATGCGGTCTATGTAATCCATCCACAAGTGATCAATTGTGGTTAAGTACGAGTGGCGCTCGATCTGTCTCATCAAATCCGCCCCCAATTCTTTTTCACGAGAGGCGTGAGTTTCACGAACCACTTTTTTAACAGCTTCAACAAGTTTTTCTCGATCATTAATTTTTGAAAACGCCGCTTTGAGTCGCTCGCGAGAAGGCTCATCAAAAGGAACAAGTTCTGAAAACTCGACAACCAACTTGTCGTAGTCGGCTTTCTCGCTATTTTCTGGCCAGCTAAAACTCACAATTTGCGAAGTCTCATTTTCAATTTTCTCCATGACCTCGTCCTTTACGTCTTTTGATTCAAGTACGCGCTTTCGAAGCTTATAAACTATGTCGCGCTGCTGGTTGGCTACGTCGTCATATTCGACGAGTCGCTTTCTTTGATCAAAGTGGAAGCCTTCAACTTTGACTTGCGATTGTTCGATGACGCGCGAAACCAATGCGTTTTCAATTGGCTGATCCTCCGGAAGATGCAACCGATCCATTACGCCACTTATCTGTTCCCCTCCAAAAATGCGCATCAAATCGTCTTCGAGTGACAAATAAAATCTCGACTCCCCCGGATCACCTTGGCGGCCAGAGCGCCCGCGAAGCTGATTGTCAATTCTTCGCGACTCGTGTCGCTCTGTTCCCAAAACATAAAGTCCCCCGGCATTTACGACTTTTTCATGTTCCTCTTGCCACTTTTGATAAGCCTTTGATTTTTTGTATTCTTCATAACTTAGCTCTCCGGGCCGATCAGGAATTGCTCCTCCTAAGACAATATCGACACCGCGCCCCGCCATGTTCGTAGCAACTGTTACCCCTCTTGGTTTTCCAGCATCGGCGATAATCATAGCCTCGTGTTCATGATTTTTAGCGTTAAGGACGTTATGTGGAATTTTCTTTTTACGAAGAAGTTGGCTGATGATTTCATTTTTTTCCACCGACGTAGTACCTACCAAAACAGGCTGCCCTTTTTCGTAACGCTGGGCAATTTCGGCCGCAAGTGCGCTATATTTTCCACGTACAGTTTTATAGATTAAATCAGATTTGTCCGCTCTTTTTGTCGCCAAATGGGTTGGAACCACGATGACATCAAGGTCGTAAATCTTTCTAAACTCGTCAGCTTCTGTGGCAGCGGTTCCTGTCATTCCGGCCAAGTGCTCATACATCCTAAAGTAATTCTGGAAAGAAATAGTCGCTAGAGTTTTACTTTCCTGCTGGATTTTAACGTTTTCCTTCGCCTCTACGGCTTGGTGCAAGCCATCACTCCAGCGGCGGCCAGGCATGAGCCGACCTGTAAACTCATCGACAATGATAACCTGATCGTCTTTAACAATATACTCGCGGTCTCGCAGGTAATGTGCACGAGCCCTAAGTGCATTTTCAATGTGATGAATCGTGTCAAAATCTTTTTCGTAAAGATTACTAACCCCCAAGATTTTTTCAACTTTGGAAATACCGTGCTCTGTAAGTGTTGCGCTTTTTGCTTTCTCGTCGATCGTGTAGTCAGTATCTGGGTTAAGCTTCCCCACAAGGCCTGCGAATTTATAGTATTTATCTGTAGGCTCCATGTCGGGAGCTGAGATGATCAAAGGAGTGCGAGCTTCGTCGACTAAGACCTGGTCTACCTCGTCGACGATTGCATAATAATGACCCCGCTGTACCATGCGCGAAACCTCAGGCACCATGTTGTCGCGCAAATAATCAAAGCCAAATTCGTTGTTGGTCCCGTAGGTTATGTCGGCGCGATAAGCCTCACGCCTCTCAACCGGCTTTAAATGAACCAATCGATCGTCTCCGTGGCTAACGTCTGAGAAACCCGAATCATAAAAATAGCTTTTTTGTTCCTGAGCAATTACGCCGACAGTAAGACCTAAAAATTCATAAATTGGGGCATTCCAACCAGCACCTATTCGGGCCAAATAATCGTTAACAGTTACCAAATGAACCCCTCTACCAGTAAGCGCTCGAAGATATAAAGGTGCCGCGGCTGATAAGGTTTTGCCTTCCCCAGTTTTTTGTTCGGCGATTTTGCCTTCAAAAAGTGCGATTCCTGCAATAAGCTGTACATCATAGGGCCTCATGCCTACGGCCCTTTTTGCGGCTTCTCGTACAAGGGCAAAGCCTTCAACCATTATATCTTCCAAGTTTTCACCACCAGACAAACGCTTTTTAAACTCCTCGGTTTTTTTAGGAAAATCGCTATCTTTGAGTTTGGCTACATTTTCCTCAAAGGCATTGATCTTATCTACAATCTTTTGAATTCTTGTAACTTCTCGCTTGTTTAAATCTAAAATATTTGAGAATAGCTGTATCATAACTACCCATTATACTTTACCTTGGCTAATTTGCACTCTACCGAATATTTGGTTTAGAATAAGCTGTGCGCAAATTATTATTTTTTATTAGTTTAATTGCAGTCCTGGTGGCGGCTCCAACGGCAGTATATGCCCGTAGTGATTTCAGGAAGTAAAGGTGCTTTCCGAAACAGAGATCATTAATAAAGATTATTTTGTTACTGGAGACGTGGTTGAGCTTTATGGAACAGTAAATGGCGACGTTTACGCCGCGGGGGGTACAGTTTTGGTTGATGGATTTATAAATGGTGATTTAATTGTGGCTGCAGGAACAGTTACCATTTCAGGCGAAGTCCTTCATAACGTTCGCGTTGCAGGAGGCCAAGTAACTTTTACGGGCGACATCGGCCGAAACGTCACAGCAGTTGGGGGCAATTTGGAGTTTACTGACAGTGCAACAATCGGAGGCAGCTTAACAACAGCCGGAGGTAATGTAAACGTTAATTCACCGATTGGCAAAGGTGTAACTGCAGGCGTAGGAAACCTTGTCATTGGCAACTTGGTAGGAGGAGACATAGAAGCCGCAGTCGGAAACCTCCGAATCACTCCTAATTCTAAGATTGCTGGTTCGGTAAACTACATCAGCGAAGAAGAAATTTCAGTGGCGGATACTGCCTCAGTTTCTGGGACAATAAACCGAAGGCCCACTCCTGAATTTATGACCCGAGACTACGACCAAGAATGGGAAGCGGTTGCAGGCGGTTTCTCGCTTTTTACGAAGCTAGCCAGTTTAATTACCACTTTAATAATTGGCCTACTTGCCATAAAACTTATGCCCAATTACATAAAAAGAGGATCTGACTTAGTACTTTCCAATTTGGTTGAAACAACAACAAAAGGATTTATTTCTTTAGTTGTTGGTTTGATCGTATTTCTGGTCTTAGTTTTCACAATCATTGGCATTCCAGTTGCCCTCATCGGCTCATTATTTTTTGTAGTATTTATATATCTTTCACGAATTTACGGCATGATCGCAATCGGGAATTTTATATCTCAAAAAACCAACATCAAAACAAACATCTACGGCTTTTTTGTTGGAGGCATCGTAATTTATTATTTAGTCAGCGCAATTCCGGTAATAGGCTGGCTATTTTCGATGCTATTAGTCTTCGCGAGCTTCGGGGCATCAGTCATGAATAAAAAACAAGCTTGGGATTTAGCTACTAAGGCAAAGATTGTTTAACTACAAACAAACATCACATTCGCTTCGGGGAAAAATCGATCTACTTTTGGAAACACCTTAAGAAGAGTTTTTTCAAAATTTATGGCTTTTTTGCGCTCATCTGGTCCATATAATCTATTGAAAATCGCCATACCATTCTTGGCCATCAATTTTTTGACGTTTCTGATTAACTCGATTGATTCAAATTTGGAAGGGAAATCTTGTTTGACGTAAGTATCAAAACAAATCAGATCATAAAGGTCGTGTGCCTTAACAGCCTCACCAATAAACTTCTCGGCGTCTTCGATATGAGCTTCAACCTCTTGCTGATCAAGTTTTAAGTACTTCCTGCCCAGCTCAACAATTACCGGATCGATGTCTACACCAACAATTTTGGATGCCTGCCAGTTCTTACGAACCAATTTTGCTATCGATCCACCCCCAAGCCCAACAATTAAACACGACGTAATATCGCGATCCTTAAAATTTTTCAATACCTGCTTCCAGATGCTCTCGGCCAACCCGCCCGATTGAGGGATATCACCTCCGTGGATGTAAGTTCCAAAAGCTAAATCACGAATAACAACAAGTTCTCCGTTGATACTCGATACACGTCTCTCAACGACAATCCTGCCTTCAAACAAATTAGTATTTCTCATTTACGAAATTTTGTATGCCTTCGCCTGCAAATCAAAAAGCTTAGCATATATTTTACCTTTTTTGATCAAGTGCCCGTGCGTTCCTTCCTCAAGCACACGACCATCGCCAATAACAATTATTCTGTCAGCAAGCCTGACTGTTGAAAACCTTTGAGTCACAAATACCAAAGTTTTGTTTTCCGTGACTCTTTTGACTTCCTGAAATATCTGCTCCTCCACCTCCGGATCGACGCTACTGGTGGGCTCATCCATGACTAGTAGCGTTGCGCTCTGCCTATAAAGCATGCGAGCAATACCAATTCTTTGAGCTTGACCCAAGGAAGGGCGGATGCCTTTGTAAAACTGTGGATCGAGCGGGTTTTTATATTTTAAAGGTAACTTTTCAATAAACTCATTAATACCAGTTTTTTGTGCAACTCCCGCGATTGCGGCTAAATCATCAAGTCTATCGATGTCGCCATAACCAATCGATTCTTGGACAGTAAAGGTGTAGGATTCAAACTCTTGGAAAAGAACTGACAAATTTTTTCGCCAAGAATCAATATCGATTGTGGATAGCTCGCGACCATTAACCAAAACGGCACCACGCTCAGGTTTATAAAAACCACAAAGAAGTTTTATAAAAGTTGACTTGCCTGCTCCGTTAAGCCCCACGACCGCCAGCTTCTCGTAAGGCTTGATGGTTAGATTGAAATCTCGAAGTGTCCATTTTTGTGATTTTTTATACCTGAACCAAACATTTTTAAACTCGATTACCGATGAATCGGGCAATGGTTCGTTCACGAGACTAACTTGGCGCTCCTGCTCGGTCTTTACCCCCAAAAGCCAAACCAAGTCTTTAACGTACAAGTAATTTTCGTAAAGCTCTAAAACCGAGCTAACTAAGTCGCGAAGGTAATTTTCGGCCGAGCGCAGAGTTCGTGTGTAGAACTGAAAAGAGCCGATCGTAATGCGTAAACTTAATACCCAAAAAACCAAAACAATTGAGACCGAAAATTCAAAAATGGTTAAGGGGATTTCAGTCCAAAACTGCGCCAAGTCACGCTTGCGATTCACCACAGTTCGTGCTCCTAGCACTTTCTCTTGGGTCTTCCGAAGCTTCCATGATAGATAGCCGGAAACTCCTAAGACTTTAAGCTCAGCAAAACTACGATTGCGTGTAAGGTAGTGGTTAAGCCATCCCCAGA
This sequence comes from Patescibacteria group bacterium, assembly GCA_041742135.1. Classification (GTDB taxonomy): domain Bacteria; phylum Patescibacteriota; class Microgenomatia; order UBA8517; family UBA8517; genus 01-FULL-44-24b. The sequence goes on along the minus strand of JBGSJG010000005.1, from coordinate 36,255 downwards.
TTCGATCGAAAGGCGCAAGCCTGCTGTCTAGCTCATACTCCTTTTTAATAAAACGCGAGTCGACAAGTAGTTGTGGCACCAAAAAGAAAATAACACCAACGGCAATCAAAGGGTGTAGCAAAAAAAGGATTGTAATTGAGGATATAAGGCCAATGATTGACCCGGGAATGGATGAAATCGGCATCATCATCGCCCATGCTCGCCGCCCGCTTTCACGCTCAATGCGCTGAAATCGATCGGCAAAATGTGCATTTTCAAGCCGTGAAAGCGAAAGATTTGAAACTTTAGACGCAACCAATAAATCAATTTCTGCGCTTACATATCTTGAGCATATTTTTCTTAAATATCTTAAGTAAGTCTGTATAAAGTTAACAGTCAAAGACACAACGAGAGTTGCCCCAACAAGGATAGAAATCTCGATCATCGCAGCCCTAAGATCCCCGTTTCCAGCCAAATTAACTAAATTGTCGATAATCAGCTTTTCTAGATACAAAAGAGGAAAATTCAAAAGCCCGGATGCGGCGGAGAGAATGAGAAGCAAAATAACCTTCTCGCGTTGAACGGAAAACGCTATCGCCAGCACCTTGCGAAAGGTAAAGAAAACGCTCGCCAAATATCCGAGTCCGTTTTTTATTCTAATCATCTATTAATCTTAGCATTTGGCCGGGCAGAGTATAATCGCTGTATGAGCGCTCCACTTCCTGAGATACTACGACCCAAAACTCTAGCTGACTACGTTGGCCAAGAGCACATTGTGGGCCCTGGAAAAATAATCAATGAATTATTTAAAAATTATAAGCGCGCTGGTTTTTTCCCATCACTTATTCTCTGGGGGCCACCGGGCTCTGGCAAAACCACCCTTGCCAGAATAATCGCAGAAGGACTTAAACGCCCGTACATTGAGATCTCGGCAGTAAACGCGTCTTCAAAAGAAATACAAAAGCTTGTTGCTCAAAAGATTGTCCCAGCTCCCATTTTATTTTTAGATGAAATACACAGATTCAACAAAGCCCAACAGGACCGCCTCTTGCCGCACGTCGAAAAAGGCGAATTTATTTTAATAGGAGCTACTACTGAAAATCCATCATTTGAAGTAATTGGACCTCTTTTGTCTAGATGTAGAGTTTTAGTACTCAAAGAACTACAGGAAAAGTCATTGGCTAAAATCGTGAAAACGGGCTGTGAATACTTGAAGGTTAAAATTACTCAAGAAGCCCGAAAATTCCTTATCGAAGCCAGTAACTCTGATGCTCGCGTCCTTCTTAATGTCCTAGAGATTGCGGCAAATATTGCGAGCAGTAAAACACTTAAGCTTTCAGATATTGAAAACGCACTTCAGCGAAGACAGCTTAATTTTGATAAAGCAGGTGAAGAATTTTATAGCGTGATTTCAGCATTTATAAAATCCATGCGTGCTTCACAGGTTGATGCGGCTCTATATTATCTGGCGCGCATGCTTGAAGCCGGGCAGGACCCACTTTATATCGCTCGTCGTATGGTAGTTTTTGCATCAGAAGACATTGGCATGGCTCAGCCTACTGCGCTCGTTGTGGCAAATGAGGTTTTCCGATCTTGCGAGATAATCGGCTATCCAGAGTGCCAAGAAAATCTGGCTCACGGAGTCGTCTACCTCTCGTTAGCAAAAAAGGATCGTAGAGCATACGACGCCTACATGGCCGCCTTAAGCGACGTAAAACAATACGGAAACCTACCTGTGCCGCTAAACATTCGTAACGCGCCGACCAAGCTCATGAAAAGCTTAGACTACGGCAAAGACTACAAGATGTATGACGGATCAAGCTATTTGCCTGAGAAAATAAAGGGGAGGAAGTATTATAATTAAATATGGCAGATATAGTAGATGACGAGCAAGGAAATAGCCCTTTTGAAATAGAACACGACCGAATCTTGCCCGGCGAATTAAACGAAGACAGACAGGCGAGGGAAGCTTTCGGTTCGCTTTCCTCTGTTTTGGCATCAAGAATTTCACACCTAAAAGAAGGTTATCCTGGTAAAAATTATTTCCATTCGTCTTTTGAATACGAAGAACCACTAGACGGAGGCGCTGAAGTAACGATTGTCTGCAACCCGGATTCTACAAGAACCACCTATGAGTGGAGACAAGGAGTAGAAAGACACAATCTCGACGAGTATGCCTCAAGAGGTTTTTCAAGGTTTGAAATAAGTCAACATGCCGAAACGGGGACACAACAAGTTAAGCTCGAGTTCCGTCGTGATGGCCGTAAACATTTGTGGAAAGCCAAAAGCGACAAGGAGGGGACGATTGCTTTTCACTCAATCGATATTAACTCAGCAGACCTCCTACCCATAATTGACGACGTCGTTATAAATCTCGAGACATTGCTTGACCCAGAAGAAAGCAATATCGAGGCGCAAGACGAAACTCCTCCATCAAACGGGTTAGCGGTAATTCCCAAACCACAAGACAAGGCTCGATGGAACTAAGCTGTCTTACGAGACATGACAGGAATTAATCGGCCTTCTAGATAAAGTGCGTCGATGACTCCTTTTTCAGTTTTAATACCCGCGTCAGCACATCCTTTTCCTTGTAACCCCAACCGCTGTCTTAAACCTTCTAAATCAAACTTCGCGCACTTAACAAATCCGTCGTCCCCTTCTTGAGCAAAAGAACAGCCAGCACTCTGGCACCCCTCAACGAGCAGGTCAGTAGTAATTCTCTCACAATCCATATCTGGCCAATGATAACACCAGTTTTAGTCGCGTCAACAGAAAGAGTTAGTTAACCTTAAGCTCTTTTCAACCTAAGTGAATTTCCAAGCACCGACAAAGAACTTGCTGCCATTGCAAAGGCCGCCAAGGCAGGATCAAGCGAGATCCTAAAAATAGGGTACAAAACACCCATGGCCACGGGAATTAAAACCACATTATAGCCAAATGCCCAGAATAAATTTTGTTTAATTATGGCGAGAGTTTTCTGACTCAATTCAATCGCTGAAAGCACGGTATTAAGGTTTTTGTTAAGGAGTGTAATACCGGCCGACTCAATAGCTACATCGGTTCCCGTGCCCATAGCAATTCCTACGTCCGCAGAAGCCAAGGCTGGTGCATCATTTACACCGTCTCCGACAAATGCAACTACTCCACCAGATGAAGACTGTAGTTGCCTGATCTTCTGCGCTTTCTCTTCGGGGCGAACTCCAGCCAACACATTCGCTATTCCTAATTTTTTGGCAATTGCGGATGCAGTTATTTTATTATCTCCGGTCAACATCCAAACTGTAATTTTTTTTGCCGTTAAAGCTGTAACAAGATCTTTAGATGATGGTTTTGGTGTATCTGCAATTGCGATGATTCCCTCCAGTTTTTCACTCGCCACCAAAACTACCGTTTTCCCTTCTTCTTCGAGTTTTTTTATTTGTCCTTCAACTTGGCTGTAAGAAATTTTTTGTTCTTCCAAGAGCGCCCTATTGCCAACAAATGCACCCTTTCCAATCACAGTGCCCTCCACACCTAGGCCGGGATGTGCTTTGAAGTTTTTAGCCGACACAAGCTCAATCTCTTCTTCTTTAGCTTTTGTTATTATCGCCTCGCCAAGAGCATGTTCAGAGCCAACCTCGAGTGAAGCCGCAAGACCAAGCACCCCACTTTCAGTCATATTCGAATCAGGAGCCAAAACTATATCCGTTACCACAGGCTTTCCTTTCGTTAATGTTCCTGTCTTATCAAAGACTATTGTTTTGATTTTATTTGCCAACTCAAGACTCTCTGCATTTTTAATAAGTATCCCTTTTTGAGCTCCCCGGCCAGTACCGACCATAATAGCGGTGGGTGTCGCAAGGCCCAATGCACAAGGGCACGCGATTACCAAAACGGCAATCGTATTTGTGAGAGCCTGGGTAAAAGTGCCGAAGTCGTACCAAACTACAAAGGTGAACACAGCAATAATCAAAACTGCGGGGACAAAATAAGAAGACACGACGTCTGCCAGCCGTGCTATGGGTGCGCGGGAACTTTGGGCATCATTGACCATTTTCACGATCTGGCTTAGCATTGTGCCAGATCCTACCTGCGTGGCTTCAAACAAAAAAGTACCAGCTTTGTTGAGAGTTGCCCCGATTACGATATCTCCTTCAAATTTATCCACAGGAACAGCCTCGCCCGTAACCATCGATTCGTCAACAGCGCTAAATCCGCTTACAATTTTTCCGTCAACAGGAATTTTCTCTCCGGGACGAACACGAACAATGTCTCCAACTTTAACCTCCGAGATCGGAACATCAACCTCCTCACCATCACGAACTACTCTTGCAGTTTTTGCCCCCATGCCAAGTAATTTTTCAATTGCACTTCCTGTGTTTTGCTTGGCCCGCGCCTCAAAATATCTACCGACTAGGATCAGGGTTACTACAACAGATGAAGTGTCAAAGTACATCATCATCGGGAAATCCGCTTCCATAAGTTGCTTATAAAAAAGTGCGAGTATTGCCGAATATACCCACGCAAATGTTGTCCCAATCGCAATCAAAGTGTCCATGCTTGCAGTTCGGTTTTTTAAGCCCGAAAGGGTTGCCAAATAAAACTCTTTTCCTCCCCAAAACTGAACAATGCCAGCTAAAATCATAAGGTGCAGTGGGTCATTAAAAAAATTAGGAACAAACCCGAACCATTCAGGAAAACTACCCAAAAAGACCACTATTAATATCGCTACGGAAACTAACACTTTAGTTTTAAGCTCACGAAGTTGTTTTAATTTTTCTGATTTCTTAAGTTCATCAGATGTTCCACCATTTTTTTCTTCACTTCCAAGAATTGCACTATAACCAGCTGATTTGACAGCCAATTCCAGTGAACTGTCTGTTGCAACATCGGGGTCAAGCGACACGCTCGCTTGTTCAGACGCATAATTGACCGAGGCATCTTCTACGCCGGGAACTTTTTTCAAGCTTCTCTCGATAAGGTTGGCACAGCTTGCGCAGTGCATACCCATAACTGGAAATGATTTTTTAGTGGTGGTCATGTAATCCGTTTTTCGGGTCGTCCTTTTTACCAAGAAAAAACCAATAAATAAAAACAGAAACGATTACGCCGAGGACTGTGACAATTATTTTGTCGATTGTCATGATTTTTTAATTACTGAAACGAGCTCGTTGGCGATACTTTCCGCGTTTCCTATAGATACTTCGTGCGCCACACAATGGCGAATATGGTTTTCTAAAATCCGCTCGTCAATTTTTTTTAAGGCTGCCTGAACAGCTTTTGACTGATGAACGATATCTATACAGTATTCGTCCCTCTCCATCATCGAAACAACCTTATTTAAGTGTCCGCTCGCAATTTTCATTGCATGAAGCATGTCCCTTTGAAAGGTTTTTGTTTTAGGAATTCCCCTTGGCATATTTTCATCCCCCTATGGGGGATTGACAATATATTATGTGCATAAGATACTAATGTCAACCTATGAATTCTCTTTGGCTGGCTTTTTTGACTGGACTAACCACGGGCGGAGTCTCGTGCCTTGCAGTCCAAGGTGGACTTTTGGCATCAGCAGTCAGCCAAAAGCGTCCAGATCAGTCAAGCAAAGCTTTGGTGGGAATGTTTTTAATAGCTAAGATTATTGCCTATGGGATTCTTGGACTATTACTTGGAGCACTTGGGTCTGCATTAACCATAACTCCCACAGTACAAGGGTGGATGCAGATTGTAGCTGGGGTGTACATGCTCATAACTGCTGCGAATCTTTTAAATGTCCATCCAATATTTAAAAAGTTCGTGCTCAGGCCTCCCAAGGCTTTCTACAAACTCGCACGAAACAAATCAAAAACAGGCGAATATTTTGCACCCGCCATGCTTGGAGCACTAACTGTTCTTATCCCGTGTGGAATTACCCAAGGCATGATGGTATTAGCTGTAGCCTCAGGAAGTGCCTTTTGGGCAGCCGGAATAATGCTGGCCTTTACACTCGGAACCACACCTATCTTTGGCGTACTTGGACTATCCGCTTCAAAACTTATGAACAGAAAGGCTTTTTTGTACATCGCATCGTTTGTAATTTTAATTTTAGGCTTGGTTTCGATTAATTCGGGACAAACGCTTCGTGGATCAATCCATACATTTGAAAATTATCTATCGGTCGTTAAGCCCTCAGAATTAAGCGGCCAAGTTGCAAACGAGGTTAATGGGAAACAACAAGCTTTTATTGAAGTTTCTTACGATGGTTATAAATCCGATGTTTCCACACTGAAAGCTGGAGTTCCGGTAGAACTAACCCTAAAAACAAACGAGGTATACAGCTGCGCGATTGCTTTTACTATTCCTAAACTTGGTATCCGAAAGACTTTAAAGCCAACGGGCAGCGAAACAATATCTTTTACCCCCACGCAAAAGGGCAGGCTTGTATACACATGCAGTATGGGGATGTATTCAGGTTATTTTGATGTAATTTAGATGAAGAAAACTTACAAAATAAATGGGATGCACTGTGCCAGTTGTGCGGCCATGATCGAGCTTGATTTGGAGGATGCAGGAGTATCGGCCAAGTGCTCCTATGCAAACCAAAATCTTGTGGTTGAAAAAGACCAAGTTAACATTGAAAAAATTAAAGAAGTCGTCGAAAAAGCAGGTTACGAGCTAGTTATCTAGTTATTCGGTCTTTCCCCATCCACTTTCTTAACACTTCCGGAATTAAGATCGAGCCGTCTTCCTGTTGATAATTCTCCATGATGGCAATTAATGGTCTATTGGTCGAACAAAATGTTGCGTCATTCATGTGTACATATTCAGTTCTATCACCTCTGTTCACCTTAGTATTGAGCCTTCTAGCCTGATAATCAGTCATTAAGTCCGATGTGTGAGTCTCTCGATACTTATTTTGCCCAGGCATCCACGATTCGATGTCGATTTGGCGATAGTCTGGTCCCCCCATATCCCCAGTACAAATTTGAACCACTTGGTAGGGAATACCCAAGCTTTGCATCATGTACTCTTGGATCGCTATAAAGAAATCTTGCTCCTTCAACGAATTCTCAGGAAGACAAAAAGATTCCATTTCAACTTTATCGAATTGGTGAAGTCGAAAGATGCCTCTCATGTCCTTTCCGTAGCTTCCCGCTTCTTCCCTAAAACTTGTAGAAAAACCAACATATCTGATTGGTAATTCTTTTTCAGAAAGTGTCTCGTCCATGTGAAGTGGCCCAAGTGTGTGCTCGGCGCTACCGACCAGGTATAAATCTGCCTGGGGAATATAATAGCGTTCTTCTTTAGGCTCAAGGCGAGCCATTCTTGCCATAACTTCCGGGCGCATCATGACCGGTGGCACTACGGGAATAAATGGCTTAGGATTATATCCGGGTTCAACCGAGTCGGCAATCTTTTTGAGAGTTGCGGGGTCAGTTAATGTATCAAATGCGAATTGTACTAATGCAAACTCCAACCTGGCCAAATCTCCCATCAGGTAAGCAAATCTCGATGCAGTAACCTTTGTCGCTTTCTCGATTTCAATAACTCCCAAGGCTTCTCCTAAAGCGACATGGTCTTTTGGCTCAAAATCGAACTTAGTTGGTTCACCCCAACTTCGGATTACTTTATTCTCCGACTCATCTTTGCCAATTGGCGTATCTTCAGAATGAATATTAGGCACTTTACCAAGGCTAATTTGGAGTTCTTCTTCGATCGACTTTAATTCCGGTTCTTTGTCTTTTAATTCAAGCTTAACTTTCTTGCCTTCATCGGATGCCTTGCCTTCGCGGGCTATGACATTTCGACGAGCACGAAGCGCTTCTATTTCGCCAATCAACTTGCGGCGCTTCTCGTCTAAATTAAGTACTGCATCAATCAAGCCAACATCCTTCTGCTTATTTGCCGTGGCCTGTCTGTATTTGTCTGGGTTTTCTCGAAGAAGCTCTATATCTATCATTGAGCCTATTGTAGCACAAGGTCATCCTTGTGTTTTTGCAAATCCAGCTTGAGTGCGGGTAGCTAGTCTTTTTGCATGATCTTCTTTTAGCTTTTCAAGTGCCTCATCTCCTTTACCCAACAATGCGGCGGTGACAAAAACGCTTTGTTCTTCACCATTTGGCCATACTCTCATCTCGGGAAAATTATCTAACACTCCTTGTCTTAATTGATCATTCTCAAAATTCTGGGTTCCCCATTTTTGCAAAGCAGCAAACGCCTTAGGTGCATGCTGTGAAATATGGGGGAAATTTTCTGGGGTAATCAACTCAGCTAAAGGTCCTGGCCCAGTAATCATTGCCACAATCGTGTTTCGTTCGTCATTCACAGCTTGAATAATTTCTTTAGGTAAACCCGGTGCGCCTTCGACTGTCATGAAGCGAATTCTACTACAATCCTAGTTTTGGAGCAATTGATTGCATTGCAGTTAAAGAAATTCTTACAAAATCAGTTAAGTTTATTTTAAGTCTAGCCTCACACTGCTTGATTTGATCGCGATTGGCACCAGCCGCAAAGCTTTTTTCGTTCCACTTTTTCATGATCGACTCAACAGTAACAGAGGAAAGCTTGCGATCGGGCTTGACCAAAGCCACTGCCACAATTAATCCAGTTAACTCATCACAGCAGTAGAGTGACCACTGCATTTTGGTCGTAGGTTGTGGAGCATCTGTGACGTATCCCCACGCATGAGCTGCTATAGCCTCGGTTATGTCGACCGAAGCATCAAGTTTTTTTATCCACTCGATAGTGAGCTTGGTGTGGTCCGTTGTTACATTTTCTGTTCCCTTAAGCTCCTCATAGTCTGCATCGTGCAATAATCCCGCTATTCCCCAAACCTCAGGATCTTCACCAAATCGCTTGGCCAACTCTCTCATCACTACCTCAACGGCATAGCAGTGACGGCGCAAATTAACATTTTGCATATGAGTGTGAAGCAGTTCGACGGCTTGGTCTCGTGTCATTTCCTCGTATTATGTCTCAAAGCAATTTCTTCGTAAAGATCTTTTCCCGATTTGGTTGTAAAGATTGTTTGATAAGTCTTAAGAAATTCATCCAAAATATCGCTTCTGCCCGTTTCCATCTCAAACGCTTCGCCTTGGAATAGCGTCTCTAGCTTATCCGCTTCACGAGCAACTTTAGAATCGAGAGTTTTTTGTGCACTAAACTCGTCAAACAATTGGATATATGTTTTTCGTAAATTAATTGGCAACAAGCCAGAAATAACCCTTTTGGCTTTTTCTTCAATTTCCCTTTTGTCTTCATAATTTCCACCAGATGGAGTCACGTCAGTCATTTTAGCCATAACAAGATCGTGAACTAAAAGCATCTGAACCACTTTGTTTACATCTGCCTTTTCTTCTGAGGAAATAAGCCAACCCAAAAGCATGGCTCCGTAGGTATGCTCAGCGATCGAATCAGCCTTAAGGCCGCGATCTAACCACCCTTTTCGCTTCGACTGTTTTAGTCGAAAAATCAAGCTGGCAATTCCTTGTGTTTTCATATTACAATCTCGCCAAAACGCTTGATTGCCAGATCCTTGTGTTCCAATAAAAACCAAGCTGCACGGGGACCGTGGGTTTTGCCAATTAGTGCCAAGTATATTGCTGCAAAAGCTTCTTTTGGCTCAACGCCCATTTCTTTTGATTTTTCATACAAAGCAGTCTGCAGGTCCTCAGGATTCCATTGACTACCAAGCATTTGGGTCACCACTTTAAGGTATTCTTTTTGATTCTCGGACAAACCTCTGGCTTCCTCCGGAATTTCTTCTTTTGGCTCAAACACTTCTGCCTCGGGAGCAAATTTCTTAAGCCAGATTTTGGCAAACTTAATTCGGGTTTCCAGCTCCTGTGATTCCACATCAGTTAGTACGCCACCTTTAAGTTCTTCAAATTTTGCATTTATATCAACTTTTGTGTCTTGGATGTATTTGGCGACATCGCTAAAACGAGGCAAAAAATGCTTTTGGGGGAGCGCGCCCATTTGGGAATATTCAAACATCGTGGCTAATTTTTCATCCGATTTATCCCAATAAGCATTGGCCGCTTGGTCGTAAAGATCAAACAAGAACGAAATTGTGTCACCAGACGGATCGAAGTTTATTTGTTTATTGAAGTGGTTGCGAACAAACAAAAATCTTCCAAGCTCTCCCGGCATTATCTCAACAAAATCATGTGCCGCTGTTCCAACACCTTTTGAGGTAGACATTTTCTTTCCACCTATCAAAAACCATTCGTAAGGAATGTCGTAAGGCTCAGGAGTTTCAAAGACTTCCTTGCAGATCGCTTTTGCAATATCGCGGGAGCCACCAGCACTTGCGTGGTCCTTCCCTGCCCCCTCAATGGTAATACCTAGCGCTTTCCAGTGAGCTGGCCAGTCAACTTTCCACATAAGCTTGCCCGTGCCGTTAAAAGGAGAGACTTTGCCGCTGTGTCCGCAGCCATGCGCCCAATCGACCATTGACGGCTCACACCTGTAGCTCACTTCCTCTCCATCCCAGTCGTAAACCATAGTACTTCCGACCTTTCCACACTCAGGGCAAATTACCTGAAACGGGTACCAGTCGTCAGGTTTGCTCTGGCCAGAAATTTCTTTGTAAATTTTTCTGATTGTGGCAGCTTTATCCAAAGCTTCTCGAATGACATCATTAAATAAGCCTTTAGCGTAAAGTTCGCTTGACCATAAGATTTCAGGGTAAGCACCAATTTTATGCATTGATTCGGTAAATTGATTACCAAATTGCCTAGCAAAGTTTTCACTTTTGCCATCTGGGGCAGGGATCTTATAAAGAGGCTCACCCATGTGAGGGTCAAATTTATCATGATCCAGATACACAGGTAAGCCGTCCATTGGGTCGATGTCGTTATAGATGTATGTAAACTTCGCTTCGTGGCCTTTTTTGAGCAGAGCCTTGCAAACCAAATCGTGAACCATGACTCCACGCAATGAGCCAACATGGATCACTCCAGACGGTGTCTTCATGTCATCAACCCAATAAGGCTTATGCGCCCCAGAGTTTATTATTTTTTCAGCAATTTCATCTGCCCAGAACATAGTCGTATTATAGCTCATCTTGGCGACGTAGACCTTGATCTTCTAGTGCTGTGTGAACCAATTTTGAAACCCCAAAAGGCAGTTCCTCGTGGCAGCTTAGCGTGTAACAGCTTGCGTTGTCTTGTTTAGTCCCGATTCGTAATTCAAAATGCCCAACTATCGGATATATTTGTCCAGTCGCTTCGAGAACAACCTCGTGGCAATCATCAGGATGAACCTCTTCACCCGGCTCATTTTCAACGAGTGCTAGTAAACATTCTTGTTCCTCACCGAAGGTGCAGGCTAGAATAAATCCTTTATATCTTTCGGGGAACACTTGCCCATCCTCGTCTCTTGCAAGACCAATTATTCTCTTCCCAAAAGTCATCGGCAGTCTTTCGCGCGCTCTACGTACCCCTACGCTTTGCTGCCAAAGCGGGATTTCGTTACTTGGTCTTCCGTAATAATGTCTTTCCATATTTTATTCCATTAAAAAACCCCGAACTTGTCGGGGTTATTCGTGCACGAAAAACAACCCCTTATTCGGAGCTGTCCTTCTTAATTTCAACTATTTTATATACAATTTTTCCGGCTGGTGCTTCCACTTCGGCCACCTCGCCGACTTTTTTACCGACCAATTGTTTGCCCAAAGGAGATTCATGAGAAATTTTCTTCTGTCCCGGGTCTGCTTCCCATTCACCGACAATTTTAAACTCGTGTTTACCGCCATTAACTTGCACGACCACAGTTGTTCCAATGCCAACCTGGCCGTTGCTCTGAGAGCCATTGGCTACAACCTCGGCATTTTCAACTACATTTTTAAGCTCATCAATGCGCCCATCCAAAAACTCAAGCTCTTCGCGTGCATTAATATAATCGCTGTTTTCGCTCAAATCACCTTCCTGGCGAGCACGCTCCAGCCTCTCGACTAGTTTCGGCCGTTTAACGGTCGAAAGTTCGTCAAGCTCAATTTTCAAGGCTCCTAGGCCTTTTTCTGTAACTTGTACTGATTTATTTGTATCCATAATATTTTTTACTTCAAAAAAAATTCCCTCTGTCTATTTATTTCAAAAAAGTAGTATTTAGCTACTCTTTTAGAACTTCTTGCAAATCCTTGCAAAAATAGATGAGGGGTTTACTTGTTTCATTTATGTAATCGAAGTAACTTAATACGTAGGTATTCTACCTTTAATGAGATGTTTTGTCAATGTTTTTTAGTCGATTTTTGCCACCACTCCACCATAATCCCGAATCTGGGCGTCTATTTCTGGTGTCACATCCTTCGTGCCAAAATTCATGCCTGTTCCACCCAGCCATCTGTTATCTACACACACAGCATGTCTGGCGTTTGGGATATTTACTCTACCTTCAATACCCTCTTTGTAAATGGCCATCATTGTCTGAACAGAAGCTCCGCGTCTGGCACACTCCTTGTAAACCGCGAGCCCAGTCTGGCCGCGATCGTTTATATCGTCTAGAGACAAAACATTCCCGCCTTGAATTGACTCTGGAACACCTCGGACGACAACCACACTGTTTCCTGGGCCACGATGAAATTCTATTTTATGAACATTATTCGGATCAATTGGGCGGCCTCGTTTTTGACGGTAATCTCTATATCTGTCAAAAATATTCCTGCCGCCATTCATGTTTACTAAAATTTGCGCATCGTCTGGAACTACTGTGGACTCAAACATGGATATAAGAAACTTATCCATATCTTCAGGCGGGATGTAAGCATGAACCGGATGATTTGCTATCAAAATAGTTCGTGGAGTCTCGGGAAATGCAACAAAAGGGACATTTGCAAGCCCAAGCTCAACTGTTCTGTCTACTCTAGACATAAATTTGACACAAAATTATTTATACAAACTTCCCGTGGCCAGATCAATTCTTGTTATAGGATGAGGTTTTTGAAATAATGGTTAGTTAAGAAGATGGCTGCAATCGAACGATCTGCCGATTATCTCGAGATTATGTTAAATAGCTTTAAGGATTCAGGCCGTCAACACGACACTCCTTCTGAAGAATTCCAAGGAAACATAGCTTTATGCTCGGGAGGTTGCAGCTACGATCAAGTTTTTTGTGTTGCGCTTTCAGCCATTGTAGCTGGTGAGGCAGCCATTCCCGAAGCTTGCCTAAATTGCATATCGCGATTCCCTGAATTGCAACAATTTTTTACAGAAAAAAAAGTGTGACCCCACTGGAATTCGCCGTGCAAAATTAAATCCCGTGCACTATCGATGACAGTGCGGGAAGTGAGCGAAGCGAGTGACCCCACTGGAATTCGAATCCAGGTTTGTAGGATGAGAACCTACCGTCCTAGGCCTCTAGACGATGGGGCCGTATCTTGCGTATTATACCAAACTAGGCTGCAGCAATGTATGAAGGCCGGGTAGAGACAGGGATTTGCGATTTCTCAACTATTGGCCACTTGGCAAGGGCCACAGACAACACTTCGTCGAGCCTGTCTGCAAAGACAAATTTGATATCTCGCTTCACATTTGCTGGGATGTCTTCCATGTCTTTTTTATTGTCTCGTGGCAAGATTATTGTTTTAAGCCCCGCCCGATGTCCCGCAACAACTTTTTCTTTCACTCCTCCGATTTCGAGCACTCTTCCGCGCAGTGTAACCTCCCCAGTCATACCAACATCGCGTTTTGTTGCAACTCCTGACAAAGCTGATACAAGTGCTGTAGAAATCGCCACACCAGCCGAGGGACCGTCTTTCGGGGTCGCGCCTTCCGGAACATGAATATGCACATCAATTTTACTGCCAAAATTTTCTCGAAGCCCTAAATTCATCCAATGCGCCTTAGTCCAAGTGAATGCAGCTTTAGCAGATTCCTTCATAACACTCCCCAGCTGCCCCGTAAGCATGAGTTTTCCCTGCCCCGGCATTAGTGCAACTTCAATAAACAAAATCTCTCCACCAGCGGAGGTGACAGCAAGCCCTGTAGACATGCCAACCTCATCTTTCTTTTCGGCTATTTGCGAGCGGAATCTTTCGGGCCCCAAAAGCTTATGGACATCAGAAATGCCTACCGATTTCGGGTATTTCTTGCCCTCAGCAACCATACGCGCTACTTTTCGATTTATGGTTGCAAGGGTGCGCTCGAGTTCACGAACCCCAGCTTCACGGGTATAGTGCTTAACAACTTCGCGGATTCCCCCGTCGCTAATAGAAACTCCTTTTTCCTCAAGACCGTTGACCTTAACCTGCTTGGGCCATAGATATTTTTTAGCAATATTAAACTTTTCATCATCAATGTAGCCCGCAAATCGGATAATTTCCATACGATCGCGAAGCGGAAGTGGAATGGAATCCAAAACGTTAGCGGTACAAATAAACATGACCTCAGAAAGATCGAACGGAACCTCGAGGTAATGATCTGAGAATTCTTTGTTTTGCTCTGGATCGAGTATTTCAAGCAAAGCCGAGGCTGGGTCTCCTCGATAATCAGCCCCAAGCTTATCTACTTCATCTAGCATGAATACTGGATTTCTAGTTCCTGCATCATGAATTCCTTGAATGATGCGGCCGGGAAGAGCGCCGACATAAGTACGCCTGTGGCCTCGAAGCTCTGCTTCGTCTCGGATGCCTCCCAAAGAGACTCTCGCGAACTTCCGCCCCATTGATTTAGCGATGGATCTGCCTATGGAAGTTTTACCCACACCGGGAGGCCCTACGAAACACAAAATTGTTGGGTGCGATTGATTATCTTTAACTTTTTTGGTGCGTAATTGTTCTTTTTCTTTTAAAGTCAAAACCGATAAATATTCCAAAATTCTCTCTTTTGCCTTTCCAAGTCCATAATGATCTTGATCTAAAACTTTCTCGGCGTTTTTAACTGAAACTTTAGAATCTGAAGTTTTGGACCACGGCATTTCAGAAAGCCATTCTAGATAATTTCGAATATATCCGCCTTCAGGGTTATGAGGCGACATGCCTTTCAATCTCTTAAGCTCTTTTTTAGCTTTTTGCAAAACCGTTTTGGGCATACCAGCTTTTAAGATCTTTTCTTTTAGCTCTCCCAAGTCATCATCTGGCTCCTCTGGCCCTTCTTCTCCCAGCTCCTCCTCAATAGTTCGCTTTTTCTCGCGAAGCATTGCGCGCCGCATCTGATCCTCAAAACGCCTTTGTGTTTTAACTGAAATCGTGCGCTCCAAGTCCAAAACATTTATTTCCTGCGAGAGGTAATCAATGACTTTAACGAGCCGGTCTCGAACAGATAAAATTTCCAAAATCTTTTGTTTTTCTTTGGTCTTTAGATCCAGAAGTGAAGCCGCGGAATCGACAAGCTCGATGGGGTCAGTCTGCTGAGACATAACCCTCATGATGGTGGTTATTTCAACACCTTTGCCCAAATTTATGGCTTTTTTGAAAAGCTCGGATAGCTTAGAAGACAAAGCTTTGACTTCTTCACCTTCAAAATCTTCTTCTTCAATTTCTGTAACTTTCCCAACTAAATATGGCTCCTCAGAAATAATTTCTTCGAGACGCACTCGGCTCTGCCCTCTGACCATGGCATGAATTTCACCCTCAGTAGTCATCATTTGGGTGATTGTGGCAATCGTCCCAACTTTTACAAGTTCATCTGCTCCCGGATCTGCAATTTTATCGCTGGTTTGGGCAAAAACAGCAACAACCCGGTCGCCTTGGTATGCAGCATTAACAGACGCCACGGACTTAGGCCTTCCAAAGGAAAGAATAGAGTCTGTGTGGGGAAAAATTACCGAGCCGCGAATGGCAACAATTGGTACTGTTCTGGTTAGTTTTGCCTCGTCCATTTTATATCGTCCTAGCAGAGTATCATCCAGAGTGCTAGATGTCAACCCTTCGCTTTCTTCGCTAATTTTACGTGGATTTGGTTAAAAATAACACCTGTTAAAACCCCAATTAGCATGCCAATGGCGATGTCAGCAGGATAATGAACATTGGCCATCACACGACCCAAGCTAATTAGGGCAGCCACAGTAAAAAGCATAACTCCCAAAAGGCGCTGATGAAGCGTTACTGTAGTGGCAAGTGCGAAAGATATGGCGGCATGAATTGATGGGAGGCTAGAATAGTAAGTTAAACCGGCAAGTGCGGCTTCGCCCGTTGCCAAATATGGGCGCGGAATTAAAAACAACTCTTTGAGGACCAACGAAAAAAGAAAAGCAAAAAACACAGACACGAGCATGTGTAGCGCAACTTCCTTCTTCTTAATAAGAAAAAACTCGTATATAAAAATGAAGACTACCAAAAGTAAAACTCCGTGAGTGTTGAGAAATACCAAAAAAGGGGTGTCAATCATGTATGGTCACTTTAATTCCAGGGTTATCTGGCCCAGCAAAAACAGATGTCTTGCCACTGGGAAGTGATGGGGTTGCCCAATAATAAAGCTGTTCAGCTACTGAAGTAGGAACATTTACACAACCATGACTATGAGGAGTGCCAAAATCATTATGCCAATACGTTCCATGAATGCCGTAACCACGCCAGCCAGGAACGCTTTCGTTTTCAAAATACATAACGTATGGGACGTTGGGCAAATAGTAATAATACCTTCCTTGCCCACCTTCCATTTTGGTTGCACGAAGCTTCACCCAAACACGAAAATCGCCTTTTGGGGTTGGTGTTCCCGGAAGACCAGAAGAAATCTTGGTTTCCAAAAAGAGCTGGCTTCCGTCCCAAGCGCGAAGAGTTTGCTCTGACAAATCGACCTCTATCCAGCGGTCTGATGGGCTTGCTTCGCCCAATACTTGGCTGTTTCCTGTGTAAGCTAGTGCTTCCGAGGGGACTGCAACCGAGTTGCCCTCATAAACTGCGGCTAAATCAGAAGTAAAGATCCCTGAAAGATTATCACTATAGCAACCATTCACTTTCGGAGCTGTTGCACGATCGGTACTTCTAAAAAGCACACCAGCACTAAAGAGAACCAAAAGTGGAATAGACAACAAAAAAACTTTAAGCTTTGTGCCGCCCATTACAAACATATTACCAAAACTTACGCCCCTTGTCATTTGTTATACTTAGGCAATGAGCAGGTTCCACTCAACCAAGAAAAGTTTCGGCTATGCAATCGAAGGCTTGAAAACGGCTTTAAAAAATGAGCCCAATATGCAGACTCATTTTTTTATGGGAATCTTGGCGCTTTTAAGTGGAGCCGTACTTGGCTTGAATCTTTCTGAGTGGACTTTGCTGTTTTTTGTAATTTTCTTTGTCATTATTTTGGAGCTATTTAACACAGGGCTTGAAAACCTTGTAGACATGGTGAGCCCAAATATCCAAGCCAAAGCTAAAGTTGCAAAGGATGTATCGGCTGCGGCAGTTTTGTGCGCCGCCGTTTTGTCAATAATTGTAGGCACGCTTCTTTTTGTACCAAAGATTATAGAAATATTAGCGTAATTGCTCCGAGCGCTAGTAGATAAAAACCGAATATTCGGAATTTATTTTCAGTTAAAAGTTTAAGCAAAAAATGTATTGCGATAATACCTGAAACAAAGGCTGAAACAACTCCTGCGAAGGCAAGCGCGAAAGAAAAGTCCAGACGAGCGCTGTGGCTTACAAATTCGACAATGTTGGCACCCACAATTGCCGGAACAGAAATTAAAAAGGAAAACTCTGCTGCTTTTTTCTTGTCGATATTTAGCTTACTGCCAGCAAAAATTGTCGCGCCAGAACGCGATATGGCGGGAATAATTGCAAATGCCTGAAACAGGCCAATAACAAGTGCATCAAAAAAATCCAGATTCTCACGCTTGCCATGATATTTGTCTGTACGAAAGTTCATCCAAGCTGAAATCAAAAATGTCACACCTAAAAGCTTGGACAAAGAAAACATTGACTCAAACTGCTCACGGAACAAAATTCCAGCTAAAGCCGCTGGTATGGTTGCAACTACGATTAGTTTTAACTCGTCAAATTTTATATTTAAGATTCGCCTTCGCAAATACCAAACCACAGCCAATGTCGTACCTATGTGAAGAATTGATTCGAAAAGCACTCCGGGTTGCTCAAAATTTAAGAATTTCGTGGCTAACACCAAATGTCCGGAGGAACTTATTGGCAAAAACTCTGTAAGCCCTTGAACAACTCCTAGTATTATTGCATTTACAATTTCCATAATTTCTCAATTTCTGCTAATTCAATCGCATCGTCAAGATTATAATCCCCGATTCTTGTTCTTCTAAGATTCGCGAGGTAGCCGCCCACTCCAAGCGCCTCGCCAATGTCTCGCGCCAAAGCCCGGATGTAAGTACCGCTTGAGACTTTACAAATAATATTAAGATCGGGGTAATCATATTTTACCAGTTTTAGCTCGTGAATTGTTACTGATCTAGCGGGCAAAATAATACTCCTACCTTTTCTGGCCTCATTATAAGCCTTTTTACCATCAACTTTGATGGCAGAATATATCGGCGGGGTCTGAGTGAGTTCTCCTGTAAATTTGCCCAAAACTAACTCAATTTGCGTGATAGACGGTCTTTCGTCGCTAATATGTGTAAGCTCACCTTCAGGGTCATCTGTGGTTGAAGTAAAACCTAAAACAATCTCGGCTTCGTAAGTTTTGTCGAGGCCCTTAGATATTGTTCCCAATTGTTTCGTGCCTTCGCGGCCAATTCCTAGAATCAATAATCCCGTAGCATTCGGATCAAGTGTGCCACCGTGCCCAATTTTTTTAATACCAGTTACTCTGCGGGCATATGCGACAACATCGTGAGAGCTCATCCCTTTTGGCTTATTCACGAGAAGCAATTCTTTCATGATATAGTGAATTATATATGGAAAGACTAGAAGTAGTAATTATCGCTCTTGAGAGCGTGATAGTTCGGCTCACAGAGCTGCTTCCCAAGCTCATTATTGCGCTGGCCATTTGGTATATCGGAAAGTATCTGCTGGACTTGGCACTTTCTTTAATCAAAAAGAAGGAGTCAACAGCAATTGCCGCGGGGCTAGTGGATGTTGCCGGGCGTGTGGTTCTTGTCTTGGTTATTTTAGATTACCTGGGAATTGGCAAAACGGTAATCGCAGCTTTGACTCAAGGAATGACTTTTGCGATTGGCATAGCACTTGGCCTAGCTTTTGGAAAGGCTTTAGAAGACGATGCCAAAAAAATTCTCTCAAGTGTCAAATCACTTTTTGGGAACTAATTTCATAACTTTGTAGAAATTCTCAATTCTCCACTCGTCTGCGATTTCCACTTGACCGTTGTACAAAACATCAAAAATTGCGATTTCATATTTGGGGTGGCCATGCACGGAGCAGTTAATATCCCCTTCGCAAACCACAAAAAGCTGCTCAGTTGCAGTACTAAAATATACAGGCAAGCCCTTTTCCCTGAAAAAATATTTATAGGAATCCTCGCGATTAACATCTGAAAGCACAGCAAAGTTAAACCGTTTCCCCTGCGACTCCTCTTCCACAAGGTCAATAACTTGATTTATCCCAGAAACACTGGGTTCTTGTTTGCCAGTTATAGCAAGTGTCGTAGAGTAAAGGGCAAAAAATGCGAGAAATAAAGTTAAGAAAAGTCCAACACTCCGTTTGGCCTTCACAATTATCGAAACGAAATAGCCAAAAAGAATAAATATAAATGGCCAAAACATCTCAAAGTAATGAGCTTCGAAACCAGCTCCCGAGGTGCCTGAAAAAATACCAATCAATCCTTTTAGGTTCCTAAAATTGCGAGAGAGATCGTAATAAATCAAAGGAGAGAGCATTGCGGCAAGTACTAATAATCCAATAAATACATACTTAATATTAGAAACCACAAAGACGCGTTTTCTCCAAAAAATAATAAGTGTTAAGGGTACCACCAAAAGGCTCGCGTAATGCGATTGCACCATAACTCCAAAACTTAAAGCAGCCAACAAAAACCATTTACTGCGCTTTTGAAAGAGTGCTTTCCACAGTGAGTAAAAATACAAGAGACTAAAAAAGGGCATAATGTTTGGATTCCAAGAAAACCTTCCATAAACCACGCTCCAAGGGGCAATTGCATAAAACAAGGCAGCGATCAGACCAGCCGTCCTACTTTTTGTTAAGGCTTGAGTTACAAAATATAGCAGTGCACTGGTCGCAACGGAGAAAAATATCACAGGCACCGCCAAAAAAACTGGATTATTTGCATCAATGAGCGCAAAAGGAGCTATCAAATAATAATAAAGTGGCCCAAGGCTCAAGCTCCCCACACTCATAGAAGGTCCCAATATCGGCAAATTGTTGCCGTTAGCGATATCTAAAGCAATCAAGGCGTCGCGGCCTTCATCGCCTGTAAAGTGTAAATTTTCAGAAAGCTTATAAGTTCTTAGAAAAAGGCTAAGAAGTAGAATTGCCCCCAGAAGAAACGGTGTAAATTTTTTCAACTTCATGCCAGTTTATTATATGCCAGAAAGCTTCGACGTACTCTGCCCGCCTATTTTGGTATTTCAGATAATATGCATGCTCCCAAACATCTAGGCCAAGAATAGGTGAAACCCCATACATAAGCGGACTGTTTTGGAAAGAATACCTTTTTAATGCCAACTTCCCCTCCTTGTCCAAAATCAGCCAAGCCCAACCGCTCCCAAATACCCCCATCGCTTTATCGGTAAACTGTTTTTTAAATTCATCAAAGCTTCCAAAGGTACTTTCTATGCTCGCAAAAAGCGCGCCTTCAGGCTTAGGTGGAGCATTTGGGATAAGAATATTCCAAAAAAAGGAATGGTTTGCGTGCCCACCGCCGTGATTAATGACAGCTTGCCGAATATCTTCTGGAACTTTACCAATGTCACCCAAAAGAGCCTCGATTGTCTTTCCTTCAAGTTCTGGGTGGCTTTCTAAAGCGGCGTTGAGTTTATCAATATAAGCCTGATGGTGTTTGGTGTGGTGAATCTCCATCGTGGCAGCATCAATATATGGCTCAAGGGCGTTATATTTATATGCGAGTGGAGGTAGCTTAAACACAGTATAATGTTATACGAAATGAAAAAATATGTCTACGGGTTTGTGATTTTGGTCACGTGCCTTTTGTGCTTTGGTGCATCCGCCGTAAATGCGCAAGCCCCGAACAATAAATTTGGCATTCACATAATCGATGAGAGTGATCTGTCAGAAGCTGCAGGGCTTGTTAATTCAGAGGGTGGTGAGTGGGGCTACGTGACTATCGTGATTCGCGAAGACGAACGCGACGTGGCAAGGTGGCAAAACGTGATGGACCAAGTGCGAAGACTCAAGCTTATCCCAATTGTGCGCTTGGCTACAAAAATGAGCCAAAACTATTGGGAAGCACCCAGCCAAGAAGAAGCCGTAAATTGGGCCGGGTTTTTAAACTCACTTAATTGGCCTGTCAAAAACCGATATGTAGTGCTTTTTAACGAGCCAAATCATGCAAAAGAATGGGGTGGCACTATCGACCCTGCAGGATATGCCAAAATCGCCAGAGGCTACCTTGAAACTCTTAAAAAATTTTCCTCTGAATTTTTCGTTCTTCCGGGAGCCCTTGACCTAGCTGCAAGTAACACCGCGGGCACAATGGATGCAAGTGCGTTCTTTAGTGGCATGCACAAAGAGGATAATTATATCTTCACAATTTTTGACGGCCACAATTCGCATTCTTATCCTAATCCGGGATTTGTTGGTAGCCCGCAAGATACCGGGAAAAGAAGTATCGCAGGATATCGATGGGAGTTGGAACATTTATATAACTACGGGCTTTCGCGTGATACTGCGATTTTCATAACTGAGACGGGCTGGGCAAAAAGTAACGAAGAAGCGGCGGAAAATTACAAATATGCCTTCGAGCACGTTTGGACTGACCCAAATATCGTCGCCATTACCCCTTTTGTCTTAAATTATAAAGGCGAGCCTTTCGATCAGTTTTCTTGGAAAGACCCCATTTCAGGAGCACCCAGACCTCAATTCAGTAAAGTTGCAGCTTTAACTAAAATTAAAGGCACGCCCGAGCAACTTCACTCTTTCGAGTTTAAATCCCATACTATTGCAGATTATCTTGTGAGTGATTCGGAGTATTCATTTTATGTCGAGATCAAAAATACTGGTCAGTCTATATGGAGCGCCGGAGATGGTTTTAGCCTTTCTGCCGAGTCGACGATGAACACGTCAAATATAAAAATCGCCGATATTAAGCAGACAGAACCTGGGCAAACAACTCAAGTCGGGATCAGGCTTGTGACAAACGAGCCGCGTGGAATACACACTTTAAAATTCTCATTACTAAAAGGAGAGAACAAGATCGGCGATGTGATGTCGACCAAATTCACGCTTACCTCTCCACCTTCTCTTGATATATTTGCACGATTTTGGCCAAGCCAAACAGACAACAGAGCTACCCTTTCCCTGTATGAAGACCAAGAGTTTATTACAAGCTATGAAAACTTGTCATTCAGAGACGGCTACGCTACGATCCCTGCCTTAACCAACATAATTCCAAATCGTACATATAAATTTATCCTTTCGAAGCCATTCTTTGTTTCAGTGGTGAGGCTTAAAACTGTTTATGTGGGAAACGTAGACATCAATTTCGGGCATCTCCTGCCCCTAGATTTAAACGGCGACGGCGCTTTATCAGTTCACGATTTAATAAGCTACATAGCCAATCCCACATTCTTGTTAATCCGCCTTTATAACCTGTAATATTAAGTGTGAAGATTGTTAAAAAGCGCAAAAAGCTAATTATTATAGGAATCGCTACGACAGTTGTCGCCATAGTTCTAGTAACTCTTTTGGGTCTTAGGAGCAAAGACTCTGAAATATCAATGCTTCAAGTACTGACGATGGATTTAACATCCGAAAACGATAGCCTTAAAACCCAGCTTGCTGAGAATTTGATGCAGCTTAACGAACTTAAAGGTCAAGACCAACTCAAAATTAATTTGGAGCTTAAAGACAAAATTGCCAGCATCGAAGAAGCGTATAAAAGTGCAGTCGCGACATACGAAGATCTGGTTGTTTTGCGCGAGTCAGCAAAGGACACAAGTACTTTGGACAAAGAGTTCACCAGTCTTTTAGTGCTTATGGCCAATCAAAACTATGAAGAGGCAATAAAGGGATTAGATTCTCTGGAAGCCAAAATTGCTGCCGAGCAGGCGAAAATTGTAGCGAGCTTTGCAATCGCCGCTTCAGTCCCCGTAAACAACGCCCCTCCAGGATCGGGTTACTCACGCCAGGCTGTAAATACCGATATAGGACAGTATCAAGTAAGTCTCGTTGCAGGAGACATGGCAAGCACAAAAGTCATAGTAGACACGGCATCTACTGGCACCTGCACAAACGACTGTCCTGTATTGTCTTTGTCTGAATATGTTTCCAGATCAGGTGCATATGCCGGAATTAACGGCTCTTACTTTTGCCCAGCCGAGTATCCTTCGTGTGCTGGTAAAACCAACAGCTTTGACACACTACTTATGAATAAAGACAAAGTCTATTTTAATTCTGACAACAATGTCTACAGTGTTGTTCCCGTCGTTGTTTTCCACTCAGGTTCGATGAACTTTGTGGGCCAATCTTCTTCAGTTGGCCGAGATACAAATATTGACGGCATGATTGCTAACCAACCCTTATTGATCCAAGGAGGGAACATCACCTTCGGCGGGGACGGGGACCCTAAAAAGGGTAGTAAATCTGGAAGAAGTTTTGTGGCCAACAAGGGCGGCACAGCATATATTGGCGTAGTGCACAATGCGACAGTGGCAGAAGCCGCAATAGTTCTTCGCGCAATGGGAATGGAGAATGCACTTAATCTAGACAGTGGAGGATCAACAGCGCTTTGGAGCGGAGGCTACAAGGTGGGACCTGGAAGAAATATTCCAAACGCAATACTTTTTGTTCGAAAATAATTAATATTCTACGAAGTAATTAATATTTGCTGAAGCTTTAACTCCTTCAATCCAAGTTGCAAATTCGGTTGATAACTTTTGTTGTTTAAGCTCTTCGCGAGCCAAATTCTTATATTCATCTTCGCTTAAACCTTCTGGTAAATAGTCCTTGTTCGTTTCTAGAAAAGCAGTTATTTCCTCGTCGGTTGTCGCAATTTTATCGGACAAAAGTTGCTCTATATAAATTTGCGTCGTGAGCTGTTTTTTAAGATCATCCATACTCATGGCTCGGGCACTTAATAGTTCATCCAAGTTTTGCCCTTGGCCTTCGACTTGCGCACGAACTTCTTCTACTTTGGCATTCACATCAGTATCACTAACATTAACGTTTGCCTTTCGCGCTTCCTGCACAATAAGCATTTCGTTAACCAAGTTGTCCAAGACTTGCTGGCCGCCTTGTTTTTCCAGTTCGCTAACAATTGCGAATCTGGACAGAGGGTATCCATTAACTGTTGCAGCTATGAAGAAATCTTTAACGCTATAAAGGACAAAAACCAGAGCCATAACAAATACCAAAAAAATTGCTTTTTGACCAGTTGTGAAAGTCCGCCTAACAAAAACCTTCTTAGGTTTTTCCTCAACTTCTAAAGTTGCGTCAGGCTTTACAACTCTTCTCTTAGTTACTCTTTTAGTAGTTGCCTTTTTGGCTCTGGCTGCCATGAAATCAAGTATAACATACTATCATTAATTTCAATTACTTCTTTTTCGCATGATTCCTGCCATAGTGATGGGCAAGCGCAAGCGCTAAACCTAAAGGCACCGCAAGAACCAAACTTTTTAGAAGAAGTAAAAACAACACTGAAAAAGCGGATCCAATCGCAACGCTTTCTGTTGTTGCGTCCATCTCGCGATTCCAATGACTAGTTTTCTTTTGAACTTTTTTCTTTGCCATTTACATCACCTCCATACCTTCTAT
The DNA here is from genome assembly GCA_041742135.1 of Patescibacteria group bacterium. Lineage (GTDB taxonomy): Bacteria > Patescibacteriota > Microgenomatia > UBA8517 > UBA8517 > 01-FULL-44-24b. The sequence goes on along the minus strand of JBGSJG010000005.1, from coordinate 11,513 downwards.
CTAACAATAGCAACAATAAGCCATTCAATACAATGGGGATTAGAAGATACACCGCCAAAGTCCTCAAAAAATCATATTCCGGGATGTTAATTTTTATCTTCACCCCTGCTAAATACAAAAATGTGCCGATTAGTACAATGAAAACAAACAGCCGCCAGCTGCCTTTCAAATCTTGGCGGCTTGAAAACATGCTGTTTGAAATCACAAAAAGGAAATACCCAAGCATTGCCGCGACGCGCCAATCACTGTATAGGCGGTATGAAATAGTTAAATATGTGCCAGCTAAAATTAGAACTACACCAAAAAACATTGGGGCAACTCCAACTAGAGTTCTGCGAAGTGTATCCACTCTAGCAATTGCCACACTACCCAAGATCACTTCGCGCTCTCCCCGCGTTGGAAACAGTGAGAAATTCCCAACAGGAACGAATAATAATTTCGCAGCAAAATAGTGAGATAGTTCATGAATCAGGGTTCCGGGAAAGAAAAACAAAACATAAAGCCACATTGGTACACTTTGGAAAAGCCTGCTGTTAACTCGCGAAGAAAACATTCGTAACAAGAGAAGTTGTAAAAAAACAAGAAGATAGAGCACCCTTTAGGATACTACTTTTTCGAGCGCAGGAGCCATTTGTTTTTTGCGAGAAACCACACCTGGAAGGCTCATAAATTCCCCTTCAAAATCTTTTGCGAAAGCTTTTTTGGCCAGCTCGCGGGCTTCGTCGTTTGAAACCAAAAGCACGGAAGAGCTCGTCAGAATATCTACGATAAAGAAAAATACGTTGTGAAGGTTTTCTTCTTCCCGGATTTTCTCCATTTCAGACACCATTCCAGACACCATCGCCTTTGCGTTTTCAGGCTTGGTTGTTTCTAGGCTCGAAATTCTCACCTTTTTGTTTCCGAAATCAAAAACTTTGCTATCCATAAGTAAAATATCTCGAGCACTCATACCAGATAAATCACTTTTTGCCTCAAACATGGCTTCTACATGCTTGTCAATATTTATTTGTGCAATTTGAGCTAAATCTTCGGCTGCTTTTTTATCTTCCTCGGTTGTAGTAGGACTGGTAAATTTCAATGTGTCTGACAAAATTGCAGAAACCATAAGATTTGCAATTTCACCTGATGGAAGAATTCCGTCGTTTTGCATTAGCTGATAAATCAAAGTCGATGTGCACCCCACAGGTTTCATGTAAATCTCCAAAGGAGACTCTGTGGTAAGCCCCGCAAGTTTGTGGTGATCAACGATGGATAAAATTTTTGCTTTGCCAATTCCCTCCGGCAACTCTTCTGGATTATTTGTATCCACTATAGCAACTTCATCTTCCTCGGTAAGTGCTTCTAAAAGACTCGGCACCGAAACTTTTGCGGTTTTAAGAACAAAGTCCGTTTCACGGTTGAGTTTACCCAAAACAAAAGCATCAGCAGTCTGACCTTTTTGTGTTAAGTACCATGCATAAGCAATTGAAGCACATACCGCATCGGTGTCTGGAGACTTATGGCCAAATACTTTCATTTGAAGCTATTGTACATCAAAACCTCAGTCGTTCAAACTGGTTTTTCGGACTAACTTTGCAATAAACACAATTTGCCGAAGTTCGCCATCCGCACTTTCAAATTCATTAGCACCTGTGAGCCTTTGATATTCGCGAAGGTAATAAGAAAGTCCTTCTTGAATCTCTTTCGCTTCATTTTTAAGCTCCTCAATTTTTTGATTTAAATCAGCGGCCTGCGGTTGTCTTAAAACCCTTGCCTTTGCCTCTGATTTATTTTTGCTGGCCTTTTTTGCAATTTCATTTTTATCAATATAGTCTTCATCGTTTTCAAAAATTGATTCCAACATCTCTTTATGAGGTTTTATGTCGTCTTGAAAATTTTTAAGCTGTTCAAGTCTGCTGTTTATTGCATCTTGAATATCCAAAAGACTCATCACATCTTCATTCACTTCCCCCGTCGACTCGACAACTTCGGCCTCTTCTATTTTTTCTTCAGGTTTTGCTGGATCCATATGTAAAAACTACTTTACAGACTTTGCGTTCGCTTAGCAAGCTTTCTTGCCATTCTTAAAATTGCGAAGACAAAACCCAAGGCGGTAGTAAAAATTATACTCCAAATCAAAAATGCCAACGTTGAGCTTGAATTTAGTGCTATAAAATACCAAAACATTGTTCCCGGAATAAAACTTACAGCAGTGACAACATAGTAGGTTTTAAACTTCATGTTAGTTAAGCCCATTGCGTACGAAATAAAATCGTTTAATCCACCCAGAAATATTCTAAGAATTGCCAAGCTCGTGATTCCGTGGCTTTGTGTGAGCTCGTCGACTTTTGCAATATTAGCCTTACCCACAAGCTTTTCTATGTATGGCCTACCCAACTTCTTCGCGATGAAGAAATTGATTCCGGCACTTATTAATCCAGAAAAGGTAAATAAAAACACGATTTCGGGACCGTATAGTGTGAAGCCGACAAGCATCAATGGTGTCCCACTCAAAGGGGCAATTACAGCAGTCAAGATCGAGATGGTAAATATAACTGCTGGCCCAAAAACTCCGGCTTTTTGAGTCCAAAGTTTAATCGTATCTGGGCTAATCTGTTTACCAACTAAATAAATAATCAAAATAATGCCCAGCGCAAAAAACAGTTTGAAGATTGTTTCTTTATTAACCTGAAACTTGTTGAATAAAATCATTAGTTGTAAGTAGTTTCTCCTCTGCCGTTTGCATGTTCTTAAGCGTAACTTTATCTTGCCCCGCTTCTTTTTCACCGATAATTACAACATAGGGAATCGAGTTTTGGTCTGCGTAGCCAATTTGCTTGCCAATTTTCTCTACTTCTGGATAAATTATTGAGGACACTCCAGCTTCACGCAGTTGACGCAGCACTTCGGCTGATTTATCAAGAAGTTCTTCAGAAAAGACTGTAACTAACACCTTGCAAGGATTGCTACTTTTATCTACTAAACCAGCCTCTTGCGCTGCTTCCACGGTTCTGTCGAAACCAAAAGCCATTCCAACAGCTGGCATGTCAACGCCAGACAAATCGCGAATTAAATTGTCATATCTACCGCCTCCACCAACAGAGCCAACTTCATAGCCTGGAATCCTTACTTCAAAAATCATGCCAGTGTAATAATCTAAGCCTCGTGCAATGAAGGGGTCGAAAGTCAAAGAATCAGATAATCCAATCTTCTCAGCAATGCGCATTATCTCAAACAAATTGGCATCAGGTCCAGCGTTTTTTAAAGCCTCCAAAACACCGTTCGGGTTATCGACACCCTTTGATGCCAACTCTTGAATAATTTTCTCTTCGGGAAGTTTGTCCATTTTGTCTACAGTTTGAATTATTGAATTTACATTAACGTTTGAACTGGCAAATGGCGAAAGTGTCGCCAGAAGTACTTCACGACTGTTAATTAAAATTTTAATGTTGGAAAACCCAATGTTTTTGTAAGTGAAATAAGTAGTTGCTAATATTTCAGCATCAGCAATCTCGCTTTTTGTTCCAAAAATATCAATATCGCACTGGGAAAATTCACGGAATCGACCCTTTTGCGGCTTGTCGGCGCGAAAGACATTTTGCATCTGGTAACGTCTAAAAAATTTCGGCAGTTCATTTTTATACTGCGCCAGGACTCGCGCCGTAGGAACCGTTTGGTCATAACGGAGGCCAACCTCTCGCTCTCCCCGATCAGTAAATGTATATACCAACTTGTCGGCCTCGTCCCCATACTTTCCCAACAATAAATCCGCATACTCCAAAGTTGGCGTTTCCAAAGGCTCAAAACCAAAAAGCTCAAATGTTTCTTTGATTTTTTTTGCCACAAAATCCCGCTGCCTTTTTTGCGAAGGCAAAAAATCGCGAAAACCTTTAAGTGTTTGTATTGTCTGATTCATAAACGTATTGTACTAGAAAACACCAAACTCAGCTAATTCTCAGCCAAATGATACAATATTGCCATAAATGCGGATACTTATTGTTGAAGATGAACATAAGATTGCGACTGCTTTAAAAAAAGGGCTCACCCAGGAAAACTACGCGGTGGATTTGGCATTTGACGGCCAAGAAGGCTTTGATTTGGCCGCAAGCGAAGATTACTCTGTAATAATTTTAGACCTCATGTTGCCCGTTTTGGATGGCGTCACCGTTTGCAAAAACCTGCGAAAAGAAAACATTCATACACCCATACTCATGCTTACTGCAAAAGGTGAAGTGGAGGATCGCGTTATCGGCCTTAACTCAGGGGCTGATGATTATCTTGCTAAGCCATTCGCTTTTTCAGAACTTCTTGCACGCATCAAAGCTTTAACCAGAAGACCTAAAAATACAATTGGTCACAAACTTTCTCTTGCTGACTTAACCATCGATACAAACAGTTACGTAGTACAGCGAGCAGGAAAAAATATAGCTCTTTCACGAAAAGAATTTGCGCTACTTGAGTATCTAATGCTTCACCCAAATACAATTTTAAACAAAGATCAGATAATCAGTCACATCTGGGACTATGAAGCTGACATTTTGCCCAACACCGTTGAAGTTTACGTGGGCTACCTTCGCAAAAAAATTGATGCCGCTTTCCCTCGATCTTCAAAACTCATTCATACAGTCCGCGGATTCGGTTATAAAATGGGAGTTAAGAAATGACACGCTTCACAAGTGCAAGACTGAGACTGACGTTTTGGTACATCGCTCTGGTTGCGATTGTTGCTGGTAGCTTTAGTTTAATTATCTACCAAGGAGTCTCGGGTGAAATTCAAAAGAGTTTTAGCATGGCAGAAACGCGTCTTCGCACGCAAAACGACACTCTTCTCCCAAAAGGACTTGCGCTTAAACTTTTAAATCGCGACTTGGACCGTGCAAAAAATTATGTGGTTATGAGACTTATTGTAATCAATGGCATTATCATTGCGGCTTCAGGAGTTGCGGCCTGGATCTTAGCAGGAAAAACGCTTTCTCCTATTGAAGCGTCGCTTGAAGAGCAAAAAAGATTCACAGCGGATGCTAGCCACGAGCTTAAAACTCCACTCACGTCTCTTCGGACAGAACTTGAAGTTGCACTTCGTGACAAAAAATTAAATCTTGCAGCAGCTAAAAAACTACTCAAAAGTAACCTCGAAGATGTAGTCAGCTTAACGACTTTGTCAGAGAACTTAATGAAGCTTAATCGTTATTCTCAGAATCTTGATGTGGCGCATACCAAAACTGATTTTAACGACACTCTGGGGGAAGCAATCAAGAAGATGTCTTTTCTCGCCAGAAAAAAGGATATAAAAATTAGTGATAAAACTGGCAACATCAAGCTCTCCGGAGACAGGCAGTCATTGACTGAACTTTTTACCATTCTTCTGGATAACGCAATAAAATATAGTCCCGAAAAATCTGTTGTAAAAATTACAAGCTCTCGGAGTAGACACAAAGTAACTGTAGAGATCGCCGACCAAGGAATAGGCATTGCCAAAGCCGATATTCCACATCTATTTGACAGATTCTATAGAGCCGATACCTCTCGAAGTAAAAACACCTCTGAAGGGTTTGGCCTTGGACTTGCCATCGCACGCGAAATTGTCGAGGGACATCACGGAGAAATTCAGGTAAAAAGTAAGATTGGGATTGGCACCACTTTTAGCATCACTCTTCCAGCGTGATTTTAAGCAATTCTTCAGATTGGAGTTTTATATTAAGAATGTAAGGGGGTGAGAACTATAAAAAGAATAATTTTACCAACACTGCTTTTGACAGGCGCTTTGGCAGTTGGAGCCCTGGGCATTTCCAGAGTTTCAGCTGAGGAGATGACCAGCTATCCTCCGGTGGTTCAGAAATTGGCCGAGAGATTTGGTCTTAACGTAGAAGAAGTAGAAGCAGTATTTGAAGAAGAACGGGCAAATCATCATGCTGAAATGCTGACCAACTTCGAAGACAGACTTTCCGAAGCCGTAACAAACGGCAAGATAACGGAAGCACAGAAGCAGGCAATACTCGACAAGCATGAGGAAATGCAGGCAAAAATGGACGAATTTCGCGACCTAACAGGCCAGGAGCGAAAAGCCAAAATGGATGCTTGGCACACAGAGCTTAGAGCTTGGGCCCAAAGTCAAAGCATCGATCTTCCTTTTATGGAATTTGGAAGAGGATTTGGCAAGGGCTTTAAAGAGGGATTCGAGTTTCACGAAAGGCTTAATTAAAAGCTTTTCAAAGCATAAAGAGTCCCGGGTCGCTCCCGGGATTCTTTTTGACAAATTTTAAATAAAACTGTAAAAAGTACAAGCGCAAAGAGAGGTGATAATTTTGGAAGAAAATCAACAAACTACCGAAAAACAATCAAACAATATGAATCCGATTATGGTCATCGGTGCGGTTGTAATGCTCGCGATTATCGGGTTAGTCGTCTTTTTGGGAATGGGAAGAAGTAATAATTTAGGAGAAAGCGACGAAACCATGTCGCCGAATAACGACCAGCAATCAGAAGCCACACCATCACTTAATCCCGCCGGTGGAATTGAAGAAACTACCATAATTGACGTTGAAGGTGGTTCTTTTTACTACAAGCCCAACGAAATTCGTGTTAAGGCAGGCGAAGTCGTAACAATCACTCTCAATAGTGTCGACATGATGCACGACTTTGTTATTGACGAGCTGGATGTCAAAAGTGATGTGATCGAAGGAGGAAAATCAACCACTTTCTCTTTTACACCAACCGAGCCCGGTGAATACGAGTTTTATTGCAGCGTGGGAAGCCATAGAGCAAATGGCATGGTAGGTACACTTATTGTGGAGTAGAAACTGCAGGCAGATTTCATTAATTTAAATCTTTTGAATTACCTGAGTTTTCCGAAGTCATGATTAGAAGTCTCCCCATTTTCTCGACAAAATTTTTGGCATGCTCCCTGCTCATCCCAACTCTGGCCACAACCTGAAGATGATTGGTGTTACGAAACCGCTGCATGACGTTTAACACCACCCCACTTTTATTGCTTGTTATGTTTACGTTGTCTGTGTATAAAATCGGAGTTTTATCAAAATCAATTTCAATGTGATCGACTGGTTTTTCAGGCGTCTTATTTTTTGTCATTACAAGCACGATTATACACGTTTCTTGTTTATGATAAACTGGCTTCGTGATCAAAAAAGTAATTATCGCTTCCCAAAATCCTGTAAAAATCACCACAACCAAGCTTGGGTTTGAAAGAATGTTTTCCGATGAACAATTCACATTCGAAGGTATTCCTACATCTTCAGATGTTTCTGACCAACCGAAAAGCGATAACGAAACCCTAACAGGGGCAACTAACAGGGTCAATAACTTATCAAAAATCGCTCCAGGCGCGGACTATTGGGTAGGAATAGAGGGAGGTATTGAAGAAAAAAATGGCGAAATGTATGCCTTTGCCTGGATAGTTATCAAATCAAATGAGGGCACAATCGGAAAAAGCAAAACAGGGACTTTCTTCTTGCCGCACAAAGTGGCCGAGCTAATTCGTGAAGGGCAAGAGCTAGGCGACGCCGACGACATTGTCTTTGGAATTAAAAACAGCAAACGACAAAACGGTGCAGTAGGAATTTTAACCGGCGACGTGATAACTCGCACAAGTTTTTATGAACAGGCGGTAATTTTTGCACTAATTCCCTTCAAGAATAAAAAACTTTACTGAAACTCCAAAACAGTTGCTGGGCTTCCGAAGCTTTGCATCAAATAGCCCGAAACTTTGGCATAGTTATTAGTCAGCAGTAACACTCCAAAAACTATCATTACTATTCCGGCAATTTTAGTAATTTGTACAGAATATCGATTAAGCCTTTTAGCAAGCGGCCATAGTTTTCCAAAACTAAGACCAATTAAAACAAATGGCAGACCCAGGCCCAGCGAATAAAGAACTAAAAGAAGTGCACCGGACAAATAATTTGAAGACGAGCCTACCCAAAACAAGATCGCAGCTAACGCAGGCCCAATGCACGGCGTCCAAGTGAAGCCAAACAACGCTCCTAAACCAAACGCGCTCACGCCCGCGGTTTTTTTGAAAGCGTGCTCATGGGTCAATAGCGGAATATTCACAAACCCACCAAAAACTAGTCCCAAGACGATTAGTATTACTCCTGAAATCTGCGAAACAATTACTCTATACCCTGCAAGGCTTAACACCAACGTATGCACCGAAAGCCCAAGGATTAAAAATACGGACAAAAAGCCTGCAGTAAAAAGCAGAGAGTTAAATAAAAATCTCCCGCGATTATTGGAATCAATTTTACCTGACTGGCTCCCCGCCAAAAAACTAATGTAAACAGGGGCAACAGGCGCCAAGCATCCTGCGAAGAATGTTAAAAACCCAGCGACAAAGGCAATACCCAAGTTTCCTAAATTAATTGGATTCATACAACTTGTATGATACAATACCTGCATAACAAAAAGTTAAGATAATAACTGCAAGTGAACTTGTAGAAAATAGATTATCTTCAAACTCACATTTGTGAGGAGGTGATTCAAAATAGTAAATAGTAACGAATTATTATACGTCGTTGATGAATTCAACGAAGCCATTACACCAATGCCTAGGCACGAAGCTTTTAAAAAAGGCGTGTTCAGACGCACTGTGCATGTGTGGCTAGTAAATGAAAAGAAACAAATCTTGTGCCAAAAGCGATCTTTGAAAAAAGACCGCGGTGCAGGGCTTTGGGAGGTAACAGTCGCTGGACATATTGGCCCAGATGACAATTATTATTCAGGGGCTGTTCGCGAAGTTCGCGAAGAAACAGGCTTGGATATTTCAGTAGATGATTTGACTTTGGTCAAAATCTACAAAGATCACGAATCCCGCGAATATCGCGGAGTTTTTCACTGCAAACTTAAAGCCGAAATCCACGAAATCGTCCGAGAAGAGGACGAAGTGGATGAGGTTAAGTTAATCCACGTCAATACACTCAAAAAACATCTTCTTTATAAAAAATCGGAATCCTGGATCCGTCCGGGATACGAAAAGGAAATGTTCTCTATGTTTAAATAGAGGGCATTTCCGCGCTTTTGCGCTTTGGATTACATACATAGACCGCTACACTTCTTAGTCTTAACTATGCCTCCTAAAGAATGTCCTCATCCTGGGGCGGCCTATTGCACTTTTAGAGATTTTACCTCTACAGCCAAACCGCGTACTGCAAACCAGAGAAAGAAATCGAGACCTTAGCGCGAGGTTCTACCCCTATTATCCCCTTTTTTTGCACCCAAAGAAGAGCTGTCGCGGCTGAGGTTGCAAAGAGACAAGAACAAGCCACAGTTCAACACCAATTAAGAACTTTGCTTGGCAAATAAAGGATATAATTAGCCCGTGGCAAATGCTGCAGCAGCTTTTATTTTTTGGGGTGACAAGGTTCTTCTTTTCCACCGAGATGATATTCCAACTATTCCCAATCCTGATCGCTGGGGTCTTCCCGGCGGCATTATTGAAGCAGGAGAAACTCCTCTGGTGGCACTAAAGCGGGAGCTTTCCGAAGAAGTTTCCTATATCCCTAAATCAATAAAATATATTGATAAATATACTAAGCCCAAAAGTACTACATGGCTATATGTATGTTTCGTGGATGATAAAGAGGCCAAAAAATTTAAACATGGTCCAGGAGAAGGGCAAGGCATAGCTTTTTTTACGCTTTCAGACGCGCTAAAACTGAATCTCACTAAAATTTTAAGATTGGGCTTTATGCTCAACAAAAATGCTTTTGTGAAATCTATGAAGAATAAATCGGTGCCTAAGCTGTCTTTTTGGCCTTGGCTTTTGAAGTTTTTTTAGGAGCAACTTTGACAACTGGAGCTACTTCAACAGCTGGTGCTTCTTTTACTGACAATAAATTAATTATTGTATCCAACTTGGTGCTTAAAGCCTCAATCTTTACAGAAAGATCACTCGGACCTCGGCTTTCTCCACCGCTTGGGCGTGGTCTGTCAAAGCTTCTCTCTGGTCTTCCAAAACTGCGCTCTCGTGGGCCACGATCATGCCCACCTTGTTTGTCAAAACATTCGCTACAAAATATTGGTTTGCCACTTGTGGGTTTGAAAGGTACTTGGCAATCTTTGCCACAGTTGCTGCATACTGCATCAAACATTTGGCGATCTCCGCCACGATCGTCACGGCGCCCAAAATCACGTCTTCCAAAATCGCGTCTTGGAAAATCTCTTCCGCCTCGGTCGCTTGATCTGTCGTTTCTTCTAAAGTCTCCCATATCAGACTGAAGTATAGGGCCTGCGAGCTGCAATAGCAAATAAATCAGGCAAAAAGAGCTTCTTTGCGGGCTTTTGGCCACTTTTTAAGCTCAATTTCTCGCAATATTGCTTCACGCCTTGTTTCGTATGTTTCATGGTAAACCAACTCAAAAGAGCTAAAGTACCGCATATATTTTGCAGATCGCGCGCCATGGCTTTTATGCTCCTCCATGCGTTTTTCCAGATTATTCGTCTGGCCAATGTAGAGTGTGTTGGAAGAAGTTTTGAGGATGTAGACAAAGTAAGGCATTACTTTTGCTTAGCTAAGCATTGGAATTTATTGTGTAAATGTAAATGTGGAAAGAATTTGGCCAAAACCTTCCAAATAATCAATTGAGTGTCCTTTAAAATTTGAGTTTGTGTAGTCAATTAACAAGTAGTCAGAACCTTGTGGAACAAATATTTTTCTGTATGGGCCGTCCATTTCCCAGGGTTTAGGAATCTCAAAAACGAGTGCTTTAAATCCCCCAATGTTTTGGTCTGGCAATCTTGTAGCAGTTTCAAAATAATTAAGTGCCGATTCGTAAGTATAAGACTCTCCAATTTTAAGTTTTATTAATTCCATTGCAAAATCTTTTTGAGATTGATTATTTCCGAGATGTTGTAAGTAGTTCGAAGTGATTGTCATAAATCTCCGATTAAGAGCATCTTCGTTATCGCCCGATATAAAAGTTTGCGGGTCGTGCGGCGGAATAAGGTTGCTTATGTAAAAATTATTTGGATACTCAAAGCTGAATCCTTGTGAAATGTTTGTATATAGCTTCTGACCAGTGACAGGGTCTACGGAGATTGTTGATTCAATTTCAGGCACACTTGACGGAATTGGTGATGAAATTGTGCCAGTTGTAAATGAGGTTTTGTTGACCCTTGTTCCTAAATAGAATGACCCACCGACCCCAATAAGAACTATAAGGATAATAATAATGGGAACAAAACCTTTTTGCCTCACGATTCAGTATTCCTTAGTGTCGACAAAAACACAAGAGTACTACTGGCAGAACATGTTGTTTCGCAACACTTAATTCTTGTATCCGTTTCCAATCGTCTTGAACCTTCCGAGCTGTGGCGGTAACATATTATACATGGAACCGGATAGCCAAAAAAGTAGAGGTGAGAGGCTAGAAGAAGAAGGGTTGAGTGAATTTAGATCCGCTTATATTTTTGATGATGCCATTACAACGGGAAGGACTTTAGAATATCTGGTCAAACTATTACCTGAGAATATACAGCATACATACTTTTACTGTATATCTTTTACTAATACAAATAGA